>CAJKFC010000058.1 GCA_905199135.1 uncultured Eubacteriales bacterium
TGACTGCCAAAGTAACAAAAACACGTTACACCCTTGCCGGCGCTCTTCTTTCCACGCTGGCCGGTCTCATCGCCAGCGTCGTGCTTGCAGGATGGATGGTTTGAGAAATTCGGTCATTTTCAATCTGCCGATTTAAAAAGCTGTGTTGCCTCTTTCCAGCACTGCCGTCCTGCCGCGATCACAGAGCACGGTCGATCCAAAGTAACCATTCCGCCCTCCAATGTGGAAATGAATCCGCCTGCCTCCATCAGAATCAACGATGCCGCCGCATAATCCCACGGATGGAGCATCAGTTCTACATAGATCCCATTGCTTCCCGAAGCGACCCGGCAAATGTCAAGCGCGGCGGAACCGCTGCTTCGGATCGCAAGCGTATGGAGATACAGTATTTTTGCATATCGGAAAATGCGGTCCGTCTCGCTCGTATCATTCGAATTATATCTGGCACAGCCAAATGCAGCCAGATTTTCCCCAAGCCCTTTTTCACTGCTGTGGATCCGCTTTCCGTTCTTGTATGCGCCCTCTCCTTTAACCGCCGTGTACAATTCTTCTGTATATGGATTGTACACAACGCCGAACTGCATCCGTCCTTTCCATGCAAGACCGACGGAAACGCAGCTGAATTTATAATCAAAGATAAAGTTGGTCGTACCGTCGATCGGATCGATAATGAAACAATAACCGTCGCCAAGTTCCTGACGGATCCCGTCTTCCTCCGCAAGGAAATTCGCCTCCGGAAGAAGCTGGCGGAAATTCCGGATCAAAAACGACTGCACATCTTTGTCATATTTTGTGACAAAGCCGATTGTGTCCATCAAATCTTTAAACATTTTTATGCACCTCGCCTTTTAGTAATCAAATTTGATTTGCTGATTTTATTATATCACACCCGATACATAAAAATCAATCTATTTATCCGATTTCAGTCCCGCTCCGCACATTGGTATGAGACAGTCGCTCAGTCTGCCGTGTCTTTTTACATATTTCTCATAGGCGGCAAAGGTTGCGGCTGCGGTGTGCTCGCAGTATATTCCTTTTTCGGCGAGGCGTGCTCTCGCCGCGAGGATTCCGTTTTCAGGAGCGGTTATAACCTTTATTCCGTACTTATAAATATACTCCAATATCTCCTCTCCCCTTTTGGGCTCGCCTATCGCTATGCCCTCGGCCATTGTAGGCGAGACGGATATTTTGGAAGTGACTTTCTGATGCCTTTCGGCAGCCTGAAAGAACGGGTCGCAGTTTTCGCTCTGTACGGCAAAGATATTTGGGAAGCTCTCTATGATTCCGCTCTCTTTAAACTCCTCCAAAGCCTTGACTATGCCGATAAAAAGTGTTCCGTTGCCCAAAGGCGCAAAGATATTCTGAGGCACTCTGCCCAGCTGCTCATATACCTCATATATGTATGTCTTTGTTCCCTCATAAAAGAAGGGGTTAAACACATGGCTGGCGTAATAAACTCCCTCTTTTTCCACCTTTTCTCGACACACTCTGGCACATTCGTCTCTGGAGCCCGGCACCACATTCACCTTTGCCCCGTGTGCCTTTATCATGGCAATCTTTTTAGGAGATGTGCCTTCTGGCACAAATATCTCACATTCTATGCCCGCTTTGGCGCAGTATGCCGCCACGCTGTTGCCTGCGTTGCCGCTGCTGTCCTGCACAACCTTGTCAATTCCTATGCTTTTGCAGTGGGTTATCAGGACGGCGGCTCCTCTGTCCTTAAAAGAGAGAGTCGGCATAAAATAGTCCATTTTAAGGGACACATCTTCATCAAACTGCACCACGGGAGTCATGCCCTCTCCCAGTGTGACATCTTTCCATGCGTCGCCGATGAGCGGCATGAAAGCCCTGTACCTGAAGATGTTCCAGCAGCTTTTGTCGACAAGCTCGAGAGAAAACTTAGGCTTGTTAAACTCGAGGCTCCACACCTCTCCGCAGCTGCATTTTGCCTGCTTTGTCATGACGCTCTCGGTCATGCCGCATTTTCTGCACACATAATTCATATCAAACCTCCGCTACGGCCTCTACTTCTATCAGACAGCCGAAATGAAGCTCTCCCACCGGCACAACTATTCTGGCCGGCTTGTGAGCCTTAAATATCTCCCCGTAAATTCTGTTTACCGTATCCCAATGGGACATATCAGATATATAAACCCTGCACTGTACAACCTTTTCAAAAGAGCTTCCGCCCTCTTTAAGCACTCTTTCAAGGTTTTTAAAAGCCTGCAAGGTCTGAGCTTCTATGCCGCCCTCGGCTACTTTTCCCGTGTCGGGATCCACCGAGAGCTGCCCCGACACATAGAGCATTCCGCCCGAAATTATTCCGGGTGAATAGTGCCCCTTGTTTTCTCTCTCATACTTCGGAGTGACCGCCTTCATTTTTCCTCCTTAATTTTCGGCAAGAGGCAGCCTTATCTCAAAGAGGCTTCCCTCTCCCAGCTTGCTTTTAACAGTTATAGTTCCGTTCATAAGTTTTATGTTGTCGTTTACGATGGAAAGACCGAGTCCCGTGCCGCCTATGGCTCTCGAACGGGCTTTGTCTATTCGATAAAAACGCTCAAAGATCTTGTTTTCCTCGCCTTCGGGCATGCCGATTCCCGTATCGGCTATGGATATCTTGCACATATCGCCTTCTTTTTCCACCGTTGCCGTCACGGTTCCGCCGTCCTTATTATACTTGATGGCGTTTTCCATAATATTGAAGATAACCTGATACAGCATATCGTTGTTGCCAATTACACGGCAGTCATCCACCGTGCGCACCTTTACCTCGATCATTCGGTGTCCGGCGTTTGCCTGCAAAAGCTCTCTGCACCTTTCGGCAATCTTTGAGACATTGCAGGTCTCCTTTACAACAACGGGGCGACTTTCCGTCTTGGTGATATAGAGCAGATTTTCGGTTATCCTTATCAGTCTGTCGATTTCGGCGTTTATATCCACCAAAAACTCCATTGTATCCTCTTTTGACATATGGTCTGTCTGCATTATGCTGTCGGACAGAAGCTTTATCGACGCAAGAGGTGTCTTGAGCTCATGGCTGGCATTTGAGACGAATTCCTGTCTGATTTTTTCAAGGGACTGAAGCTTTTCCGAAAGCTTGTTGAATTCCTTGGCCACCTCGGAAAGCTCGTCTCCTCCGTCGTCTTTTACCTTATAATTGTAATTTCCGCTTCCCACCTGGCTGACGCCCTTTAAAAGAGCCGACACCTTGCTGGAAAACATGCTGACAAAAATCAGCACGATAAATCCGCTGAAGATTACTATGAAAACAGAAATATTGAATATATTATTTCTTATATCCACCAGCAGCTTGGAACTGTCGGTATCGGTCTGACTTATGTGAAAAGTTCCGCTTACATATCCCTGCTGCATTATCGGCATGGTGAGAGACGAGCGAAAGGACTCCTCATCGTATTTGCATCTGAACACATCAAATCCCAGAGCTGCCGAGTTAAAGTCCTCCGAAAGTTCTTCCCCCTCCATCTCCTCGGAAGTATAGGTGGAATATACAATATTTCCGAAGGCATCACACACCATGATCTCCTCGGTTTCGGCATTTATCACCTTTGCCACCGCGTCCTTTATGCCTTCAATGCTGTCATAGCTGATGTTTTGCAGCACGGTGCTTATGGCTGTTCCCCTGTCAAACATCTCGTTTTTCTTGGCGTCCGCCAGCAGATTTCGCAGAGTGGTGGCGGGATAGACATTGAGTATTATCGTCGTCACCGTTACAACGCAGAAAAAGGCAGCCGATATCTGAAATCTCAGGCTTCTGAATATTTTAAGTCTATCAATTATCTTTGAAATAGTAACCTACTCCCCACTTTGTGAGAATTATCTTGGGATTGGCGTCGTCCTCTTCAATCTTCTCGCGTATTTTTCTTATATGAACATCGACAGTTCTGTTGTCGCCCAGATAGTCCTTGCCCCAAACCACTTCCAAGAGCTCGTCGCGGCTGAACACCTGCGAGGGGTTTTTGATGAAGGTGGACAAAAGGTCAAATTCCTTGGCTGTAAGCTCCACTTCCTTGCCGTGGGCTATAACGGAGCGGTTTTTAAAGTTTACCTTCAAATCACTGTTTTCAAAAAAGTCTGTATTTTTGGCCTGCTTTGCCTGGCTTTGAGCCGTCGCCATAACTCTTTTGAGTATGACCCTTATTCTCGCCTTGAGCTCCAGTATGTCATAGGGTTTTGTGATATAGTCATCGGCGCCGTACTCAAATCCGATGAGCTTGTCAACTCCCTCGGTTTTTGCCGTGACCATTATAACAGGCACATTGGACTTCTCTCTTATGGCTCTGCACACCTCGAGACCCGATATTTCGGGAAGCATCAGATCGAGAAGCACGAGATCATACTTGTTGTTCTCAAAAAGCTCAAGAGCTTCTTTGCCGTCATAGGCTCCGTCGACTTCATAGCCGTCGTTCTCAAGATTGAACTTGAGACCCTTGACCAGCAATTTTTCATCATCAACTACTAAAATTCTCATTTTTCACCTCTTAAAATATAAAATTGAGTTGAAATGCCATCTGAAATTTGGTATACTAATACTATATTAAAAATGGGGCTATGCCTCTGCAACAAAGGAGGATTTTATGAAACCGACAAAGCGGATACTTTGTTTCCTTATGTGTTTTATTATGATACTGCCGACCGTATCGGCCGTAATTTCGGCTCAAGCCCCCGAACCGCCTATGATAGAAGCTTCGGCTTATATCGTTATCGAGAGAGAGACCGACACCGTTCTTTTGGAGTCTAATGCCGATACCCAGCTGTATCCCGCCAGTATAACCAAGCTGATGACGGCTCTTATCGGAGTCGATCACATACAGCCTGATCAAATACTGACCGTAACAAACGAGGACATAGACGGTCTCTATGAACAGGGCAGCAGCGTTTTTCTTAAAGAAGGCGAACAGATTGTATTCAGCGAGCTTTTGAAATACCTGCTCGTAGCTTCAGGTAACGACGCCGCCAACCTTATTGCCAGAACTGTTTCCGGCAGCAAGGAAGATTTTGCCATTCTTATGAACGAGAAAGCTCAGGAACTGGGCTGCACCGGCACTCATTTTGCAAACCCCACAGGTCTCCATGACGATAATCACTATACGACTGCCCGAGATATATCTCTTATCGCCAAAGAGGTTTTGAAAAACCCCACTCTGACAGAGATATGCGGCACTGCCAAGCTCGTACTTGCCCCCACCAATATGCACGGCGAAACCACCTTCTTCTCCACCAACTATCTGCTCTCCCCTTATAAGGACAACAGATATGTATACGAGGGTGTAACAGGTCTCAAAACCGGATGGACAGGCCCCGCAGGCATGTGTCTTGCAGCCACCGCCGAGAAAAACGGCATAAGCCTTCTGACGGTAGTCCTCGGCGCCCCTAAGCGTGACGACGGCTCCCAGGGCAGCTTTACCGAGACCACCAAGCTTTTGGACTACGCATTCCAGAACTTCAAAAAGGACATATATATTCCAATGACCGAGCCGATATGCGAGGTAAAGGTTGATCTGGCAAAAGACGATCAGTCAAGTCTCGTTCTCCTTTTGGAGAAGGATTACTATGATATTCTACCTTCGGGCACCGACAGATCGGAAATATCGATAGCCTCTGTCAATGACGCCGACATAACCGCCCCCATAGAAAAGGGTCAGGTGCTCGGCCGGGCCAGCATAATATATGACGGAGAAGTGAGACAGAACATAAATCTCATCGCCTCATCGTCGGTAGAGAGATCTCAGTTCGCATATATTATGTCGCTGATAAAGGGCTTTTTCAGCAGTCTGATTTTCAAAATCATCGTGCTGGTCATAGCGCTTCTCATAATCCTGTTGGTTCTCATAAGATATTTCAATGTGAAGAACCGCAGACGCAGACGCGGCGGCCGTTACAGTTACAGAAGATAGTTTTTTTCAAAGGGCGTTTCAAAGCGCCCTTTACTTTGTGCCGAATATTCTGTCGCCCGCATCTCCGAGACCGGGCACTATATATCCTCTCTCATTGAGTCCGCTGTCTTCGGCACCGCAGTATATCTCTATATCAGGATGCTCCTTTGATAGCTTGTCTATTCCCTGCGGAGCGGAAACGATGGATACAAACTTGATATCGGTTATTCCCCTCTTCTTTACGGCGCTTACTGCCGCAGCGGCCGAGCCGCCCGTTGCAAGCATCGGGTCGAGGATTATCACCGTGTCGTTATGAACGCCTTCGGGAAGCTTGAAATAATATTCCGTAGGCTCCAGCGTCTCCTCATTTCTGACCATTCCCACATGTCCTATTTTCGCATCGGGAACGACGGAAACCGCTCCCTCCGCCATGGCGAGCCCTGCTCTGAGGACAGGTATGAATGTCACTCCTTTTTTAAGAGTTTCACCCTGCATTTTACAGAGAGGCGTCTCTATCTCCTTTGGCTCCCCCTGTACATTTTCAAAAACCTTATACATCATAAGAGCCGTTATCTCTTCGACAGTCCTTTTAAAATCCCTGCTCGAAGTGTTTTTGTCCCTCAGAAATGTCAGCTTGTGGTTTATCAGAGGGTTATTGAGTATTGTGATTTTTTCCAAATCAGTTCTCGCTTTCTATGTCTCTTATCATATCCACTCTCACCTTGTGTCTGCCGCCCTCAAAGTCGGTGGTGAGGAATATCTCCAAAAGCATTTCGGCAAGGCCGGGTCCTATTGTCCTCTCGCCCATGCAGATTATGTTGGCGTCGTTGTGAAGCCTTGTGTATTTAGCGGAAAATGCATCTGATACCAAAGCAGCTCTGATGCCTTTTACCTTATTTGCAGCCATGGACATTCCTATGCCTGTTCCGCAGCAGAGAACTCCCTTGTCGGCTCTGTCCTCTTTAACTTCGGTTGCCACCTTCTTGGCTATCTCGGGATAGTGGCAGGAATCCTTTGTATATGTGCCGCAGTCATTTACTTCATAACCGTGCTCTTTGAGATACTCCAAAAGTCTCTCCTTGAGGGCGAATCCGCCGTGATCGGAACCTATTGCAATTTTCATATTTTCTCTCCTTTATTTATTTTCTGAACTTTCAATCCTATTTTGTTCAAGCTTCATGCGCTCTGCCTGAGAAAGCTTCAAATATACGGGATTGACGCTGTGGGCATCGGTGATTTCGCCTTTTTTCATATGTCTGTACGCCAGAACCGCGGCTTCGGCAGCTCCGAAAGCTTTTTCGGAGTATACGACATCTGAACCTGTCTTTTCCTTTATTTTGTCCAGATCGTCAGAGCCGTTTTCACCTATCTGCGTAATCTCTCCGTTTTCACATCTGTAAAGTCCGTAGAAATAGTCGTTCTGTCTGGCTCTTATGAGAGGACAAATAACTCCGTCTCTGCCCTCGGCATAGGCACAGCACTCCAAAGCTGTCACTCCTATGAGTGGTTTTTCCAACATGAGGGCAAACCCCTTTGCGGCCGCTATTCCTATTCTGAGACCTGTAAAAGAGCCCGGACCTGTTACGACGGCAAAGGCATCTATATCCTTGAGCGTCAGCCGATTTCTCTCCAAAAGCTCGGTGCACACAGGAAGCACCGCCTCGCTGTGGCTGAGGTTTGTATTTTTTTCAATGCTGTCAATCAGTTTTCCATCGTCGGAAATTGCGGCGGAAGCTATCTTTCCCGATGTATCAATCGCAAAAATTTTCATAAACTATCACCGTGGGTCTACCACTATCTTCCTTGTATTTTCATCTGTTTTTTCTATCGAGATTATCACGGCGTCAGGCGGCATGGCATCCTCGACATTTTCGCTCCACTCCACAACGCACAGAGCTCCGCTGTCGAGATAATCCTCCCAGCCTATCTCATAAAGGCCGTCGCTTCCCGCTATTCTGTACATATCGAAATGGGCGATTTTTCTGTCGCCCCGATATTCGTTGACAATCGTATATGTGGGGCTCGATACTCCGTCCGATGAGTTGGCGGCTTTGGCTATGCCCCTCGTGAGGGCGGTTTTTCCCGCTCCCAGATCTCCTCTTAAAGCAAAGACACTTCTATCCTTAAACAAATTATATATTTGAGCGCCTATCTCTTCGGTATTTTCGGCGCTTTCCGATATAAATTCCAGCATATTTCTCCTTTATTCTTGCATACGGTCTAAACGCGGTGACCGAGAAGCGCAGATATTCCGTACAATGTTCATACGCACATTATACCATAATTACCAATAAATTTAAAGTATTTTATTGAATATATTTGTCGTTTATGGTACAATATCTTCAAACGGACATAACGGTTACGGTGTGCTGCCGTTTTATTTTTCTATAATCTATTTTTCAGAGGACAGCATGAATCTTTTTATTCAATCACTAAAGGAATACCTCAAAAAAACCGACTGGTTTTTGCTGATTTTTTCCCTTGTCACCAGCATTTACGGCCTTGTACTGATATACAGCGCCACCCGCAGCTTCAACAGCGACAAGTATATGTATGTTCAGATAGCGGCTCTCGTCATGGGCATAATTATTTTCTTTGTTGTAGGCACTTTCAATTTTGAACAGCTGAGTCACTTTTGGATACCCATTCTGTTTTTCAACCTGCTGTTTCTCATGTCGGTGCTGTTTTTCGGAGAGGCGGGAGACTCGGGCAACACCAGCTGGATACGCTTTGACGCCCTCGGAATAGGTATACAGCCCGGCGAAATAGGCAAGCTGTTGTTTATTTTCACCTTTTCCAAGCACATCTCCCTTGTAGGCGAAAAAATAAATCACCCTCTGTCGGTTCTGGCACTTCTCGCCCACGGCGGAGCAACTGTTTTGGCCGCTTACATTTTCTCAAAGGATTTGGGTATGGCCATAACCTACCTTCTTATCATGGCCATTATGCTTATTGCCAGCGGCCTGAGCCTTAAATGGATCGTTCCCATGGGCGGCCTTTCTTTAGCTTCTGTTCCCTTTATATGGAAATATGTCCTCAAGGACTATCAGCGCCTCAGAATAGAGGTGGTCTGGAATCCAGAGGCTTCGGAAAAATATGCATACCACGCCAAACAGGCCAAAATAGCCATAGGTTCGGGCGGACTTACAGGCTGCGGATTTTTGCAGGGCAAGCAGACTCAATATGCCCTTCTTCCCGCCAAGCATACCGACTTCATTTTTGCCGTATGTGCCGAGGAATTCGGTCTTGTCGGCTGCGCGATACTCATGGCTCTGCTTTCAGCAATAATCCTCAAAATATTCTACAACGCCCTCAAGATGAACGACACCATGTCTTTCTGCATGTGCATCGGAATCGGCGCCATGTTTTTAAGTCAGACCCTTATAAATATCGGCATGTGCGCGGGAGTTGCCCCTGTCATCGGTCTTACCCTCCCCTTTGTCAGCTACGGCGGTTCTTCTCTCGTCACCAATTTCTGTGCAATAGGCATGCTCTCTTCCCTGCTGATACACAACAGACCCCGAAGAGTCATGTGGTAAAATTATAACTTACAACGCTTTTTTACACATCATAAATATACAGTTCTGTTCGGGCAGCATGGCAAATTGCTATGCTGCCCTTGCTTTTTACATCAAAAAGGTCTGACTTAGCTATTCTCTCATCTTCTGCTGCCATGTCACCCGTTGATTGTTATATTATACTGTATCTCATTTACATATGCCCTCTTGACATAAATCCAAATTCGGATTATAATAAAATCAATCCTAATTCGGATTGAAATTGAGAGGTGATAAAATGCAGTCAAACCGTGAAAAAATACGACGGCTTATGATAGCGATCGATCAAATCGATCAAGCATATTACAGAGCACTGCGTACACTTGGCATTAAAGCCAACGCCTTTGTTCTGTTTTATGCTATTGCTGACGGACAGCCTTACTCACAAAAAAGAATCTGTGATGAATGGTCTGTCCCGCGAACGACGCTTAATACCATAGTTCAGGAATATATCGGAAAAGGATATATCCTCCTGGTATCTACGGGACACAAAGAAAAAGAGATTATATTAACCGACACCGGAAAAGCCTTTGTAAAAGAGGTTTTGACTCCGATTTTCTCAGCGGAAGAAACGGCAATAGCACCTTTTCTCAATACCATGTTCGTAGAACAAACGGAGGAGCTGGCAAAAAAGATTAAAGCTGAATTTAATAGAATTGAAAAATAAAACTTATGAAAGGAAATTTACTGTATTGGAAAATCAAAATATCAAATTAGAACAAGTTGATTTATCAGAGCTTCCGCAATTTACAAAAAATCTTCAGGAGGCATTTTCTGTCGCGGTTAAAGAAAAATTCGGAACAAACGACCCAATTCCTTCCGAAAAAGACATAAGTTCTTCGTTTTATGCCGAAGGGTCGGCATCCTATCATATCGTTTTAAATGAAAAGCGCGTAGGCGGCGCCATACTCGTAATTGATGAGAAAACACAGCATAACTCATTGGATCTGTTTTTTATCTCACCGGAGCACCACAGCCACGGTCTGGGTCTTGCTGCCTGGAAAGCCATAGAGGCGAAGTATCCCGACACAGCCGTCTAGGAAACCGTGACGCCCTATTTTGAGGAACGCAACATACACTTTTACATCAATAAATGCGGATTCCATATTGTCGAGTTTTTTAACAAACATCATATAGACCCCAATATGCCCCTTCCTGAAAATCAGTGCGGCGAGCCAATACCCGGTGCGGATGCTTTTTTTCGTTTTGAAAAAGTGATGAAATAATATAAAAAGCTTTCTGCTTTTCTGGCATATCAATTTTTAAAATATTTTAAATTTCAGGTATTGTATTGTCAAGTGCGATATGATAAAATAAAGATAATATTTTAAATTAGTTTTTATTTTTAGGAGGAGCTATATGCCGAAGGTCGCGTATTCCGAACAGGAAAGAGAGAATATAAGAAAATCGCTTATTTCCGTCGGTCTTGATCTGATGGCAAAACAGGGCATACAGCACACCACCGTCGAACAGATATATAAATCTGTCGGCATTTCTCGTACTTTTTTCTACTCCTTCTTCCCCACAAAAGAGGATTTAATCGTCGAAGCCCTGTATCTTCAGCAGCCCAAAATCATCGAATACGCTCAAAGACTTATGTCCGACACATCTCTCAACTGGCGGCAGGCAGTCAAACAGTTTCTTCACACATGCTGTTACGGTGAAAAACACGGCATAGCCGTTTTGACCATTGAAGAACAGCAGCTCATATTCCGCCGACTGTCTGATGACGGATATAAGACATTTCGCGAAAAGCAATTCCGCCTTTTCGGCAACATTTTAGAGTGTTTCGGCATAAAGGCCGACATAGAAAAAATAGCTCTTTTTACCAATCTCTGCCTTACCGTAATGGTGGTCCGCAGAGCCATACCCGACACTTTGCCGCTGCTTGTGCCCGATGCCGCAGATCAAACGGCAGACTTTTTACTCGAATCCACGGTAGACTGTCTGGAAAAGATGAAAAACAGCTAAAATATTCAAACCCGTCCGAATACTGTCGGCGCAATATCGGACGGTTTTATTTCACCAAAAATAAATACAAAGTATCAAAACAATCTTTATTTTGTATTGAGCAAATTATTATGCCGTATGTAAATAAGACCTGAAGGTCTGATGTTTTTAATATGATTCTAAATTAAATTTATTTTCAGGAGGAAGTTATGGGATTCTTAAGCAAATTATTCAAGGGACCGCAGGTCGACATGGAAAAGAGCGACGCAAACGCAAAAAAGATGCGCGTGCTCTTCAATAATGTAGTTCCGAACGGCGACAATTACAAGCTGATTTTCGGCTACACAGAAGATGTCAGCCGATTCAATTACGGCTTCGTCCA
>CAJKFC010000059.1 GCA_905199135.1 uncultured Eubacteriales bacterium
CTGTTAAAGATATTCGGCGATGCCCGCCGTCAGCACGCAGTTTATAGTAACCGCTGCCGCTCTTGCTCCGAAGACAAAGACTCCCACGGCAAAGGCCGGCAGGAGAGCTATTATCACATCGAGCATTATCTGTCTTGTGGTGTCCTCCGAGCGTATGTGCGGCGAGGAAGACACTTTTACCTTCATAAGTTCCGACATTTTTTTCTCCTTACTTCTTCTGACTCGATATAATCTGATGCTTTCCGGCTCTTATTCCCTGCACCAGGGGCAGCTTTGCCGGACAGACATATGTGCACGCGCCGCACTCTATACAGTCCATGGTGTTGTAGCTCTCCAGAGAGGCGACATTCTTCTTTTCACTGTGGTGGTATATATATGTGGGCATGAGATGCATGGGACATACATCTACGCACTTTCCGCATCTTATGCACTGGCCCGGCTCGGGCAGAGCGCCCGACTTGTCAAAGGCCAGAATGGCGTTGGTGCCCTTGATGGCAGGCACATCTATCGAAAACTGTGCCACACCCATCATCGGGCCGCCCATGAGTATCTTGTAGGGATCTCTCAAAAATCCGCCGCAGTGCTCTATGAGCTCTCTTATGGGAGTGCCTATCCTTACCTCAAGGTTTTTGGGGTTGGATATGGCCGAGCCCGAAACCGTCACGATTCGTCTCATCATGGGCAGACCCTTGGCGAAATATCTGTAAACTGCGCCGCAGGTATCCACATTGAAGACGGCGCAACCCGCGTCGGCAGGAAGCTTCTTGGTGGGCACTTCGCGCTTTGTAAGGGCGTATATAAGCTGTTTTTCGGCGCCCTGAGGGTACTTGACCTCAAGGGGGCACAGCTTTATGCTGTCGTTGTTCTGAATGAGCTCCTCTATGCGCTCAAAGGTGTTTTCCTTGTTTTTCTCGATTCCGATGAGGGTATTTCTCACTCCCAGCATCTTCATAAGTATCTCGATGCCGCCTATGATCTCCTCGGGGTTTTCGAGAAGCAGACGGTGGTCGGAGGTTATGTAGGGCTCGCACTCGGCGCCGTTTACGATTATGGTATCGATTTTTCCTATTGCCGACTGAACCTTTACATGGGTGGGGAATGCGGCTCCGCCGTGGCCCGCTATACCCGACATCATAAGAGCCTTGCACAGCTCCTCCGATGTCATATTCTCGTAGTCAAAGGGCTTAACGCTCTCGTGCAGCTCGTCTTTCATGTCGTTTTCAATTACTATCGACATGACCTTGTTGCCGTTCGGGCTCATGACGGGCTCCACCTTTATCACCTTGCCCGAAACCGTGGCGTGTACCGCAGACGACACAAAGCTGCCCGGCTCGGCGATGAGCTGACCCATCTTGACCTCGTCGCCCACCTTGACAACAGCTTTGGCAGGCGCGCCGATGTGCATTGCCAGCGGCAATGTGACCACGGCGGGAGGGGCTATGCTCTCAATGAGCTTATCCTTGGTGTGCTCCTTGTTGCCTTCTGGGTGGGTACCGTTTTTAAATGTATATACCATTTTCCACCTCTTATATATAGAATAGTTTTTTATCAAAAATAAAGCCTTTCGACCTCTTTTTTTATTATATAACATAGTCGGCCGAATTTCAATGATAATTTATATTTTAACAGTGTTTTTCATATGCTTTTTGTGAAAAAAGTAGCGATTTCCGAACTTTTTTTAAAAAATGTCTGTTTTTTGAATTTTTGCCGAGACTTCGGGGGACGGCAAAATACAAAAACAGCTTTGTCTATTGCGTTTTTTCGGTTTTTTTGGTATGATATTCATATAAGAATATTCGCTTACAAAAATCATTTATACGAGGTGTTTTTATGCTCAATACCAAACAGCTTCGTGTTTTCGCAGAGGAGATCAGAGTTGAAACTCTCAAAGAGTTTTTGGCTCTCGGCTTCGGCCATGTGGGCGGCTCGATGTCCATAGTGGAAACACTCGCAGTGCTTTACGGCAAAGAGATGAAGATCGATCCCAAAAATCCTCAGATGGATGACCGCGACCGTCTTGTTCTCTCCAAAGGCCACGCAGGCCCCGCCCTTTACGCCACTCTTGCTCTCAAGGGCTATTTCCCCAAGGAAGTCCTTCTCACCCTCAACAGAGGCGGCACTTCTCTGCCCAGCCACTGCGACAGACTCAAAACTCCCGGCGTCGATATGACGACAGGTTCTTTGGGTCAGGGTATGTCGACAGCCTGCGGCATCGCTCTCGGCAACAAGATCAAAAAGAGCGACCGCTACACCTACCTCATTCTGGGTGACGGTGAGTGCGACGAAGGTCAGGTATGGGAAGGCGCGGCTTTCGCAGCCCATCAGAAGCTCTCGAAGCTCATCATTTTTGTCGACTACAACAAGCAGCAGCTCGACGGCTCCTGTGAAGATGTCCTCAACATGGGCGACATGGTAGACAAGTTCACATCCTTCGGCTGCCACACCGTCAAGGTAAACGGTCACGACATCGCCGCCCTTGAAAAGGCAATAGAGGACGCCAAAAATGAAACCGAGAAGCCCTCTGTCATCATTCTCGACACCATAAAGGGCAACGGCTGCCCCCTCTGCCTCGAGGTATTCCCCAATCACCACATCGCTTTCAAGGCTGAGGACATGGAAAAATCCGTCAAATATGCCGAGGAAGTTTTGGCAAAGGCCAGGGAGGAAGCAAAATGAGCTATAAAGTAAAAGACACATTCGAAAAGAGCACCGTCGAAATGCGCAAGGTATATGCCGAGACCCTAATGGAGATGGCCGAAAAGGACGAGAGAATATGCATTCTCGACGCCGACCTCGTGGGCTCCTCGGGCACAAAGCCCTTCTTCAAGGCATTTCCCGAAAGAGCAATAGACTGCGGAATTCAGGAAGCCAACATGATAGGCGTCGCCGCAGGTATGTCGGCCGTCGGCATGATTCCCTTTGCCCACAGCTTTGCACCCTTCGCCACAAGACGAGTTCTCGATCAGATTTTCATTTCCTGCGCCTATGCCAAGAACAATGTCCGTATCATAGGCACAGACCCCGGCGTAACCGCTGCATACAACGGCGGCACACATATGCCCTTTGAGGACATGGGCGTTCTCATGTCCATTCCCCACATCACTCTTGTAGAGCCCTGCGACACAGTGCAGCTCAGATGGCTCATCAAAGAGCTTCAGAATGCCTACGGCGTTTTCTATGTCCGTATGCTGAGAAAGCTTCCTGTAAGCATCTATGAGGAAGGCTCCACCTTTGAGCTGGGCAAGGCTCCCGTTTTGAGAGACGGCGATGACTGCGTAATCTTCGCCAGCGGCATCATGGTTGCCGAGGCTCTCAAGGCTGCCGACGCTCTCAAGGATGAGGGCATCAGCTGCGCCGTTGTAAACACCTTTACATGGAAGCCTTTGGACAATGAAACCGTCTGCGCCTACGCCAAAAAGTGCGGCGCCGTCGTAACTGCCGAAAACCACAATGTAGTGGGCGGTCTCGGCTCTGCCGTAGCCTCCTGCCTCGCCGTAAACGCTCCGACAGTCATGGAGATGGTGGGCGTTCACGACGAATTCGGCGAAGTCGGCACAGAGGACTTTTTGAGAGAGCGCTTCAAACTCAACAGCGCCGAAATTGTCCGCGCCGTCAAAGCCGCAATCGCAAAGAAAAACTAATCTGTACACTTAAAAATCCCTGCGGAGGTTCCGCAGGGATTTTTTTATTGATCATATATGATAATTTTGCCTTTAAAATGAAACCGATCTCAGAAACTCCTCCATATAGGATCTGTCAGGAGTTATGACGCCCAAATCTATATCGGGATTTTCGGCCGCCGCACGGGCCAGCTCTTCCCTTAGATTTTCGGCAGATTTGAGATAATCATCGATTATGCGCTCATCATCGGCTCCCGGTTTCCGCAGCAGCAAAGCGGTCACCACACCCGTTCTGTCCTTGCCGGCGCTGCAAAAATACAGGACATTCGATCGGGCATTCCATATCGTATCCACAATGCGCTCCATCTGACCGTCTACCATATTCAGATACGACTTCGCGACCTGTTCTCTGCACGGCGGTACTGCGTTCCCGCCCGTCACGGGCATATGCAGATACACAAAACGCCCGTCGTTTTCCAGCGGACACGGTCTCGATTTCCGTTCCTCTTCACTTCTCAAATCTACAACCGTCACGATATTCAGAGTGACAAGCCTATCGGCTTCGCTCTCCGTGACGGCAAGAGGGACATCGCTTCTTATATATCTGAAGCTTCCGTCCGCTATCGGCCTTGTATTTTTAGTAGATGAAAAAAAACTCGTTCATAAGATCCGCCTTACAATAACTTTTCGGCTCGGTCAAAAATCAAGATCTGTTCTCTATTTGTTTGCCTGTCTGTGTCCCACAACAAACGCCGCCGACATGAGCAGGAAGCACACAATATAAGCCGGCCATATTCTGCCCGACCACGACGAAAAAGAAAATCCGATGCTGATGAGGGGCAGATAGAAAAGCTGTGTATAGACGCCCAATATACCCTTCCAATAGCTCTGCCTTATGACTTCCTGCCACAAAATCAGATGCATCACCAAAAGAGCCGGGCCGTTTAAAAGAAAAAATGCGCTTTTTATGTCTTTTTCCATTTTTCCCGCCTGAAAGCTCAAAAATCCCCAAAAGGCGAGAAAAATAATTCCTATAATCGTAGTGGGCGGCACGGTATCGGGAAACATCATCATCAGTCGGTTCATGACAAACCCTATAAGCAGAGGAGAAAATCCCAAAAGTACCAAGACAGACCGTTTCAAAACACCACACCTTTCCTATATCCTGTCGCCCAACCAACTGAAGAGCCTTCTTTTTAAAATACCCCTTTTCAAATACAGACTGTGACCTGTAATATATGCGGCAATCATAAGTATAAACGCCGCGTCATATGTGAAGGAAAAATCATCGCTGAAAAAGAAAAATATGTCGGCAAAAATATCCGACAGCCCTACCATGGGCATGAAAAAACGCTGAGCCCAAATGAGGGCTCCGTCAGAAAACAAGCCTGTCTGTTTGAGATGAAACTGCGCAAAGCACACTCCCCATGCCGCAAGCATCGGCACATTGAGAATGAAAAAGCCCTTTACGGCAGAGGGTTCATATTTTGCAAGGAAATATGCCGCTGCTGCCCACACTATGAGCAAAGCGAAATCTACGGCATACCACGGACCGTAAACTCCGTTTAAAACAGAGTTTTCCACAATTAAGCCTGCCAAAAATGGCCAAAATGCCAGAGGAAAAAACAGATACTTTTTCATATCCTTCTCCTTTATTCACACGGCACACTCCAACTCACTTACATTATACAATATCAAATTATGAATTGCAACAATTTTTTATAAAATATGTAAAAAACAGAGAGGTTTTCACCTCTCTGTTTTGTATTTTTGGGGAAATGTTATATGAAAGAAATGTATCCTTCCTTGACGCCCTTGAATTCTCCGCCGTACATGGAGTCGTAGACGGCGGCGAGATTCTTGTCGAGAACCATAAGTCTTCTGCCGTTGGGTACTTCGGGAAGCTCTTTGAGCTCTTTCTCGATCTTGTAAACTCTGTTGACCTTGCCGTCCTGATGGAAGAGCTGACCCTCGTAAACGGGCAGGCTGTCCACATCGCGGTAGGTGTAGGAGGAGCTGTCGCAGTACTCGACGCCGCCCTCTGTGCGGAATATCATGGTGACGAGGTCACGGCTGCCGTTGGCAGGTGTGTTGATAAAGCCTGTTGCCTTGTTGGCGTCGACCTCTTTTACGCTTGCCTCAAATACGCCGTAGATGTCTGCGTCGTCTCTGCCCGAGTAGCAGCCG
Organism: uncultured Eubacteriales bacterium; assembly: GCA_905199135.1. Classification (GTDB taxonomy): domain Bacteria; phylum Bacillota; class Clostridia; order Oscillospirales; family Butyricicoccaceae; genus SIG471. Next base: position 5,808 of record CAJKFC010000059.1, read on the forward strand.
ATCATGACTCCCTCGACGCCTTCCATCTTGTTGAGCTTAAAGCCTGTCATGAGCTCGTAGATGACCAGATCGTAGGGATTTGTCGTTATGCAGACATACTGCTTGCCGATTCTCTTTTCCCATGCCTTGGAAAGGGGCTTGAAAGAGTGAGCCTTCTGAGCCTGGGGAATTCTCTTGCCTCTGAGGTTTGTGATGAGGTAGATTTCGCCGTCCTTCTCCTCAAAGTAGAAGGTCTGTCCGTTTTCTCCCTCAAACACCTCGCCGTTAAATTTGAGGTTCTTGTATACTCCCTTTTTGTCCCCTCTTGTGGTGACTCTCGAGATATTGCAGTGAGCACCGTACATCTCAACCTCAAAAACGCCGCTGGGAATTATGTATTTTCCTGCGTATTTGTCGATCATCTCCCGGGGAACGGGCTGATTCTTGGTGTAGATGTTTACGCCCTCCTCAAGCATGGCTGTGGCGAACAGGCGGAGTATCGTCTCGGAGACATCAATGTTGCAGTCGTGGGTCTCGGAAATTGCCAGAACGGCGTCATATTTGGGAATTACCACAAACTGTGTGGTAAACTGGAAGCTGTTGCCGCCCTTCTGAAGAGCGCCCTCGCCCAGATCGTAGTCGATGTCCTTGTAATTTACATTGTCCCAGCCGAGACCGAAACCTGTGCTTCTGTCATCCTCTTCAAGGAATGTTCTGCCGAAGCTCTTTGCCATCTCCTCGATGGAGGACTTCTCAAATACTCCTTCGGGATGGAGGATCATATTACCCATCTTGCAAAGGTCTACCATGCTGGTGGTAAAGCCTGCGCCGCCCTGGATGTAGAGCAGCTCATAGGGCTTTTTCTTCTCTCTTGTCAGAGTGTGCTCGCCTGTGAGAAGGTCGGAGGTCTGTGTGGTCTTTGCGCCTATGGGCTTTGTTATATATTTCTCGCAAAACTTGGAGAAACGCATACCGGAAAGCTGTGCGATGACCATTTCAGCCATAGTAAAGCCGTCGTTGCAGTATACTGCGTATTCGCCTGGCTCTGCCTTGAGGTAGTTGTTTGCCATGTATTCGTAAACTACATCGTAGTAGTCATCGGCCGTTACATCTGTAACCGAGAAGCCCTTCCACTGTGTTCCGGGGAGACCGGATGTATGGGACAGACAGTGTCTTGTGGTGATCTTCTTATATCTCTCGTCGAGCATCTTGAATCTGGGAAGATACTGATAGATAGGTGTGTCGAGATCGAGCTTGCCCATCTCAACAAGCTTCATGGCTGCGAGTGCGCAGTAGATCTTGGAGACCGATGCCACATTGTAGGTGTCGTTTATAGTAGACGGAGCGTTCTCCTTTCCGCCGTTTGTGCCTATGGCGTCGGCGGCAATAAGCTTGCCGTTTTTCATTATGGCATAGGAGACAGATGTGAAGTCTTTTGCGAGGTTCTGTCTGAGTATGCCGGAAAGTTTTTTAGTGAGCTGGTCGTTCATACTGAAATCTCCTCTCAAATTTTATTAACTTCAGTATAACACATTATAAATAATAATGCAAACCGTCATTTGTTAAATTTATGATGAAATCCATATAAAAACAGACCTCCCGTAAGGGAGGTCTGCCGTAAGTATGTAACACTATTTGCCGTAAGCCATGATGAGCTTGATGTAGAAATCTACATTGTCGGAAATGATGCTTGTGTCGATGTGCTCGTTGACCTGGTGAGCGCCGCCTGTCTTACCGGAGTGACGCATACCTGTGAAGCGGTAAACGCTCTTTGTGGAGCAGACATCGCAGTAGAAGCGGGAGTCTGTACCGCCTGTCAGCATAGCGGGGATAAATGTGATTCCGGGGTATTTCTCCTCGATGACCTTCTTGATGGTCAGATAGCCCTCTGACTCTGTGGAGGAGATGGCAGGAGGATTGTGACCCTTTACAAGTCTGACCTTGACGCCTTCGGGAACGATGCTCTCAAAGTATTTCATCATGTTGTCGAGAGTCTCGCCGGGGAGAAGTCTTGTATTGATGATAAGGCTTGCCTTTTCGGGCAGTATGTTGGCCTGATCGGAGCCCTTAGCCATTGTGACGGCTGTTGTTGTGCGTGTCAGAGCGTTGAGCTGTCTGTTCTCGGCGCAGATGAGCTTGAGCATATCCCAGTGCTTTTCGGGATCTGCGTACATCTCGCCCAAGGGGCCCTCTGTGAAGGGAGCGAGTGCCTTAAACTGCTGAATTACGGGAGCAGTAAGGGTCTGGGGGAAGAGATTTTCCTCAAGGATGCAGGCTGTCTTGCCTATGATGCCCAAAGAGCTGTGATGTCCGGGAGAAGCTGCATGGCCGCCCTTGTCTTCCATGGTGAACTCGAAATCGCCGTAGCCCTTTTCGCAGGGGAATATCTCGGCGACAAGTTTGCCGTTCTTCTCGGAGATGCCGCCGCACTCGTCGATGACGAGACCGAGGTCGACATTTCTTCTCTTGAGCTCCTCAACTATGAGGCCTGCGGCAGCTTCGGGACCGCCCATGATCTCCTCATTGTAACCAAAAGCCAGATAGAGGTCGTAATCGGGCACAAAACCGTCGGCGATGAGCAGCTCGAGAGCGTCCATATATGCCTGGATGTTGCACTTGGAGTCTGTAACTCCTCTGCCCCAAAGGATTCCGTCCTCGTCAAGAGTTCCCACATAGGGAGGATATTTCCACATGGAGTGGTCGCCTTCGGGAACGACATCCTGGTGAGCTGTCAGAAGCAGGGGGAGAGACTTGCTCTTGCCTGTGCCCTTCCAGTGATAAAGGAGTCCGACGCGTCCGACTATTGTTTTTTCAAAAGTCTTGTGGACGAGGGGGTATGTCTCCTCGAGATATTTATGAAAATCGAGAAAAGCCTGCTTGTTGATTTTGTCGGGATCTACGCTGGAAACGGTGGGAAACTGAACCATTCCCTGAAGATGCTTGACAAATAAATCGTTGTTGAGCGTCATAGTTTTAATCTCCTTTGTTTTATTCATATGTAATAATTATAAATCTTTTATATAACTTTTTCAATAGCCATTTTGCATATAATTATCTGTCCTTTTTTGTTGTATATTTTTATTTCCTTTGTCTTAAAAATATCTTACATTTGACATTTTGCTATTGTATGCGCAGTTTCTCTGTGCTATGATTTTTTTGGGAGGTAAAAAAATGACGAGAGAAGAAAGAAGAAAAAAGAGGGCGAGACAGCGTCAGGCTTTTTTGGCTTTGTGCGCCGTCATGCTGTGCCTTTTGATTTGGGGAATTTTTGCCTTTGTGTCGTCGATTTTCGGTACCAAGCTCGATTCAAAAATCATAGTTTTGGATCCGGGACACGGAGCCACCGACATCGGCTGCTCCTATGACGGCGTCAACGAGGCAGATATAAATATGGACATTGCGCTTTTGCTCAAAGACCTTTTGGAGAAAGAGGAATACACCGTCGTAATGACTCACGACGGCAGCGAATATATCTCTCCCAGCCAGAGGGCAGAGTTTGCCAACGATAAGAAGGCGGGGCTTTTTATAAGCATACATCAGAATGCCGCTGAAGATGTCCCCGACGCCGAGGGCATTGAGACATATTATAACAGCAGCAATAAAAACGCCAAAAAGCTGGCGAAGACCATACACCAGGCTCTTATAAAATCCACCGAAGCCAACGACAGAGGCTACATGAGTCGCGATGATCTCATTGTCACGAGAGAGACAGACATGCCGTCTGTTCTGATAGAGTGCGGCTTTCTTTCAAACGCCAACGAGAGATATCTTTTGACCACGGCGGAATATCAGACAAAGATAGCCCAAGCCATTGCCGACGCCGTTTTGGAATACGCAAAATAACTTACATCTTTTACATACGACCACAAGAAAAGACGGGAAAAATCCCGTCTTTTCGTTATATTTCGATTTGATTATACAATTTGTAATCAATTCTGCTCCCCGAATAGGCTTTTGACAAGCTCTAAAGCTTCACCGTAATTGTCATCGTCCTCGCATATCACAGCTCCGTTATACGCCGCAAGCTGAATGGATTCCTGAGCGCCTTCGACCATAAATACCAGATATTCTTTTCCATTTTCAAAACCTACTCTTGCAGGCATGATCTTTTTAAAATTTGTCATTGAGCCCTTGTAATTTGCAGTGATATTAAAAATCACTTCATCGGCTTCCCCATGAACCGCATACACCTCAGTAGGCTTCATGGTAAAAACACAGTCGCAGTTTTTTATGTTTTCTTCGGTCAGTTCAAAGTTTTCCGGTATTGAATACTCTTCGGTATCGGAATATGTAACAGGCAGTGATTTCAAGTATTCCACAGCCTCATCGGTATCTTCAGGAAGCTGTCTGAGATACCAGTCGCTTCCCATGACATTGGCCTTGAGTTTGCCGTTTTCCACCTTTAAAACAGCCTCCTTAAGCCAGGCTGTATACAACGGTCTCGGATATACCGTAATATATGATTTGTCTAAGAAAATCATATATGTTTTTCCCATTTCCATATTGACTTCTTTTGGTATATCGTACTGCTGTATTTCAGCTTCCGCCTCTCCTTTTATAATTTCCAATACATCTAAAGTAATTACACTTTCACCTATTCCGTCTACTGAAGATATATCTTTAACCGTCCCTATCAGCACAACCGGACATTCTGAATATATGCTTTGAAGAGTCTTATCTCCCATTGGCTCAACTATTGCTGTAGAATTTCCACTTGGGAGCTGTTCCGCTCTGTTCAAGGCTGCAAATATAATTATAAGACATAGTGCTGAACATAAAAATATAATTATTTTCCTTTTCATATTTCCTACCTCCTTACTGATACATCTGTTTTATGTGGTTTATATCTCTGTTTGTCAGCACTGTATTATAAGAGGTTTGAGGCCACATGACATCAGATGAATTATCCGAGTGATTGTCCCAGCCAAAACCGTGTCCCATTTCATGAGTAAATATGTTTTTGTAAACATTATCGCTGTAAGTTGAATAATTTATACCTATCTTTACTTCGGAGATTTTTTCTACTTCTTTTGTAGTACTTACAGCACATGATATTGTTCCCACTGATGTGCTTGTCGGAACTGTGCGAGCAGGAATTGCCGCCGACAAACTTGGTACTTTTACCTTAACATCCACATTATTACCACCGTACACTTTAAAATTAGCATTTTCCTCTGTGTATGCATAGCTACTTATAAGGCCAGCATTAAACCACTGATTCCTGCCATGTGTAAAATAAGAATTAAAGCTTGTATTGCTGAAACCGCTTAAATTTTCCTTGTACATTACAGGATACTTGTCGTTCATTGGCCCCAAATCAAAGTATCTGATAATATATGCATCTGTGAACAAACCTGTCACCGTATTATAATAATAAGCATACCAATATTCCAGATATTGCGGCAGTGCATTTGAATTATGCGCAAAGATACCCATAAATGTTACAGCGACAAGCAAAAGGCTTAAACATTTTTTAATTTTCATATTTTTTCCTCTATTTTAATTTTTAAAGGATATCCTTGGTTGTATATTATCATTTTTTTTGCATTTGTCAATATTTTTATTCAATTTTAATAATAGTAAACTTTAAATACAAAAAGGACAGAGCTTTTGCTCTATCCTCAGACTATAAGAAAAGACGGGAGAAATCCCGTCTTTTCGTTATATTTTGATTTAATTATACAAATTGTAATCGATTTTACTCTCTGAATATGCTTTTGACAAGCTCTAAAGCTTCACTGTAATTTTCGTCGTCCTCACATATCACAGCTCCGTTATACGCCGCAAGCTGAATGGACTCCTCATTCGGTTTTAC
>CAJKFC010000060.1 GCA_905199135.1 uncultured Eubacteriales bacterium
CTCTTCTTTGTAGGAATTGTTGTATTTCTGTCGATCAGATGTGTAGCGATACCGCCCATTGTTTCGATAGACAGTGTCAGCGGTGTAACATCCAGAAGAAGGATGTCTCCGGCACCGGCATCGCCGGCTAATTTACCGCCCTGGATAGAAGCGCCGATAGCAACACATTCATCCGGATTCAGGTTTTTACTTGGTTCTTTGCCGGTCAACTGTTTTACTTTATCCTGTACGGCCGGAATACGTGTGGAACCGCCAACCAGAAGCACCTTGCTCAGTTCGGAAGCTGTGATGCCTGCGTCTCTGAGGGCATTCTGTACAGGAATAACTGTTCTTTCAACTAAATCTGCGGTTAATTCATCAAATTTTGCACGTGTCAGTGTCATTTCGAAATGTTTTGCACCTTCAGCCGTTGCTGTGATGAATGGCAGGTTAATGTTTGTATTTGTTGCGCTGGATAATTCTTTTTTAGCTTTTTCAGCAGCTTCTTTTAAACGCTGCATCGCCATTTTATCACCGGAAAGGTCTACCCCTTCTGTGCGTTTAAATTCATCGATCATGTACTGGGTTAATTTGGCATCAAAATCATCACCGCCCAGGTGGTTGTCACCATGAGTTGCAAGAACTTCGATAACACCGTCGCCGATTTCAATAACGGAAACGTCGAATGTACCGCCGCCGAGGTCGTATACCATGATCTTCTGCTCATGCTCTTTGTCCATGCCGTATGCCAAAGCTGCGGCTGTGGGCTCGTTTATGATACGGAGAACTTCAAGACCTGCGATCTTGCCGGCGTCCTTAGTAGCTTGACGCTGGGAGTCTGTGAAGTATGCGGGAACTGTTATGACAGCCTGTGTGACAGCGGAGCCGAGATAGCCCTCAGCATCTTTTTTGAGTTTGGAAAGGATCATTGCGGAAATTTCCTGGGGGGAATATTTCTTGCCGTCGATGCTGACAGTATAGTCAGAGCCCATCTCACGCTTGATGGAGCTGATTGTGCGGTCGGGGTTTGTAACTGCCTGACGCTTTGCAACCTGACCCACCATTCTTTCGCCTGTCTTGGAGAAAGCTACGACAGAGGGGGTTGTGCGGGCGCCTTCGGCGTTTGCTATAACGGTAGCTTCGCCGCCTTCCATGACGGCTACGCAGGAGTTTGTTGTACCAAGGTCAATACCGATAATTTTAGACATAAATATTATCTCCTTTATATAAGATGATTTTTTCGCTTTTAGTTGGCGACCTTTACCATGGCCACTCTGACCACTTTGTCGCCTATTTTATAGCCCTTCTGGAAAACTTCACATATTTCGTTTTCGCCGAGAGCTTCGTCCTCCACATGCATTACTGCGTTGTGAAGAACAGGGTCGAATGTTTCGCCTACGCATCCGAAGGACGAAACACCGTGTTTTTTACACAGCTCTTTGAGCTGCTTGTCAATGAGAAGGATGCCTTCCTTATACTGTTCGTCTGTGCAGTTTTGCTCTACCGCTCTGTCGATATTGTCGAGCACAGGCAAAAACGCCGCGATGCCCGCCGAAAAGGCAGAGGAGTAAAGGCTTTCCTGCTCCTTTTTGGAGCGTATGCGGAAGTTTCCGAATTCAGCAAACAGTCTTGCGTACTTGTCCTCACTCTCCTTAAGTGATTTTTCCAGCTGCGAAAGCTGATTGTCCATGGCGCCGTCGGAGAGCAGCTCTTCGCTTTCCTCGGCAGCAGCCGGTGTTTCCTCGGCCGGAGTATCGATGTTTTCCATTTCGGCCGTATCTTTTCTTGCTTCTTCCATTATTCCTCCGCTTCGTCTTTTGTGTTGTCAAAAATTACGGGAAAATATTTTCCCACTGTATTTGCAAAAGCTTCAAGCTTAGCTGAAACTTCGGCATAATCCATTCTCGAAGGGCCTACGACGCCGAAGATGCCTTTGACATCGTCGCCCATTTCATATGTGGTAAAAACAAAGGCTGTGTCGTCCAAAACTCCGTATTTTGTCTTGGGACTTATCTCGATGTTTACCATTTTGCCTTCAGACGGCTTTACCACCGAGCTGAAATCGTCTCCGCTCGAGAGAAAATCGAAAACCCTCAGAGCCTTTGATGTATCCTTGAACTCAGGGTGGCTCAAAAGCTTGACTGCGCCGTCTATATAGACATCGTCGCCCTTTGAAAAAGGTGCGCTGAGAAAATCAAAGACCTTCATCGCCAGAGGGTATATGTTGTCCATGGGGGACATCATTCGGCTTACCGCCTTGAAAACCTCACTGGAGCTTCGCTCCTTCAAAAGTCTGTTGACAGAGTCTACAAATACATCTATCTCGGAATCGCTCACCTCGCGGTCGATGTTTATCACCTTGTTCTTTATTTCGGAACTGGTGGTCACCGCGATGAGGGCGTATGAAAGCCTGTTTTCCAAAGGTATGAGCTGTATCTTCGAAAAGACCGGGGAGCTCGTTCTCCTCGACACCGATATTCCTGTGTAGTTGGTTATCTCGGAAAGTATCTTTGAGGCGCTGTGAGCTATGTCGTCGAGCTCGCCTATTTTCTGAGCCAGAGCCTTTTGAAGCGACTCTATTTCGCTGGCCTTGGATGTGTAGCTGTCCATGAGCTGATCCACATAGAATCTGTAAGCCATGGGGGAGGGAACTCTTCCTGCCGAGACATGGGGCTTTTCCAGAAATCCCATCTCCTCAAGCTCCGACATGTCATGTCTTATGGTGGCGGGGGAGAAAGAACCCAGCTCCGACGCAATCGACTTTGAACCCTGAGGCTCGGCCGTCAGTATGTAGTTTTCAACTATGGCTTTGAGCACATTCTTTTTGCGTTCGGGCAGTTCCACTCTATCACCTCTCTTTAGCACTCGCTACCCCCAAGTGCTAATTGTATTATATCACATAGTTTTCATTTGTCAATACCTTTTTTGAAAAAATTTGCATTTTATTTTACATAAATTATTGCCCGAATATTTCCCGCCAAAATGCGCTGTCAAATGCTGATATAATCATAGAAGATGGGAGTGAAAAAGCAATGAAAAGTAAAATTGAAAAGAAAATAAGTATAAATAAAAGGGCGGAAAGCCTTTTTCAGGTGACAAAAAAGGCCTTTGCCGACAGAACAGCTCAAAAATACTTCGTGTATTTCACCATGGCTTTTTTGGCTTCGGGGGCTTCTTTCGCAGATACGCAGTATCCCTTCGGCGTGGCCATGGCGGCAGCCTTCGCATTTACGGAGCTCAATCTGTTTGTCTTTCTGGGGGCGGCTTTGGGATATCCCGTCTTTCACGGAGCGGAGGGAATAGTCTATCTCGGGGCTCTTGTTGTCACTTCGGCAGTGGGAGTGATGACGCCGTCGGAATACAAAAACAAGGCATATGCTCCCATTGTAGCGGCGGTGTCTCTCGTATTCACCTCGGCTTTTTATAAAATAGGAGTGGGAACAGGTTTGTGGACTGCGGCAGCCGAGATGATAATATGTGCTCTCTTTGCGGCGGGATATTCGTTTTTGGAGGGAGAGGCCGACCCGCGATATAAAAATGCAGGGAAAATAGCGGTATTTTTGACCCTTATACTGTTTTTATATCCCATAAGACTTTTTGAAATCATAGCGGTGTCCAATATCATAGTTATTTTTGGCATATTGCTCTATATATATTCGGGAAAAGAACAAAACAGTATAGCTGCCGCAGTGGCCTACGGACTTCTGATAGACATAAACAGGGGAGACATATATTATAGCGGAATATACGGCATAGCCGTTTCGGTCATAAAAGTCTGCAAACTTAAAGACAAGGTCAAAATCGGGGCGGCCTTCTGGTTTCTCACGGCGGCGGTTGCCATGATGTTTGGAAATCTTACGGCGGCCCTGTCGGTGATGCTCGAAAGCCTTGCGGCATGTCTTGCCTTTGCGCTTATTCCACAGCCCGCCGTAAACAATATTTCCTCATGGCTGTATATAGCTTCCGAAGAGAAAAAGCAGTATAAGGACAAGCCTAAAGACGAGATAGCTCAAAAGCTTTCGGCACTCTCCGAGGCCTTTTGCCATATGTCGGAGCAGATAGAGAGGACGGTGTTCAAGGGGAGATACAATCTTCAGGACATATCCTCGGTCTTTGACAGGGCGGCCGACAATGTGTGCAGAAAATGCCCAATAGCGGGAAACTGCTGGGACAAGGACTATATGACTACATACGGGGCAATGAACGATGTTACGGCGGCTCTCAACAAGAAGGGATACATAACGGCGGCCGATTTTCCCCATCATTTCGCCGCAAGATGTCTCAATATAAATAACCTTTTGGGACATATCAACAGAGAGTACAGTCTTTTCGCCAGAAGAAGACTCAAGGAGCAGAGCGACGAAGAAAAACGCAGCATCATGGCGAAGCAGTACCGCGGAATGCAGAAGACGATAGACGGCCTTGCCGAAGGGGCGGCGGGAAAGGCCAGCTATTATCCCGAATACGAAAGCCGAATAGGCCAGCTGGTGAGATATTACGACAAAAACGCCAAGGTGACCGTGCAGGAGGAAAACGGCCGAATGAGGGTCGAGATATTCGGCGCGAAAAGAGAGCTTATAGACGACCTAAATCAGATAAAAGACAGCATATCTTTGAGCACCGCCAGAGAATTTGAAAATTTCGAAAGCTTTTTCGTGGGAAAAAAGATAGTGTTCAGAACCGAAGAAAAAGAGAGATTTCAGATAAAGGTAAATGTAGGAATAAGAGAAAAGAAAGGAGAAAAGGTTTGTGGCGACAACCATATGTATTTTGTTACAGATGACGGCAGGGCCGTACTTATGCTATCTGACGGCATGGGCTCGGGAAAGGAGGCGTACGAGGCAAGTCGAAACGCCCTGGCGCTCATTTCGGGGTTTGTAAAGGCAGGATGCTCCATAGAGGAGAGCGTAACGGCGGTGATACCTGTTCTGTCGGTAAATGTGGAGAGGACAGGCTTTGTCACACTGGATCTTTTGGAGATCAACATGTTTACGGGAGAGAGCAGAATGATAAAATACGGAGCCTCTCCAACCTATGTAAAACGGGGCAGAAAGGTGCAGAAATATGTTTCTACTGCTTTTCCGCCGGGGCTTGACGACATGACGGAGCAGCTCAGTCCGTCGGTGTATTTCAAGCTCAGAGAGGGCAACACCGTCATCATGGGAACAGACGGAGCGCTTGAAAACGCCGACACAACTCAGGTGGAAAACATAATAAGAGACATGAGCAGTCCCGACAGACTTGTGAATGCCCTCATTGAAAAGGGTCTTGAAGGGGGCGAAAATGAAAGCGATGACATGACAGTTCTCGTCATAAATCTCAAAAAGGCCGATTAAACGGTTGACATAACACCCCTCTTGCTGTAATCTTATATTATATAAGGTACAGCAGGAGGGTATTTATATGTATAAAATTGATTTGAACAGCGATCTCGGCGAGAGCTTCGGCAGCTATAAGATAGGCATGGACGAGGAGATAATAAAGTGCGTCACATCGGTCAATGTGGCCTGCGGCTGGCACGGCGGAGATCCCGTCATCATGGAAAAAACCGTGGCGGAAGCCAAAAAAAGCGGAACAGAGATAGGCGCGCACCCCTCTTTTCCCGATCTCATGGGATTCGGCAGAAGAAATATGAAGATAAGCGCCAAGGAGGCAAAGGCCTATGTAAAATATCAGCTGGGCGCTCTCATGGCCTTTGCGGCGGCTGAAAATGTGAAGATTCAGCACCTCAAGCCCCACGGCGCCATATACAATATGGCTGCTGTCGATTATAATCTGGCAAAAGCGATAGCTCAGGCCATATATGAGGTGGACAAGGACATAATTCTCATGGCTCCCTCGGGCTCTGAAATGATAAAGGCAGGGCTCGATATGGGGCTCAAAGTGGCAAGTGAGGTCTTTGCCGACAGAGGATATACCAAAGAGGGCACACTTGTGCCGAGAAGTGAGGCAGGAGCCTTTATCGAGGACGAAAACGAGGCCATCGAAAGGGTCATAAGAATGATAAAAGAGGGCAAGGTAAGAGTCAACACAGGTGAGGACATAGATATAAAGGCCGATTCGGTCTGCGTCCACGGAGACAATCCCAAGGCTCTCAATTTTGTCACAAAGATAAGAGAAGCTCTCACAAAAGAGGGCATAGAGATAGTGCCTTTAAAGGAGATCGTAAAATAGATGGAAAATGTCAGATTGCTGCCTTTGGGAGACAGCGGAATCACGGTGGAGTTTGGAAATGAAATATCCGAAACTGTAAAAAGCCGTGTGACGGCTTTTGTCGCCCGTCTCGAAAGAGAAAAAACCGAGGGCATTTTGGAGATAGTTCCCACCTACCGCTCGGCGTCGGTATATTATGACCCGTCGGTTATGGGCTATATGAACCTTGTCACTCTCATAGAGAGAGTGCTGAACACCTCCGATGAGGGCAGTCAGAAGGAAAAGACAGTGGTGGAGATACCCGTGTGGTACAGCCGGGAGAGCGGCCCCGATCTTGAGTTTGTGGCAAGCCACAGCGGCAAGACCGAGGACGAGGTCATAGCCATACACAGCCGCCCCGAATACCTCATATATATGCTGGGATTTACCCCCGGCTTTCCGTATTTGGGCGGTATGGACGAGTCGATTGCTACGCCGAGACTTGAAACGCCGAGAGTAAAGATAGAGGCCGGCAGCGTGGGCATCGCAGGCAGTCAGACCGGAATATATTCCCTCGATTCCCCCGGCGGTTGGAGACTTATCGGCAAAACTCCAGTAAAACTCTTCGACATAAAGAGGGAGAAGCCCACCCTTTTGGAGAGCGGACAGTATCTCAAATTCGTGCCGATAGGCAAAGACGAGTACATTAAAATAAAAGAGCTTTGCGAAAAGGGAGTTTACTCCTGCAAAACCTATAAAAAGGAGGTTTTGTAATGGGATTTATCGTCAAAACCAACGGATTCCTGACAACTGTGCAGGACAGGGGCAGATACGGCTATCAGAAGAGCGGAATATCGGTGTCGGGTGCCATGGATATTTACAGCATGGAGCTGGCAAACATTTTGGTGGGCAACGACAGGGGAGAAGCTGTTCTCGAAATGCTCATGCTGGGCAGCACTCTGGAGTTTACCGACAGCGGATTTATAGCTATTACGGGCGGAGATTTTCAGCCCAAGATAAACGGCAAAGATGCCGAGATGTACTGTGCCCTTTTTGTAAAAACAGGAGATGTGCTGTCTTTTGGCGCGGCTAAAGAGGGCAATTACTGCTATGTTGCCTTCGCAGGCGGAATGGATGTGGAAAAAGTTCTCGGAAGCTGTTCCACATATATCAAGGCCGCCATAGGTCCCATGGGCGGCAGAGCTCTCAAAACGGGAGACGAGATAAGGCTCAAAAAACATGTGGGACATCTCATCAACATGAGCATGAGACAGATTGAAAGACCAGAAATAAAGAAATCTCCCGTACTGAGGGTGGTTTTGGGCCCTCAGGACGACTTCTTCGATGAGGAAAACAAGGAGAAATTCTTCAGAAACAGCTACACTGTCACCCAGGAGTTTGACCGCATGGGCTGCCGTCTCAAAGGCGAGCCGATAGTCTCTCAAAAGGGGCACGACATAATTTCCGACGGAATAGCAAGGGGAGCCGTGCAGATACCGAAACACGGACAGCCGATAATAATGATGGCTGACAGACAGACGGCAGGGGGCTATACAAAGATAGCTACCGTCATAAGCGCCGACACCGATGTGCTGGCTCAGACCGCCGTCGGAGACAAGGTCTCATTTGAAAAGGTCACCGTTGAGCAGGCGGCAGAGATTTACGCCGAGCGAAAAAAGATGCTCGACAACCTCGAAGAAAAGCTCAACAAAACCCCTCAAAAGAGAGTGTTTATCGTAGAGGTAAACGACAAAAAATATCAGCTCACACTGGAGGAGTAGACTGATTCCACAGACCGTAGGTTGCCTTGTCCGGTTTTTCCTGTTATAATCTCATTGAAAAACAGGCAAGGAGAACAAAATGAATTCTTACATTACGGGAGCGGTCATAAAAAGACTGCGTGAAAAAGAAAAGTTAACTCAGGCAGAGCTGGCGGCCAAGATAAATGTCAGCGCAAAAGCCGTGTCGAAATGGGAAACGGGCAAAGGGCTGCCCGACATATCGCTTATAGAGCCTTTGGCGTCGGCGCTCAAAGTGTCGGTCATGGAGCTAATGTCGGGAGATGAGGTGACAAACAGCAACAGGTCGGCCAACATGCTGAGGACGAAATTCTATGTCTGTCCCGTCTGCTCAAATGTTATATACTGCGTGGGAGAGGCAGCGGTGAGCTGCTGCGGAGTTACATTGCCGCCCCTTGAAGCGGAGGATACAGATGAGGAGCACACCGTCAGCATCGAAACTGTTGAAGATGAGAAGTTTATCACGGTAAATCACCCCATGACAAAGTCTCACTATATATCTTTTATCGCATACTGTTCCTCGGACAAGCTCGAAATGGTAAAGCTCTATCCCGAGGGGAACGCCCAGTGCCGCATGAAAATAAGGCGGGGCGGATATCTATATATCTACTGTAACCGCCACGGACTGATGAAAATAAAGGCATAAAAAAAGACCACCCGATATGGGTGGTCTTTTTTTATAGTGCTGAGTATCATACAGCAGAGAAAGTTGTAAACCAAAAAATAAAAATAGGTTGACAATATAGAAGACAATTTGATATAATGTCCTCAAAAGGTCGGCACAATCTGTTTTACAGAGAAAAAGGAGATATAGTATGAAGCTAAAACGAACAGACAGTATGATTTTATGCGCGCTTTTTTCTGTGTTTATAGCGGCAGGGGCGTTTATACGAATACCGATACCGGTAGTGCCCTTTACCCTTCAGTTTTTGTTCACGACACTTGCGGGGATTCTGCTGGGAGCAAAGGCAGGTGCGGTTTCGGTGGGTATATATATTGCGATGGGCCTTATAGGACTGCCGATTTTTGCAGAAGGAGGGGGAGTTGCCTATGTTTTTAAACCTAGCTTCGGTTATATTATCGGATTTGCGGCAGCGGCATATGTGACAGGAGCGATAGCCGAGAAATCTGAGCGTCCCGGTGTGAAACGATTGCTTGCAGCCGCCTTTGCAGGTCTGGCAATAGTGTATGCTTTTGGAATGGTATATTATTATTTTATGAGCAACTTTTATCTGGGCACACCGATAGGGCTGTGGCCGCTGTTTATATACTGCTTTGTTTTGGCGGTGCCGGGAGACATAGTGCTGTGCGCTGTGGCGGCTTTGCTTGGAAAAAGACTTATACCTGTTATAAAGAAGAAAAGAGTGTGATGTAAAATGAATTTGGAATGTTTGACAGAAAAAGTCCTGAAAGGCGGAGAGATTACAAGAGAAGAGGCGATATATCTGTATGGTCAGCCTTTGGAAAGTTTAAGCCGCAGTGCAGATGCCATAAGAAGACATTTTTGCTCAAATCTGTTTGACATATGCACCATTGTCAATGCCAAAAGCGGCAGCTGTTCGGAAAACTGCAAGTTCTGCGCTCAGTCGGCTTACAGCAAAACAGGCGCAGCTACATATCCTCTTATATCCAAAGAAGAGATCGTAGCCCAGGCTATAAAAAACCATGAACAGGGAGTGCTGAGATATTCTATCGTAACTTCCGGAAAACGCCTTTCCGAAAAAGAGGTAGACGAGATGTGTCTGGCTGTAATGGAAATAAGGGAAAGGGTAGGAATATCGGTATGCGTATCTTTTGGACTTTTGGACGAAAAACAATTTAGAAAGCTTAAAGAAGCAGGTGTGACAAGAGTTCACAACAACTTGGAGACTTCACGCAGAAATTTCCCGAATATCTGCACCACTCATACATTTGACGATAAAGTAAAAGCCATAAAGGCCGCACAGGCTGCAGGGCTTTCGGTTTGCAGCGGCGGAATTATGGGCATGGGCGAAACATATGAGGACAGGATAGATATGGCAATAAGTCTTCGTGAGCTTGGAATAGAGAGCGTGCCGGTAAATATGCTGAATCCTATTCCGGGTACGCCTTTTGAAAAAAATCAGCCGCTGACAGAGTATGATATGTGCAGAATAGCAGCGGTATACAGATTTATATTGCCGAGAGCTTCGGTGCGCCTTGCAGGAGGAAGAGGTCTGCTGCCCGATAAAGGCAGGAGCTGTTTTCTGTCGGGAGCCAATGCAGCTATTTCGGGGGATATGTTGACTACTGCGGGAATCACTACCGAAACCGATATGCAGCTTTTGAAAGAGCTGGGATATAAGGCAGGGCTTTGCAATGAGTAAGTGCATATTTGTAACCGGAACAGGGACCGATGTGGGAAAGACATATGTGTCGGGTCTTATAATAAAGAAACTCGCAGAAAACGGAAAAAACGCCGCCTACTACAAAGCGGCAGTGAGCGGAAACATGAGAGTCGGAGAAAGGCTGATTGCCGGAGATCCTGTTCAGGTAAAAAAGATGTCGGGAATAGAGCAGCCCGAGGAGGAGATGTGCCCGTATGTATATGAGGCGGCGGTATCTCCTCATCTGGCATCTAAAATTGAAGGAAATCCTGTGAAAATGGGAGAGATACTTGAAAAATTCGACGATATATGCCGAAAATACAGTTATATTACGACAGAGGGCTCCGGAGGAATAGTTTGTCCTCTTCGGTTTGACGATGAAAAAATACAGCTTGAGGATTTCATAAAAGCCAGAGATCTGCCGTGCATTATAGTTGCCGATGCAGGTCTGGGAACGATCAATGCCGTTGTGCTTACAGCGGACTATATGAAAAACAGAAATATATCGGTAAAGGCCATTATATTCAACCGATATGAGCCCGGAAACAGGTTGCACGAGGATAATATTTTTATGTGTGAACAGCTGACGGGATTAAAGGTAGCTGCCTGTGTAAAGACAGGGGATACTGACCTTGATATTCCCTTTGAAGCACTTGAAAGTTTTTATGAGGAAAACAGAGGAGATTTAAAATGATATGGTATCCATATGAACAAATGAAAACCATGGATACACCATATAAGATAGTTGATGCCGAAGGAGTGTATCTGTATACCGAAGATAAAAAACTCATAGACTCGGTATCATCGTGGTGGAGTGTAATTCATGGATATAAGCATCCCGAAATGAATAGGGCGATAGCGGAACAGCTCGAAAGATTTTCCCATGTCATGCTTGGGGGACTGACACACGAGCCGGCGGCAAAACTTTCCGAAAAGCTTAAAAACTGGCTGCCGGGAGACCTGGACTACTGCTTTTTTTCCGATTCAGGGAGCGTGGCAATAGAGGTAGCCCTTAAAATGGTCTTGCAGTATTATATAAACAGAGGTGAAAAGTCGCGCACTATGGTGCTGGCTCTTGAGCATGCATACCATGGAGACACATTTAAAACCATGGAGGTAGGCGACGACGAGGATTATCACTTTATTTTGAAAGCTTACGGCAAAAACCCCAATATCCTGCATATTGCGGCAGATACAGAGGAGCTGGAAAGAGCTTTTGAAGTGTATGGCTCGAGGCTTAACTGCTTTATAGCCGAGCC
>CAJKFC010000061.1 GCA_905199135.1 uncultured Eubacteriales bacterium
TTCACCGGCACCAAAAAAAGCGGTAGAGAAATCTACCGCTTTTTTCTGTTTTTACCGCAAAACCGCATGGATATTTCTACTCAAATATTTAAAAAGCCCCATCCAAAAGATGTGGCTTTTTTATTTTGAGAAAATATACAATTACTTAACACATCTTTTGCAGGGCTCGAGACCTTTGGCAAGAGCTTCATCGAGAGATGATTCGATATATGTGCCTCCGTTGCAGTTATTATTGTAATGGTATTTTGAACCTGTGGGTGTTATGTATACTTTTGTTTCTGCCGTAGTTGTCGGCTCTAAAGGAGCCTCTGTTACTTGAGACGAAGCAGACTCAGTAGGTGTCTCGGAAGATGTTTCCGATGTCGTAGGTTCAGCAGATGTTTTGGCTGTACTCTCTGTTGTTGTGGGTTCAGTTGGCTCTTCAGTTGTGGTTTGTTCGGGCTGTGATTCCGTTGTTGTCTCGGTGAAAGAAACAGAGCTCTTATCATTTTCTCCCGATCCGCCGATACCGATAAGCACGAACAGTATTATTATCGCCCAAAACCAGCCTTTTTGATAAAAAGGCTTTTTGGACTTTGTCTCACCGGCAGAAATATTGTCAGTTACAGTTTCCGGCTGCTTTTTCGATGATTCGGTTACATAAGAAAGACCTGTGCCGGGAATGGAAGCTGTTTTGCGAACTGTGCCGTCTGCGGTTTTTGTAATTCGGAAGCCTTTTGTGCCCCAGCTGTATCCGACACCTGACTTGCTGAGGTTGAGTCTTAAACCTCCTCCAAGGTTTATACTTTTTCTGAAACGAAATCCCATAAAATACCCCTGATAAAATCAAAATCTGCGTTTATAGTATATCAAAAAATATAAATTAAATCAATATTGAGTATATATTTATTTCTTTATCCGCAAAGCGGCTCCTCTGAGCTGACCGTTTAAAATAGTGTCGGCGAAGTCAATCAGCTGTTCAGGACTGCGGTCGATTTCACCGAGAAGCCAGCTCTCCGTCATTCCTGCCAGAGCAGTCACATAGAAATGCGTCAGCATCTCTATATCGACAAAAGAGTCAAGCTGAGGATTTGAACCTATGTTTTCGCCGAGCTGTTCTATGGTGTGGTGTATAATTGAGTATATATCCGCTTCGAAAAAGCGCTTTATGTGATCTCGTCCCATGGACTTTAAGGCACAGAGACAAACAACCCTGTTTTCTTCCAGATAGCGTAAAAGCTGCAAAAGACCTTCCTGCCACAGAAGGGCGCCCTCATGCTGCTGCAGCAATGAGATGGCCTCGTTTTGAAACATCCAGCGAAGAAGATCATATATGTCCTCAAAATGATAATAGAAGCTTTGACGGCGTATTTTGCAGATGGCTGTCAAATCAGAAATGGTGATTTTATCCATTGGCCTTTCGGCCATAAGGATTTTTAAAGCTGAGGCCAGCTGTTGTTTTGTATGCTCTGAAGCGGAAAGAGTTTTTTCGACCATTTGTATATACCTCCATGATAAAGTATAGCATATTTTTTTGTTTATTCAATCGGTCAATTTGTGCGTCAGTGTCATAATTTTGACAGATGAGGTATATTTGTCCTTTGCGTTTCCGATGTGATTG
The DNA here is from genome assembly GCA_905199135.1 of uncultured Eubacteriales bacterium. Classification (GTDB taxonomy): domain Bacteria; phylum Bacillota; class Clostridia; order Oscillospirales; family Butyricicoccaceae; genus SIG471. The sequence continues at coordinate 1,601 of CAJKFC010000061.1, forward strand.
AGCTAACATAGTAGCACATACTTTTAGGCAGGAAAGAGACGAGTCTGATGGAAGAATACGAAATTGTACTTGAAAGCCCGATGGGCCCGAGAAACGGCAGTCTCAGATTTGAGGAAAAAAACGGGGAAGTAACAGGTACTCTTATTTTGCTGGGATATGAAAATCCTGTTACAGGAAAATGTTTCGGAGAGCATATGCTGAAACTTTTTCATAGGTTACGCACACAGATAAGTGATCTCACATGCGTTTCGACACTGGAAACAGATAAAAACAGAATTTTCGGGGAATTGAATAGCGGCCGAAGCACAATGAAATGGCACGGCACAAAAATATCCCAAACAAAGGCGGAGAACGAAATAAATGGCAAAGAATAAAGAAAAATCAGGAGGCGGTTTTATGAACAGGCTGGCTACTTTCATAGTAGATAAGCGAAGCCTGTTTTTCCTTATAACTATCATAATGCTTATATTCTCCGCCTTTTCACGCAACTGGGTAGAGGTGGAAAGCGATCTTGCGGCATATCTTCCCGAAGATTCGCAGACACGCCAGGCTTTGGACATTATGGAGGAGCAGTTTACCACTTTGGGCACGGCGCAGATAATGGTGGCTAATATATCTCAGGACAAGGCGGAAAAACTTAAGGATCTGATTTCCGATATCAAAGGCGTTCAAAGTGTGGAGTACGATAATACTGCCGATCACTATATCAATGACTCAGCTCTGTAAGCCGTCACTTTTGACAGCGATGAGTCAGACGGAGCCTGTCTGGAATCCCTCGATGAGATAAAAGCAGCTCTGTCTGATTATGACCTGTATGTCTCAACTGAGCTTGGAAATACAATACAAGAAGCGATAGACAGCGAGGTAAGAGTCATTATGGTTTATGTAGCCGTCATCATTGTGGTAGTATTGCTGTTTACCTCGCAGATCTATGCCGAGATACCTGTACTCATAATCACATTCGTGGTAGCTATGATCATGAATTTGGGCACGAACTTTCTTTTGGGAGAGATATCGTTCGTATCAAATTCGGTAACAAGCATTTTGCAGCTGGCACTGTCGCTCGACTATGCAGTCATCTTCTGTAACCGATATAAGGAAGAGCATCAGACGATGCCTATCAGAGAAGCCGTAATTGCGGCGCTCGGTAAAGCCATTCCTGAGATAGGCGCAAGCAGCCTGACGACCGTCGGCGGACTTGTGGCCATGATGTTCATGCAGTTCAAAATAGGCTCGGACATGGCTGTCTGTCTGATAAAGTCGATAGTGTTCGCGCTTTTGTCGGTATTTATTGTAATGCCGGGACTTTTGATGATGTTCGGACCTTTAATGGACAAAACAGGACACCGCAATTTTGTACCCAAAATACCGTTTGTCGGCAAATTTGCGTATAAAACCCGATTTATTATGCCCGTTCTTTTTACGGCGGCTATTGTAATAGCTTTTCCTCTTTCGCAGAAATGTCCCTATGCATACGGCGAAAGCTCTTTAAAAACACCTGTGCTGAATGAAACGCAGATAGCGAAAAATATGATAAGCGATAACTTTTCATCGGTAAATCTTTTGGCGCTCATGGTACCTGCGGGGCAGTATGAAAAGGAGGCTGCCATTCTGTCCGAATTGGAGAGTTATGAAGAGGTTGATTATGCCATGGGAATAGCCAATGCAGAGGCTATGGGCGGGTATACTTTGGCCGATCAGCTGACTCCCAGAGAATTTTCCGAACTGACAGAACTGGACTATGAGGCGGCGGAAATAGTGTATGCGGCTTATGCGGCAAAGCAGGAAAAATACGGGCAGATACTCGGAGGTTTGGACAATTATAAAGTTCCTCTGATAGATATATTCTTGTTCGTATGTGATCAGGCAGATTCAGGTATAGTGACGCTTGATGATGAGCAGACTAAAATGCTCGATGAGGCCTATACTCAGATGACTTCGGCAAAAAAACAGCTTCAGGGCGCAGAGTACAGCCGTATGCTCGTATATCTTACATTGCCTGAAAGCGGTGAGGATACCTATCATTTTATCGATGTTGTAAAGGAGACAGCTCAGAAATATTATCCCGATGAGAAAATATATATAGCGGGAAATTCCACCACGGAATATGATTTCAAAAAGGCGTTCTCAAGGGACAACATGGTGGTAAGCGTCGTTTCGATACTCATAGTTCTCGTGATTTTGCTGTTTACCTTTAAGCCGCTGCTTTTGATACTGGTCATACAGGGCAGTATATGGATCAATTTTGCCATACCGTAAACGGCATGGTACGCGGAGAGATACACGGAACGGTAAACGGAATTATTAGAGCGACGGTCGACGGAGATGTGGATCTGAACATTATTTCGGGTTCGGCTGCGGAGGAGGATAAAAATGATGCAGAATAGAAAGAGAAATTTTGCAAGGCGATGGGCAGTGGCGTTTATTTTCCTTGTGATGTGCGTAAATACTGTGTTTCCCGCTTTCTCATTGACGGAAAACGGCGAGATAATCCATATTAAGACTGCTGAAGATCTGAAAGAGCTTGCGAAAAACTGCAGGCTGGATACATGGTCTAAAGAAAAGACTGTTGTTTTGGATAACGATCTGACTCTCGATAAAACGGCCGAAGAATTTTTGCCCATTCCGACCTCGGCACCTTAAAGGGAAACGGATATTCAATAAGCGGGCTGTACATAGACGGTAACAACTCCGAAGTAGGTCTTTTCGATACATTGCAGGTCGGTGCAATGGTAGACAATCTGACCGTATCAGGAAAGGTGACTTCCGACGACGGCAGTACTGTCGGAGGATTTGTCGGCAAAAATTACGGTAAGATCACAAATTGTACTTTTAAAGGTACGGTCAGCGGAGATGCGTCGGTAGGTGGACTGGCAGGCATAAATGAGGTGTCAGGGCAGCTGATAAACTGTAATTTTCAGGGAACAGTCACAGATGAACACTATGTGGGCGGAATTGTAGGTCAGAATACGATGTAAAAACAGAGGAGATGTCAATACTACGGTTGTGGAGGTGGAGGCCGATCTGTCACTGTTGGGCACGGCGGAGAGTGTCCTTGCGGGAACGGACATAGGCGGTGTAGCAGGTTTTTCACGAGCGGTGATTCGTGATTGCTTTGTGAAGAGCTCACTTTCAGGCGGAGATTATATCGGCGGAATCATAGGCTCAGGTAAGGAGAGCAGCGTGGTGACGGGATGCGTCACACTGGTGGATATAAAGGAATTCGGACGGTACTGCGGAGCCGTATCAGGCACGGAAACAGGAGAATTTTCTGAAAATTACTATGTGTCTGACACTCTTGCGGGATTGGGAAGGATAAGCTATGAAGGCAAAGCGGAGCCGATGTCATTTTATGAGCTGTCCCGGCTGGATGGTATACCGAAAGAGATGACGCAGTTCACACTTTCCTTTGTCATTGACGATGAAAAGGTAAAGACTCTGCCTTTTTCTTACGGAGATTCTTTTGAGGATGATATCTTACCGGATATTCCCGCAAAAGAAGGATACTATTCTTATTGGGATTCAAACGACTTGACCGATCTCCGTTTCGATAAGACCGTTACGGCTGAATATTCACGCTATGTGCTTACCATTCCGTCCGAAGAGACGAGAAGCAGGGGAAGCCCTGTATTTCTTTTAGACGGAAATTTTGACGATGAAGACTTACTGACGGCAGATAAGATAGAAGATACAGATATTATCAACGGTAAAAGAGCATCGGAACAGTGGAAAATTAAGTGTTCCGATATGTCGCAGGAGTCTTATACCATACGATTCCTTTCAGCTGATGAGACTGCCAAAGGATTTTCTGTCTATGTAAAGCAGGATGAAAATTGGGAAAAAATTGAAAGCGAAGCCTTCGGCAGTTATCTGATGTTTTCCGTTCCGAAAGGCGAAGCCGAAATAGCCGTTATATACTCAGGATACAAACTTGCGGTGGTTATCATAGCAACTGCATCTGTGGTTATTGCGGCAGCCATAATTATATTTGTAAAAAAATTGCGTAAAAACAAATCGGCAGACGGCACATTGAAAGAACAGAAAAACTGAATACAAAAGAAGCGAAAACATCTCCGTGCCATATAGGTACGGAGATGTTTTATGTTTAAGCAGGTAAATTTTCCTTTAAGTGTATGTTATAATTAAATATTTCAGCTTGAAAAATGTTTACATCGGGAACTTTTTATAGTAAAATATGTATATATTTCAATTACTAGGAGGCTTTATGCCATCTGTTTTAGCACATTATCAATTCGGTCAGGAAGTTTTAAAAGAGCTGTCCGAAAGGACTTTGCAGCTTGTGAAGTCTTATAAAGAAGAGTTTGATCTGGGACTTCAGGGGCCCGATATTCTGTTTTTCTACAAGCCCTATACAGGCACTTATATAAGCAAAATCGGGTCGGAAATACATTCCCACTCTGGAAAACTGTTTTTTGAGAGGGGATACAGGATATACCGCGAAGCGAAAAATGCTCCTTTCCTCGCATATGTATCAGGCTGTCTGTGTCATTACTGGCTCGACAAAAATGTTCATCCGTTTGTCAATGAAAAAACTCCGAAAATTGCAGATCATTACAGAATAGAGTCGGAGTTTGATTCTCTCATTGCACAAAAATATAGGCTTTCGGGAGTGAAAAAAGAATATCTGCCGAATTTTACCACCGAAATAAGTGAATTCGGCGAGCTCTACGGTATAAGCGTCAAAAACTTCAATCTGTCGGTCAAGGACATGAGAAGGTATGTAGGGCTTTTGCAGCACAGAGAGCCAGTTGCCTTTTTGGAAAAGCTGATTTTGAGAAAGACATTTTTTTCAAACATGTCGCCTCAGAAAAACTTTATCTATGAAAAAGAGACGGCGGAAATGCACAATTTATTTAAAAACTGCATAGGAAGCTGCGCAAAGAGCATAGATATGCTTTTTTCATGGTTTGTCGAAAAGCAAGACGAGCCTGATATATTTACAGAAAACTTTGAAGGGGTATAGGGAAAATGAAACTTAGCAAACTTGAAAAATTTTGGGTTCTGTATGATGTCGGCAATTCCGCCTTTGTCATGCTGATATCCACCATCATACCGATATTTTTTAAAAACCTCGCCTCTCAGGCCGGGGTATCGGGCGATATGTCAACAGCTTATTGGGGATATGCCTCGAGTATTGCCACGGTAGTTGTGGCGTTTATGGGTCCCATACTGGGAACAATAGGCGACCATAAGGATTTTAAGCTGCCGCTTTTCAAAACATCTCTTATAATAGGCGCTTTCGGCTGCGCGGCTATGGGCTTTGCCTCTCACTGGCAGTGGTTTCTGTTCATATTCATAGTGGGCAAAATAGGCTATTCCATAAGCCTTGTTTTTTACGATTCCATGCTTTGCGATATAACCGATGACAGCCGTATGGATACGGTCAGCTCTCACGGCTACGCATGGGGATATATAGGAAGCTGTATTCCCTTTATCATTTCTCTGGTTTTAATCCTCACAGCCGAAATGACGGGACCGTAAACGCCACTGTTGCGGCGTTTATACTCAACGCTCTTTGGTGGGTGGCATGCTCGGCTCCCCTTATTAAAAATTACAAGCAGTCGCACTATGTGGAAAACACTCAGGGAGTTGTCAAAAAGGCTTTTTCCGATATTTTGGGCACAATAAAGGATATAAATAAGAACAAAAAAATTCTGACCTTTCTTTTGGCTTTTTTCCTTTACATAGACGGAGTATATACAATTATAGAGATGGCGACATCTTACGGAAAAGATGTCGGAATATCTGACAACAGCCTTCTCTTGGCGCTGTTGTTTACTCAGATTGTCGCTTTTCCGTGTGCCATACTTTTCGGTAAAATAGCCCGCAAAAAGGACAACTCCACCGTTATTTCCATGTCCATAATAGGATATCTCTTTATCTCACTGTTTGCGCTGCAGCTCGACAGAGCATGGGAATTTTGGTTTTTAGCCGCCTGCGTAGCGGTTTTTCAGGGGGGAATACAGGCTCTTTCCCGTTCATATTTTGCCAAGATAGTTCCCAAGGAAAACTCCAATAAATACTTCGGAATATATGACATATTTGGAAAGGGTGCCGCCTTTACAGGTACTTTTCTCATCGGACTTATTACACAGATCACCAATAATTCAAGCTACGGAGTCCTTGTGCTGCCCGTGCTTTTCTGTCTCGGATACATAATGTTCAAAGCTCATCTCAAGGTAAAGGGATAGAAGGGAAATATATGCCTGTTTTTCAAAGTTTTTCTTGACATAGGATAAAAGCAATGATATAATATTGCCTGTTAGCGGGGTATAGCTCAGTTTGGTAGAGCGCTTGGTTCGGGACCAAGAGGCCACAGGTTCAAGTCCTGCTACTCCGACCAGATCGAGTGTTCATAACAGATTCAGGTTATGAACACTCGATTTTTTTATATCGTTCCTGTCCCAAACTTTGTCGGTAAGCGGCAGGAGCTTTTTTATATTAAAGCAGAAGGGCATATCTTAAAACGGTCAGAGCAATTTTATGACGATTTCTTATGACGGCTCTTTTCTCTGAGATTCCTCAGCGGTTTTGTTCCGTAGTGAGCGGCAAAGATACAAAGCCATGATAAAGCAATACAGTCTGCGTAAAACAGAATTCTTGACTCATCATAATTAAAAAATACAAATTCGCTTTTCAAAAACATGTAGGTCAAAAAATCTCTTTTTACAAAAACAAAGACGCCGTATCCCCAGATCAACGCTCCTATTACCGAAAATAGAACAGAACGGCCTTTGGAGACTTTAACATAAGGACAAGTCTTTTTTGCCATGGCTGTTACCATATTCCAGTGCATACCCAAATGCACGCTCATGAGAATAAAGCCCCAATATGAACCGAGAATGTGAAGACGGCGGGCGACTGATACACTTCCGAATGTCGGCAAAAAATCGAATACATAACGAGACATGACAATTCCGCTGTACATAAGAGCGAGCATCGAAAGCAGGACAAGCAGGTCGATGCAGAGGTTCAAAAAACGCAACGGAGTATATTTTCCCTTGAAAAGACTTCTGCGCCAACTGAAATTGAGAATGTGATGAACAATAAAAAGAATAAACATTCCCGATCCCATCCATTCATGAGGCGCCTCTCCCCAAAATTGGTAGCCCATTGAAAAAAGCAGCGCAAGTGACATTAAAATGTCAACGATTAATTTGACGGCGTATTTATTTTTCATTGTTTTGCCGCGTTTTCCACACAGCTTATTGCGTTTAAACTGCGAGGATAGCCGATGTACGGCAGACACTGGGAAATTACCCGAATGAGAAATTCTCTGTCATTTCCCATATTCATATTTCCTTTGGAATGGGCAATCAGCTGGGGCTCACAGCCGCCTTGCGCCGCAAGAAAACAAAAGGTGATCAGCTCACGCTCAGAAAGGGCGAGACCTTGTCTGGTATAGTAATCGCCGAAGCAGTTTTCCGCAAGCCAGCGATTGATATGTCCCGATTTCCAAGCCTCTTTCATATGCTCTCCGAAAATTTCGGCCTGTGCTTCCGTGCCTTTTGAAAGTCTGTTTTCAAGGGTAGCGGTGGCTTGACAGGGAAGAGGCTGAGAAATATTTCGTTCCTTAAAAATCTCGTTGGTACATTTCAAAAACGGCAGCATTCGGCCGTAGCCCAAATAGTCGGTCGCCTGATAGATTATCTCTTTTGCCATTATCGGCGTAATGCCGTTTTCAAGCGCCTTAGACAGCATTTCCCTGTATGCTTCCGTGTCGCCGCATCCTATAAGCGCGGCTAAAATCGCCATAAAGCGGGTTTTTTCGTCTAAACGAGCGCTTTCATCATTGGGAACTTCCGTAAAGGCAAAATACTCGAAACGCTCTGCAAATTCAGGATCGGTAGTATGTAAATCCATTTTTTCTCCTTTCAGCTTTTTATTAAAACTGTTCAGCCCATTTGGTCAATTCGTCTTCCGATATGCGGTTAAGCATTTTTCCGTTTTCCCATTTCACCGAAGCAGGGCAGAGGGACTTCAGTATTTCAACGATTCTGCCCATGCCGCTGCCTCCGCTGGTGGCAAAGGGAACGATCGTCTTTCCCGAAAGATCATAGCTTTCGACAAAGGTATTTATTATGGTCGGCGCAACATACCACCAAATCGGAAAACCTATAAATACAGTATCGTATTCGTCCATATTTGACAGCCTTTCGGCAATTTCCGGGCGCGAATCGGGATTGTTCATTTCAACAGAGCTTCGGCTCTTTTTGTTTGTCCAATCGAGATCTGCACGGGTGTAGGGGACTTTGGGTTTGATTTCAAATAGATCTGCTTTAGCAGCCTTTGCCAAACGCTCGGCAGCGGATTTTGTAACACCGCTTGCCGAAAAATACGCTACAAGTTTTTTGCTCATTTTATCTTTCCTCCAATTTGCCGTATTCTTCATCTGTTACGGGTTCGCACCATTCGTTGAAAGTGTCCGCGCCGGGAACTTCAACCGCAATGTGTGAAAACCAGCTGTCTTTTTTTGCACCGTGCCAGTGCTTGATTTCGGGCGGTATGGTTATGACTGTTCCGGCGCTGAGAGAAACAGGAGATTTGTTTTCCTCCTGATACCAGCCTTCACCCGCTGTACAGATGAGAAGCTGACCGCCGCCTTTTGAAGCGTGATGAATGTGCCAGTTATTTCGGCAGCCGGGCTCAAAGGTTACATTTGCAAGAAAAACTGCCGTTTCATTGGGAGTTGTAAGGGGATTTAAAAAAGAATTTCCTATAAAATACTGTGAAAAAGCCTCGTTCAAGCTGCCCTTGCCGAATACATTTACTTTTTCAAAATCGTCTTGAGACAGAATTTTCATTGTTTTTCTCCTTTTATCCTACTGTAATTTTTTCTCGTGGCAATTTTGAAACATGATGATGCGTACCTGACAAGGCTGCAAAAATCAAGGTCAATCCACCTACTCGTCCTATAAACATTAGTGAAATTAATATAATTCTTGACAGCATGCCCAATCCTGGTGTAATTCCAAGAGAAAGTCCTACTGTACCTACTGCAGAGGCTGCTTCAAATAAACATGTCAGAATCGGAAGATCTTCTGTAATACTAATAATCAATCCTCCAACCCCACTCAATGTAATATACATCAAAAAAACAGTTGCTGCATTTTTAAGTACATCTCCATTTATCCTACGTCCAAAGAAATTGGCATCTTCTCTTCGCCGGAAAGTTGCAATTGCAATTGCAAATAATACGGCAATTGTTGTTGTTTTCATACCTCCTGCTGTTGAACCCGGACTACCACCAATTAGCATTAAAATAATCGTTATAAATTGCCCTGCTTCACTCATTGATGTTAAATCAACAGTATTAAATCCAGCAGTTCGTGGAGTAACTGATTGAAACAACGATGAAAAAATTCGTTCTTTCAGTCCAAGATCTGAAAACTCAAAAAAGTAAAAATACAATGCCGGAATTAAAAT
>CAJKFC010000062.1 GCA_905199135.1 uncultured Eubacteriales bacterium
CGGGGACACAAGGATTTTCAGTCCTTTGCTCTACCAACTGAGCTATGGCACCATCGTTTTTGCGTGTGCAAAGATATAAATAATTTTATATTTGCACAACATTTTGTCGGATATATTTTAATTTTCTTTGCTGAGAGAGTTCCAGCCTTGAGCTTTTAATTCTATCTCAGCACCGTCTCTGGTAATCATATAAGCTCCAAGGGAAGGTGCTGTAATATGACCTATAATACGAATACCCGGAAGAGCTGAAATGTCATCATGTTTAGCCAGCGGTACGGTAAACAGCAGTTCATAATCCTCTCCACCATTAAGAGCAGCAGTGATAAGACTCATATTGAATTCTTCCGCCATAACGGCTGTTTGGTAATCTATGGGGATACGTTCCTCATAAATACGACATCCAGTATGACTTTGTCTACATATATGCAATAATTCAGAAGAGAGTCCGTCCGAAATATCCATCATTGCTGTTGGCACAATATCCCGTTTTGCCAATTCTTCGATAATATCTTTACGAGCTTCCGGTTTTAATTGTCTCTCAAGGAGGTATTCTCTACCTTCAAAAGCGGGTTGGAAATTTTTTTCTCCAGCAAAAACCTTTTTTTCACGTTCGAGCAATTGTAACCCCATATAAGCAGCACCCAGATCTCCACTTACGCAGATCAAGTCATTTTCTCTGGCTCCATTCCTATATACAATCTTTTCTTTATTTGCTTCACCTATGCAAGTAATGCTGATTGCCAACCCGGTGAGAGAAGCGGAAGTATCTCCTCCGATCAGATCTACATGGTAAACATCACAAGCAAGTTGAATACCGGCATATAGTTGTTCTAAATCTTCGACCGAGAAACGTTTTGAAATGCCTAAGGAAACAGTAATTTGTTTCGGCTGTCCATTCATTGCATAAATGTCTGAAAAATTAACAACGGCTGACTTATATCCTAAATGTTTTAAAGGAACATAAGTTAAGTCGAAGTGGATACCTTCAAGTAGCAGATCGGTTGTTACTAATACTTGTTTTTCTTTATAGTCGAGTACGGCAGCGTCATCCCCGATACCTTTTAGTGTAGAGTCGTTTTTTACTTCTACATGTTTGGTTAAATGGTCGATAAGTCCAAATTCACCAAGAGATGCTATTTCTGTACGTTTAAATTCTTCCATTTTATTTAATTGGGTTAGCAAAATGCGGAGTACTTTACAGATAAAGACTCCGCATTTTGTCAAATATATCTTTTAGAACTGTTCTACGAGTTCTTTCATTATTAATGTCATTTTAGGTTGAGCCAGGGCTGCGGCTTTTTGAACTTCTTCGTGAGAAGCTTTTTCTACAATACCTTCGACTCCGAGGTCGGTGATGACTGATATTGCAAATACTTCCATATCACTATGACGGGCAACGATTACTTCAGGGACAGTAGACATTCCAACGGCATCACCACCTATGATTTTGAAATACTTGTATTCTGCAGGAGTTTCGAAGGTAGGCCCTTGTGTCCCTACATATACGCCCTGTTGTAAATATATGTTGTTTTTTTCTGCGATCTCAAAAGCTTTTTTAATGAGTCGTTTAGAATAAGCTTCACTCATATCTGGGAATCGAGGACCGAGCTCATTATAATTTTTTCCATGCAACGGGTGTTCCGGGAATAAGTTAATATGATCGCGTATCACCATTAGGTCTCCTACTTTAAAAGTGGGATTCATTCCTCCGGCAGCATTTGAAACGAATAGGGTTTTTACACCTAATTGTTTCATGACGCGTACCGGGAAAGTTACTTGTTTCATATCGTAGCCTTCATAAAAATGGAATCGGCCTTGCATAGCCATGATGTCTTTAGTGCCCAGTTTCCCGAAAATGAGTTTTCCGCTATGTCCTTCTACTGTAGAGATCGGGAAATTCGGAATATCTTTATATGCCAGTTCTTTTTGGTCGGTGATATGGTTTACCAGTTCGCCTAAACCTGTACCTAATATTATTGCTGTTTCAGGGATAATCGGGAAACGTTCTTTAATAAATGCCGCAGTTTCTTTAATTTTTTCAATCATAGCTAATTCGGTTTTTTAGATAATTTATTTGATAACAAATATACGGAAAAACTTTGAATAAGAACTCTAATTTTTTCCCAAACGATGTCGTGACGCTCCTTTTGATTAAGAAGTTTTTATAGTTTTGGGAATATAATTTTTTCTGTTTTTGGTTATAACATCTTTTATTTGTGCATCAAAAGCTGTGCCTTGATCTTGTAAAAAGCATATTTTGAGTGGCAGATAATATAGATTTTGTTTTATTTCGTTCGTTAAATGAGGGTTATGGATTAGTCTGGCTGCATCTTTTTCTGTCACAATTATATGGGGCAAAGTGTTGCCATTCTTCATTTTTAATGCTCTGTTCCGGATTTTTTCTATGTCTTTCGCACTGAAACTATGATGATCCGGAAAACATAAACTCTCTGTCTTAGATACAAAATTTTGAATATATTGTATAAACGGTTGGGGTGAAGCAATCCCAGAGATCAGTAAAGCTTTATCTTTTTTTATATTTGTTATGGATATAGGATTGTGAATTTCATTCGGAAATAAAGGAATTAATTCATCGTAACATAATCCGGTAAAATATAATCGTTGATATGGATATAATTGCAGACGTTTCGAAATAATTCTGAAATCTATAGGTTTTATATCTTTAGGACATTTAGTTACAATAACGATCTGTGCACGAGATTTTTCTCCTATCGGTTCTCTTAATCTACCATATGGGAGAAGTTTATCTTCATAAATCATCCGATTGAAATCGGATAGTAAGATAGATGTAGATGGTGCCACATATCTATGCTGGAAAGCGTCATCTAATAAAATGACATCGATTTCGGGCGTGAGTCGCATTAGCTTTTCTATACCTCTTCGACGGTTACTATCTACGGCCACTACGATTTCCGGAAATTTATGTTTTATTTGAAAAGGTTCATCTCCGATTTCTCTGGCTGTAGAAGAATGGGTTGCTAGAACAAATCCTCTGGTTTTTCTTTTATACCCTCGGCTCAAAATGGCAATCCGATATGAAGAAGCCAATAATCGTATTAAATATTCGATATGCGGTGTTTTCCCTGTGCCTCCCACTGTGATATTACCTACAGATAGGATAGGTATATCATAACTTTTGCTACGTAAAATATCCCAATCGAAAAGTTTATTTCTCAATCTTACTCCTAATCCGTAAATGAGGGAAAACGGAGATAACCACTTATATAGCTTTACATTTTCCTCCTCCAGCATTCTTTATGAGCTTTAGTATTATTTGTTATTCTAGTTCTATATTTTCCATTTGAGCTTGGATCGGGTCGATCTGCTTTATTTGGTCTAAAATTTTTTTATACTGATATTCATTACCCAAAAATAATCGCATAAAAGATTGTGACACTCCATTTCTAAGTTCATTCATCAGTTCTTCGTAAAAACTTTTTTTCTTTGGATATTCAATAACTTCATAATCTGTTATGTCACATTTTTTTGCAATCCATTCGGTTGCTTTCTGCATATCACCAAGTTCGTCTATTAATCCGATTTTTAAAGCATCTTTACCACTCCATACTCGTCCTTCTGCAATATTTTTTATTTGATCGACCGACATTTTTCGTCCTTGGGCACAACGTTTTATAAAGAGATCATACCCACGATTTATGTATGTTTGCATTTTCTGTTTTTCATCATTTGTCATAGGGCGTTCTATGGTAGGGAAAGCTCCGTATTTGTTTGTTTTTACCTCGTCAAATGATAATCCGATTTTCTCTGAAAGTAACTTTTGCGCATTTGGTACGAGTCCAAATATCCCTATTGAACCGGTTAGTGTTGCGGGATTTGCAAAAATACGATTTGCTCCGCAAGATAGATAATAGCCTCCAGAAGCGGCATAATCACCCATTGATACGGCAACAGGCTTTGTTTGTTTCAACTGTTCTACCGCATGCCAGATCTGTTCAGATCCGAAAGCACTTCCTCCGGGAGAATTTACTCTAAGTACAACACCTTTTACAGACTCGTCGTCTTGAACTTCTTTTAGAGTTCGTACCAGTTTGTCAGATATAATGCCGTTCGAAGATATTCCGTCTATGCTACCTACTGCATATACTATGGCAATTCGATCTTTTGATTTGATTTTTTTAGCTGTAGATACAATATCTGTTGGTGATGCCCAATTGATATCATTAATATTTTCGACACCGCAAAGCTGCGTTAAAAAGGATTCTACTTCCGGACGGTATAATAAAGAATCCACAAGTTTGGTTTTCTGTACCCATTGAGGCTCTTGTAAAGAAACTAATGAGTCGGCATAATCATTCAGTATGTGTTTCTCTATTTGACGTTCTTCTGCGATGTCAGAGATAATAGTTTCCCATATCGAGTTTAAGTATGATGCGGTTTGTTTTCGATTTGCTTCACTCATCTGAGTAGTTATATAAGGCTCTACGGCAGATTTGTAAGTCCCTACGCGAAATACTTGCATTTCAACCCCTATTTTATCTAATGTATTTTTATAAAAAGTGGGAGTCGTGCTTAATCCTCTAAAATCCAGCATTCCAATAGTATTCATGAACACCCAGTCGGCTGCAGTTGCCAAATAATATTCTCTTTGGGTGTACATGTCGGCATACGCCACAATAAATTTACCACTTTTTTTGAAATCGGATAGAGCATTACGTATTTCTTCAATAGAGGCATAACCTCCAGTAAAATTTGAAATATCCAAATAAATACCAGTGATATTATTGTCCCATTTGGCGATCTGAATAGCTTTTAATATTTCGTCTAATCCTGCTTTCGGAATATATTCTCCTGAATTTAAAATATTTAATGGGTCATCTTTTGCTCGTTCGGTAAGTTCTCCTTCTAATTTCAATATTAAGATGGTGTTTTCTTTAGAGGTGTAACTCGGAGTTGTCGAAAAAGTTGCGAGACTTATAACTGAGCCGATGAAGAGCCAGAATAGTAATATCCCGGCAATAAAAACACCTAATACACAGGCAAATGTCGTTTTGAAAAAACTTTTCATATTAAATATCTATTTGTAATAGCAAGAAATATAAGATTTCCAAGCAAATATAAGGCTTTTTTTGTTAAAAGAATGTTTTCTGTTATTGAAAAGGGGTATATCAGTCCTTAATCTTTTATATATTACAATGAATTATCTTCTATTTCTTGGAAATATTATATAGAACAAACATTTCTTTTCGGTTGTTCTAAGTGTAGTATAAATCATAATATATAATTGATATGAAAACATCTTATTTATTTCTTTCCAATGGTTTTGAGGAAATTGAAGCAGTTACGATTATTGATATTTTACGTCGGGCAAAAATAGATTTAAAAATAGTTTCGATGGTCTTGAATCGGCACTCGGGGGGAGTGTATCTGAAGGAGTCGATGCTGCCGTCTGCTATGCAGTAATCCTCAAAAGATATGGGTTTTTGACAGCACATTTCCAGCTTATCTATTATGAGAAGCTTTATCTTCATCTTTTCGGGGATTATGGATTTTATGTAGACCGACACCGAGCTGCCTATCTCAACATCGTCTCTGTACTCGGAAAGTCCCGAGAGATTGGGGGTCAGTTCCACAAAGATGCCGTACTCCTCTATTCCTCTTACAATGCCTCTTACGGTCTCGCCCGCTCTGAAGCGGCAGGCGTTTTGGCTCCATGTGCCCAAGAGCTCCTTGTGGCTCAAGGTCACGCGCCTTTTCTCCCTGTCAATGTGCTTTACAACGCACAGTATCTCCTGACCTGCCGTAAAGCGGTCAAAGGGGGAGGAGATTCTCGACACTGATATGTTTTCTATGCCGATAAGACCTATGTTTCCGCAGCCTATGTCGACAAAAACCCCGAAGGGCTCTATGTGAGTTATTTTGCCCTTGAGCACATCTCCCGGCATGAGGTTCTCCATAAAATAGTCGAGAGCTTCCTTTTGGGCGGCCTTTCTCGAAAGGACATACATTCCGTCTCTCGTTTCACCCGTTATTTTAAAGCATACGCTCTTTCCCACCTTTGATATAACGGCTATCTCCTTACCCTTTGAGTTTTCCTCCAAAGCCGCCAGTTCCCTGGGGATAATGCCTGTAAAACGCCCCATCTCGCAGTAAAGATTGTGCTGACCGTCGCAGCGGGTCACGACGCTCTCCACCGTGACTCCTCCATCTATGGCCTGCTTTATGGCGCTTTCGGCGGCGGTTTTAAAGCTAATGCCCGATAAAAGACCTTCAGGCATATAAATTCCCTGTGGCATTATTATTCCTCCTAATATTTATTATCCGTTACAGTATATGAGGGATGGCGGGTGAATTTGACTTTTCACAGGTATTTTTTTATGGTATAATTGCTTTAATATATAAAGATATATACCGAGGAGAGAATAAAATGGACATAAAGACGGGAGATATACTGACCATGAAAAAGCCCCATCCCTGTGGATGCAGCGAGTTTTCGGTGGAGAGAGTGGGCATGGATTTCAAGCTCAAATGTCTCAAATGCGGGCACACCGTCATGATACCGAGGCAAAAGGCCGAGAAGAACATAAAGAAGATAGGGGGAGAGGGCAGATGATAGATCAGGAAAAATGTATGCACCTTATGACAGCTGAAGACGATGTGGGGCGATACTGTATTCTGCCCGGAGATCCCGGCAGATGTGAAAAGATAGCGGCATATCTGGAAAATGCCGAGAAAAAGGCGGAAAATAGAGAGTTTGTCACATACACAGGTTATCTTTCAGGGGAAAAGGTGACGGTCTGCTCGACAGGTATGGGAGGTCCATCGGCGGCGATAGCTGTGGAAGAACTTGCCGCCTGCGGAGCCGACACATTTATAAGAATAGGCACCTGCGGCGGAATAAATACCGCAGTCAAAGGCGGAGATATTGTCATAGCCACAGGCAGCGTCAGAATGGAGGGTACATCGCTCCACTACGCGCCGATAGAATATCCTGCCGTGCCCGATTTTGATGTGACCCTTGCTTTGAAAGAAGCTGCCGAAAAACTGGGATTTTCCCATATTTTGGGAGTGGTGCAGTCAAAGGACTCCTTTTACGGACAGCACAGCCCCGACCGCTCTCCCGTATCATATATGCTCAAGGAAAAGTGGCAGGCGTGGAAGACTCTCGGCGTAATGGCCAGCGAGATGGAGAGCGCCGCAGTCTTTACTGTGGGCGCCGCTCTGGGCAAGAGGACGGGAGCATGTTTTATGACCCTTTGGAATCAGGAGAGGGAGGCAGAAGGTCTCGGAAATGAGAGATGTCTCGACACCGACAGAGCGGTGAGGACGGCGGTGGAAGCCGTGAAAATACTGATAGAGAGGGACAAATGTGAGAATAGTTGACATAACGAGGGAGCTTTTGTCGGCTCCCGTCTATGACGGGGACACAGTACCCAATATCACGAAAGTGAGAAGCATAAGCGAGGGGGACGATTACAACCTAAGCGATCTGCTGTGCTGTCTTCATTCGGGCACCCATATGGACGCTCCTCTGCACTATATAGACAGGGGATACGACATAGCCTCGGTAAACCTTGAAAAGTGCATCGGCGAGGCGGCGGTAATAGAGCTTTCTGGAGATGAAAATCCCGAGAAGCTTACAGAGCTTTTAAAAGACCTGCCAGAAAGAATACTCATAAAAAAGGACGGAGAGCTGACGACACAGACAGCGCGGACTTTGGCCGACTGCGGAGTTGTCCTCATAGGGGTCGAGGATATGAGCGTCGGAGAGGGAGATTCGGAGACCAAAATCCACAGGATATTTCTCGAAAAAGGTATAGCTGTTCTGGAAAATATAACTCTTGAAAATGTGAAAAAGGACAGGGGATTTTTAGCGGCTCTGCCCTTGAAGATAGCGGGCGCTGAGGGAGCTCCTGTGAGAGCGGTATTTATTGAAGACTGATGTGCACAGTTTTTTGATAAAAAAACGGATTTTTTTGTTTAAACATTTGAAATAAGGGAAAAAGTATGTTAGAATATAAAAGTAGTTTGTTAAGACATACCATACCTCAACGAAAGGTCCCTTATGAATAAAAAGATTGCCGTTTTACTTGTATTTGTGTTTATATTTTCGTTTTTTGCACCGCTTAAAGCCTTTGACGGGCCTGAGGACATTGTTTCCGAAGCCTATGTGCTGATGGACGCCGACACAGGTCAGGTGCTGTGCTCAAAAAATCCCGAGGAGAAGATGTATCCCGCCAGCATTACCAAGATAATGACGGGCATTCTCGCCCTTCTGAACGGAAGTCTTGAGAGCAGGATAACCATGACGGAGGAGGCGGTGTTTTCCATAGGAAGAGACACCTCACACATCGCCCTTGACACAGGAGAGGAGATAACCCTTGAGCAGGCAATGTACGCCATGACTATGGAGTCGGCCAACGACGCGTCAAACGGCATAGCTGAGCTTATAGCGGGTTCCATGGATAGTTTTGCCGATATGATGAATGAAAAGGCGGCGGAGATCGGAGCGGAAAATACCCATTTCGCAAACGCCCACGGCCTCCATGACGAGCAGCACTACACCACAGCCCTCGACATGGCCAAGATTACAAGATACGGCCTGTCAGTGCCCCTTTTCACCCAGTTTTTCGGAGCGAAAAAATATGAGATTCCTCCCACAAACAAACAGGAGGAGACCAGATATTTCGCCAGCAGAAACAGCCTGATAAACGGTGAGATAGAGTGTGACGGAGTGCTTATGAGCAAAAACGGCTGGACCAATGAAGCCAAAAACACCCTCGTCACCGTCTGTGAAAGAGACGGAAAAAAGCTCATTGCCGTCGTTATGAAATCAATAAAGGGTGACGACAAGTATTATGACACGGCAAAGCTCATGGACATGGGTTTTGACAGCTTCAAGGAGGAGACAATTCCCTTTGATAACATAGAAAAAAGCATACCCGATACGGTGATTTTGGAGAGCGGAAGCACCGCCGAGATAGATAAATCTGCCCTTAAAACAGAGAATATAGCCATGATGATACCGTCTGACGGCTCTGCAGATGATCTTTCGGTGGCTTTCGGACAGGCTGAAATAAAGGGGGATTATGCCCTTTTGGAAGGCGATATCTGCTATAAGGGCACTCCTTTGGAAAACACGGCGAAACTGACCCTATCGCTGCCTCTCTCTCTTGAGGCCGAGCCCGAAGCGGCCGACGCAATATCTCTTTCGGCCGAGCCTGAGGACAAGGGAGGCATTCCGTGGCTTTTGATACTGATTCCTGTTTTTGTGGTCGTTGGCTCTGCACTGCTGTTTGCAAGGCATATGCACACCAAAAGGGTAAGGCGCATGAGACGCCTTATGAGAATGAGGAGAAGATAATAAAAAAACCGAGGCTCAGCCTCGGTTTTTCTGTGTGTTTTATTTGGAATCAGCGGTCTCCGAGCCGTCTTCGCTCTTCAGATCGGACACCACATAGTCATAGAGCTCGGAAAATACCATTTTTACTATTGCCGTTATGGGAACCGAGATGAACATACCGACAGGGCCCCATATCTTGTTGCACACCAAGATCGAGAAAATGACGGTTACGGGGTGTATGCCGGAGATATCGCCTTGAATTTTGGGGGATATTATGTTGCCCTCTATCTGCTGTATCACAAGAATCAGTATCAGCACGGCGAAAGCTTTGCCGAGGCCTGCTGTTATAAGGGCGTAGAATATCGGCACTACTCCGGCGATAAGGGAGCCGAAATAGGGGATGAAATTGAGGAAAAAGGTGAGCACCGAAAATGCGAAGGCGTATTTCAGCCCGAAAAAGGCGAGACCGAAATATGTCACTATCGAGGTGAAGAACGAAATGATAATTTTGGATTTCAGATATTTCCAAGTTATGTCGTCAGCCTTTTCGGCTATTTCACGAGCCTTTTCCTCTATTTTAGAAGGCAGCTTTGCGTAGATGGCCGAGATCAGTTTGGGACCGTCAAGAAGATAATAGGCTATGAGAATAAAGAACACCACTATGTCCATAACCTGCGTTGTAAATCCGACGATTCCCGACAGAAGATTTCTCAAAAATGAGGAAATCATCGAGTCGGCCTCGGAAATTATGTCCTCTATATAGCCCAGCACGGCGTCGGGCAGATTGAGTTCTTTAAGGCTTTCTATGAATGAGCCTATCGTCTTTTCAAAAGACGGAGCCCATCGTGTTATATCGCTTACGAGAGAGGTTATCTGCCCCGAAAGGGCAGGCACCGAAACGGAGATGGTAGTGACGATTATGCCAAGAAGTAAAAGTATAACCACAGCGGCGGCAACAGGTCTTTTAACTTTGGTTTTTTTCATTATGAAGTTTACAAAAGGACTCAGAAGATATGCCGTCAGGGCGGCAAAGAAAAAGAGCATGATTATATCCCAAAACATATATATAAATATGGCTGATGTAATAACCATGGCCGCAAGGCATAAAAGTTTTGAATTTTTCAACTGTTCACCTCCGTAGCGTGGCAGAATAAATCGTTATATATTCAAATTATAACATACAGGCATATTTTTTTCCACAAAAAAGTCAATATGCGGAGAAAAAATATATCGGACAAAATATTTGAAAAAATCAGAAAAAAAGCTTGACTTTTGGAAAACGGTGTGGTATTATATATAGGCAGTCGGGAGACGGCGGCAAAACAGAATACGCGCTTGTAGCTCAGCTGGATAGAGTATTTGGCTACGAACCAAAGGGTCAGGGGTTCGAATCCCTTCAAGCGTGCCAGGAAAAGCGGCAGGAAAATCTGCCGCTTT
>CAJKFC010000063.1 GCA_905199135.1 uncultured Eubacteriales bacterium
AAGTCAGATTGAAAGCTTTACGGAGGGCAGTTTGACCTACGGAGACTTTTTCAGAAACGCGCCCCATATGAATGAAAACAGAAAGCTGATAAAAGGTTCTGTGTGCGGAGTTAAAGTGGAGGAGATCGAAGACCCTCTCATGAGGGATATAAGGTATCTTGATAAGCTCATAGATGAGCTTGCCAAGGGAAAGAGCATGGAAAAAATACTGAGAAAATAGAATATGTAAAATAAAAGCCTTCGGAGCAGCATATCCGAGGCTTTTTTTATTTTTTAAAACAGGCATAAACGGTCCGACTTGTCCATATGATTTAGCAGAACTTAGGAAGGTGAGAAAAATGGACAAATATTTTCTGAAATGCTTCGCTCTTTCGGCAGGAGTGCTGCCCGAAAGGCTGTGGCGGGCGGTTTACAGCCTGGAAGAAGAGGACAAGGCACAGGCAGAGGAGTTTAGGCTGAGGGTGGGCAGACCCTTCGCAGTGACGGTGGGCGGCAGAATAAAGACCGTGTACTTTGAAGGCGAGACCGTGACGGTCACCGAGGAGGACATGGAAGAGTGCGTGGAAAGGGCCACAAAAAGCTCCTATCACTCCTATAACCACCAGATAAAGGAGGGATACATAAGCCTGCCCTACGGCGGACGAATGGGCGTGTGCGGAAGTGTGATAAGGGAAAACGGAGAAACCCGCACTATAAAAGACATATCGTCTCTCAACATAAGAATAGCAAAACAGGTAAAGGGAGTGTCGTCCGACATTTTCAAAATGATAAGGTGGGATAAGAGACCTAATATTCTGATAATCTCAAAGGCGGGAGACGGCAAGACGACATTTTTAAGAGACCTTGTGAGAAATATGTCGGACAGCGGGATAAAGATAGGCCTTTGTGACGAGAGATACGAGATAGCGGCATCTTCAAGGGGTAGACCTGCCTTTGACATAGGGCGCAACACCGATGTGATGAGCGGAGGAGGCAAGGAGCAAAACTGCGACGCTTTGATAAGAGCCATGTCGCCTTCATATATAGCCCTCGACGAGATAACAAAAGAGAGCGACGCAGACTGTCTTATAAAGGCGGGATATATGGGAGCGTCTTTTGTTGCGACAGCCCATGCGGATTCTATTAAAAATCTCGGAAAAAGAGATATTTACAGAAGACTTTTGGACAAGGATATTTTTGACTATGTAGTGGAGATAAAAAACACAGACGGAAAGCGTGAGATCTTTCTCAGTGAAAAAGGAGGACAAAATGATAAAAATAGTGGGAGTTCTTATGATAATCGGTTCGTCAGGGTTTTTGGGAAGGTACATATACAGACTTTTGAAGGACAGGCGTGATGTTTTAAGAGAGTTGATTTCGGCTGTCGACATTCTTCAGGCAGAAATAGTCTTTAAACGCTCGGAGCTTTGCGAAGCCTTCGAGGTCATATGCAGGCGAATAGGAGGAAAGAGCAGGCTTTTCTGGAGTTCGGTCACCGATAAACTCAAGGAGGGCGAAAAACTGGAGACGGCTTTTGAGCAGTCGTCAAAGCATCTTTCGGCAAGAGGCATGACAAAGGAGGACGGCGATATCCTCATGTCCTTCTGCTCGGTGCTTGGCAGATACGACAGCTATGAGCAGGCAAGCATGCTGAAAAATATCAGGATAATGCTCGAGAGACAGTACGCTCAAAGTGAAAAGGAATTTTCAGAAAAAGGCAGACTTTACAGAGCTTTGGGATTGAGCATAGGCATAATAGCGGCTCTGGTGGCGGTATAGGTGTGATATGCAGATAGATCTTATATTCAAAGTGGCCGCCATAGGAATAGTGGTGGCGGTGCTCAATCAGCTGCTTGTCAGGTCGGGAAGAGAGGAACAGGCCCTTATGACCACCCTTGCGGGGCTCATCACCGTAATGATAATCATAATAGGTGAGATAAACCGCCTGTTCACACTGATAAAGTCTACATTTGGTTTTTGATATGGAGATAATTTTAAAAACAGCGGCGGCAGCGGCGGCGGCCCTGGTGCTGTGCGGATTTATAAGGGAGCAGCTGCCCGAGATGTCGGTCATCATGTCGTTTTGCGCTGTCGCCGTGGTTTTCACCATTGCGGCTCCTCTTTTGAATCAGGCGGCGGAGCTTTTGTCCTCGCTCTTTTCAAACGAGCTTGCGGAATACATAAAGCCCGTCATAAAGGTGCTGGGAATAACGACGGTGTCCAAACTGCTGTGCGACATGTGCAGGGACAGCGGAGAAAAGGCTCTTGCCACGGCTTTGGAACTCATAACGGCGGCCGCCTCCGCGGCAGTGATACTCCCTGTGTTTTTAAAGGCGGTGGAAAAATTGGGAAGCGGAATATGAGAAAAATAACGGTCTTTTTTCTGCTGATGATATGTCTTTGCTCGGTCTCCCACGGAGAGGAATTTCCGAGAGAACTGGAAAGACAGCTGCCCTTTGACATAGGTGAAGGACAGCTTGAAGATATGGAGCAGGCGGGAACAGGGCTGTGGCAGAGAGTAAAAAGTACGGTCTCAGAGCAGCTCGTAAAAGCTCTGACGGGCCATGTGAAGATACTGTTTATATGCGCTCTCTGCTCCTTCGGCCAGGTGATAGCGGGAGCGGGGGACAATAAAAACGGACAAAGGCTCATAGATATGTGCGGCGTATGCCTTGTTTTGATATGCGTGGCGGGCGACGCGGGAAGCGTAATATCCCAAAGCAGAGGTGCGGCGGATGATATAGCGGTGTTTTCAAAAACTCTTCTGCCCACCTTTGCCTCCTATGCGGCAGCGGCAGGAAAGCCCGCCTCCTCGGCATTTATCGCGGGAGGAGGAATGATATATACAAATCTGTGCTGTTCGATAGCCTCGAATCTCGTCTTTCCGTTGATCTTCGCCTATATATTTATGAAAGCCGTAGGAGCTTTCGGAGAAAACCCCATAGCGTCGGGCATAGCTTCTGCCATACAGAAGGCGGTGAATGCCGCGGTCAAGATATGCATAGGCGGAGTGACGGCGTATATGACCCTGACAGGGGCCGTAATGTCGGCAGGCGACGGAATTGCAATAAAAGCGGCGAAAGCGGCGGTGTCGGTGCTGCCGGGAGTGGGCACCGCGGTGGCGTCGGCATCGGAGAGCGTGCTGTCCATGGCGTCGGTCATGAGAAACACCATAGGACTTGCAGGGGTAATTGCAGTTCTGTTTTTCTGTGCAGGACCTTTTGTGATACTTTCTGTCAATATGATCTTATTCAAGTGCGTGTCGGTGGCGGCAAAGGCTTTTGCACCAAACGGAGTGGGATCGGTAGTCGAAGCGGTGGCTTCGAGCTATGCCATGGCTCTCGGGATTCTGGCCGCCGTATCGGCGGGAATTATAATGGCGGTCTGTCTTTGCGTTTCGGTGTTCGGAGGATGACATGGAAGGTATATTTCAAAAAATAATAATCCTCGCCGCGGTATACGCAGTAGCGGTACTGTTTTCGGGCAGCGGACCGAGCGGATCGTTGGTGAAAATGTGCTGCGCTCTCTGTATGCTGGCTTTTCTGTTTGGAATAGATGTAAAAACTCTCGGTCTTATTGGAAATTTGGGACAGGATATCAATATAATAAAAGAGAGCAGAGAGACAGGGGAGGAGATGTTCTGTCAGGCGGTAAGAGAAGAGACGGAAAAAGCCGTCGAGGAGGAGGTTTTAAAGATAGCCCAAAAATACGGAAGAGAGATCGAGGCCGAGGCAGAGGCTGTGGTCTTTGAGGATAAGGCCGAGATAGTAAAAATAACCGTATGGGCGAAAATCGACAGCGTTACGGCAAAGGGACATATGCTGAATGAGATAAAAACCCTTTTTGAGGACACAGAGGTGGAGATAATTGAAAAATGACATAAAAATAATGGAATATATCAAGGGATTTTTTGATAAATATAAGTATCCGGCGTTGGTATTCGCCATTGGCCTTGTGCTGGTCACGGGAGAAGGGCTGTTTGCCGGAAAAACCGAAAAAGAGGTGGTCGTTTCGGATACTGACAGTGTGGAAGCCTTTGAAAACAAAATATGCGAGGCCCTTGAACGGGTGGAAGGCATAGGCGAGGTCGAAGTGAGACTTTCGGTGGAGACCGGAGCTCATAGCGTATACGCCACCGACAGCGTCTACGGAAACGAGGGACACGAGACGGTCATAATAAACGGCGCATCGGGTCAGACCCCCCTTGTGGAGTATGAGAACGCTCCGGTTTTCAGAGGCGCCGTCATCGTCTGCCGGGGGGCGGACAGCAGCAAGGTGAGACTTGAGGTCACCAATGCCGTAAAAGCTCTCACCGGCATAAGCTCAGATAACATTGTAATATTAAAAATGAAAAATTAGGAGGAAACTATGGTGGTCAAGAGAAAGAGTGCGGTGTATTCCGTAATAGCCCTTATGCTTTGTATGGCGGTCTATCTGAATTGGAGCTATACAAAAAATCAGCCTGACAGCGAATACAGTCAGGCAGGCGAGTTTGAGGACGGAAAGGTTTTGGGCGAGGCGACATTGGTCGACGGAGCCGAGGAGGAAAAAGCGGCTCTTACGGCAAAGGACAATCCCAACATCTCTCCCGTGCCCAGCGATTATTTTTCCGAGGCAAAGCTTGCAAGACAGCAGGCGAGAGATGAATCTGTAAGCATACTCTCCCAGACGGTGGAAAACGAGCAGTCATCTGAAGAGGCAAAGGCAGCGGCCGTGAGCGCCATGGGCGTATTGGCTGAAAATGCAGAAAAAGAGGCGAGAGTCGAGAGCCTCATAGTGGCAAAAGGTTACAGACAGTGCGTCGCATATATCAGCGATGACGGGGCAAACATAATTGTGGAAAAGACGGCTGAAGGCCTTCAGAACACAGACCTTGCCAGAATCAAGGAGATAGTCATCGAGGAGACAGCTCTGACACCCGAGCAAATTAAAGTTATCGAAACGGCATAAAAGACTTGCTTTTTTTTCTGCTTTGTAGTAAAATGTATACATATTTATTACTAGGAGAAACAGAACATGAATGAAAATAAAGAATATCTCGTTTATGCCGAAGAGAGCGGCAGCATAAGAATATCGGAGGATGTCATATCCACCATCGTCTATAACGCCGTTATGGAGCAGGATGGCGTAGCATCTCTGTCGACAGTCAATTCAGCAGCGGACATAGCCGATTTCTTTACCAAAAAGAACAAAAATAAGGGCATCAAGATCACTTTTGCCGAGAACGGCGGCTGCAATATCGACATCGCTGTCATGGTCAAATACGGAAATGATCTGAAGTCGGTAGCCGAGAAGATACAGCAGAGCGTGAGAAGCAATGTGGAGTCGATGGCTCAGCTTGAAATCAAGGAGATCAACATCCACATAGACGGCATAGTGTTTGCGCCTCAGAAGCCTGCCGACACAAAAAGCGAAAATTGACATTTATTAAAAAATAAACCCTTTCAGAGGGTTTATTTTTTTGTCATTTTGTTGTATAATATATCGTGAGAAAAAGAAAGCAATACGGAAGAGGAAAAATATATGAGCAGAAAAAGCGCAAGAGAACTTGTACTTCACTTTACATTCGAAAGCGAATACACAGGAGAGAGCGGAAAAGATATAATGGAAAAGGCCCTCAAAAGCGACAACTTTGCAGGGCTTAAAGAGGAATATAAGCTCTATGAGAAAATGCCCGAGGAAAATCAGATGGAGTATGTGACTGCTGCCACAAGCGGCGTCATTTCCCATATGCAGGAGCTTGATTCATATATAGAAAAATATTCAAAAGGCTGGAATGTCGGCAGAATATCGAGAATTTCAAAGGCCATAATAAGGCTTTCCATGTATGAAATACTCTATATGTCGATACCGGTGGGCGCGTCGGTAAACGAGGCTGTCGAGCTTGCAAAGAAATATGACAGCGAGGAGGCTGCTTCTTTTATAAACGGCGTCCTGTCGACATTCTCCAAAAACGAGATTATCGGGTAGGCAAAATGAGTTATGTGCCTGTAACGGTCGAAAGACTGACCAATTACATAAAGGGTATGCTGGAGGGGGACGAGCACCTCAAGAAGGTGTATGTCTGCGGAGAAATTTCAAATTTCAAACTCCACTCATCGGGGCATTGCTATTTCAGCCTTAAGGATGAGGCGGCCGTCATAAACGCCGTCATGTTTAGGTCGGATGCGGCCAAACTCGATTTCCGTCCCGAAAGCGGAATGAAAGTTGTGGCTTTGGGCCGCATAGGCCTTTTTCCAAAAAGCGGACAGTATCAGCTGTATGTGGCAAAAATGCAGCCTGACGGCGTGGGAGACCTCCACGCAGCCTTTGAAAAACTCAAGGAAAAGCTCTATAAAGAAGGGCTTTTTGACCTTAAATACAAGAAAAAATTGCCGGAATACCCCAAGAGAATAGCCCTTGTGACATCTCCTACAGGCGCGGCCGTGAGAGACATGATAAGGATAATAAAGAGCAGGTATAAGGCGGCCGAGATAATCGTCTGTCCCGTCATAGTGCAGGGAGAGGCGGGAGCGCCTTCGATAGCATCGATGTTGGATTACATCAACGAACATCAGCTGTGCGATGTAATAATATGCGGACGAGGAGGAGGCTCCATGGAGGATCTGTGGTGCTTCAATGAAGAAATAGTGGCGAGAGCCATATTCAGAAGTGAGATCCCCGTAATATCGGCGGTAGGACATGAGCCCGATGTTACAATAGCCGACTATGTGGCCGATGTCAGAGCGGCGACGCCGTCAAACGGAGCAGAAATAGTCGTGCCCGACAGCAGGGATATTCTTGTAAGACTCGGCGATATTAAAGGAAAGCTTTCGACTCTTGAAAGCAAGAAGATAGAGTATTACAGGGAGAGGCTCAGACTTCTCTCGGAAAACAGATTTATGCGTTCTCCAGATGCCTATCTCACCGACAAAAAGATGCTTTTGGCGGCAGAGGAAGAAAAGATGGGCAGAGCCATGGAAAAGATACTTCATCAGAAAAAGATGATTTACGGAAAAGCCGCGTCTACTTTGGACGCCATCAGCCCTCTTAAAGTTATAGCCAGGGGCTATGGAATGGTGGAGAAGGACGGCGGAATAGTCAAGAGCATAGAAGATGTAAACATAGGCGATGAGATAGTGACAAGGCTTTCCGACGGAAATATCGTCAGTGTGGTCAGAAATAAAGAGGTGTAAAGTGGAAAATAAATTCGTTTTTGAAGAGGGCATGGCGAGGCTTGAAGAGATAGTCAAGGCTCTCGAAAAAGGAGACGCCCAGCTTGACAAGAGCCTTGCGCTCTTTGAGGAGGGCATGAAACTCATTAAGGACTGCGGAGAGGCTTTGGAAAAGGCGGAAAACAAGATAAAACTGCTCACCAAGGCGGAAGAGCCGGAGTTTATGGATTTTGACAGCGAGGAGCGTTGAGATGACACTTTCGGAATACAAAGTAATTGTTGAAAAAGAGCTGGAAAGAAGATTTCCATATGATGATGTACCTCAAAAACTCATTCTTGAAAGCTCCAAATACAGTCTTATGGCGGGAGGAAAGAGGCTGAGAGCGGCTTTCCTTATGGAGTTCTGCTCAATATTCGGAGGAAGCATAGAGGAGACACTGGACATTGTACCGCCTTTTATGGCAGCTGTGGAGATGATACACACATCCTCTCTGGTGCATGATGATCTGCCCTGTATGGACAACGACGATTTCAGAAGAGGCAAGCCGACAAATCACAAGGTTTACGGAGAGGCAATAGCCCTTTTGGCAGGCGACAATCTTCTCAATTCGGCCTATGAAGTAATGCTTACCGAGAGCATGTCGGGGTCGAAATATGCAAGAGCAGGAGCGCTTATTGCCGAGGCGGCAGGAGCCTACGGAATGATAGGCGGACAGGTGCTCGACATACAGGAGGGAATAAGAAGCGAAGAAGACCTTAAGCTCATGGTAAGCCTCAAGACAGGCAAGCTCTTTTACGCAGCCTGCATGGCGGGAGCCATTTTGGGAGGCGCAGGCCTTGACAGTCTGCCCTATGTGGCCGAATACGCCGAAAAGATAGGCCTTGCGTTTCAGATAGTGGACGATATACTCGATGTAAAGGGCGACTTTGAAAAGCTTGGAAAGACAATAAACAGCGACGCTGACAATGACAAATATACATTTGTAACGGCTTACGGCATAGAAGAGGCCCGGAAAAAGGCCGATAAGCTGACCGATGAGGCCATAGAAGCATTGAAGTGTCTTCCGAAAAGCGAGTTTTTGAGAGATATTGCCGAAAAGCTTAGGAGAAGAGAGAGCTGACATGAAAAACTATGTTGAATTTCTCACAGGCAACTATGTAATAAATATAGCCATAGTGTGCTGGTTTGCGGCTCAAGGCTTGAAAATAGTGTATAATTATGTAAGGTTCAGGAAATTTGACCTGAGGCTGTTTTTCTCGTCGGGCAGTATGCCGAGCTCTCATTCGGCTCTGGTGGTGGGAACTGCTACGGCTGTGGCGAAGGTGTCGGGTATTCAGTCGGTATCTTTCGGAATAGCGGCCGTTGTGGCCTGCATTGTCATGTATGACGCCACGGGAGTTCGCCGAGCGGCGGGAGAACAGGCCAAGGTGCTCAATTATATGATGGAGCACTGGAAAGAGACAACCCCCGAAATGTTCCAGAAAGAGCTCAAAGAGCTCATAGGACATACGCCTTTTGAGGTGGCATCGGGAGCGATACTCGGACTTTTGATAGGCCTTGCCGCTTGATTTTTTGTATGTTTATGTTATAATATACATAAACATACATATCTGCTGCGGAAAAGATGAATACGGACTTTCTGTATAAAAAGCTTTCTGAAAGGGAAAAGAAGATGAAGTTTTCGGGATATGGTGTTTTGGATAATGTTGACAGCTGCGACGATATAAAACACCTTTCAAACGAAGAATTGAAGGAGCTTTGCCGTCAGACAAGGCGTTTTTTGATAGATAATATCTCCAAGACGGGAGGACATCTCGCCGCAAATCTCGGAATTGTCGAGATAAGTGTGGCTATATGCAAGCTTTTCGATATGCCTTTAGACAAGGTCATATACGATGTAGGTCATCAGTGCTATGTCCATAAAATGTTTACGGGCAGAAAGGACGAGATGGACACCATTCGCTCAAAAGGCGGAATAAGCGGATTTTTGAGACCGTCCGAAAGCGTATACGATGCCGTCGTCTCGGGTCACGCCTCAACCTCTATTTCCTCGGGAATAGGGTATCTGAGGGGTGAAAAGCTCATGGGAACAGACGGAAGAGTGGTATGCGTAATCGGCGACGGAGCTCTGACGGGCGGAATGGCCTATGAGGCCTTAAATAATGCTGCCCGCATGAAGAAAAATTTTATTATTGTACTCAATGACAATAATATGTCTATCTCAGAAAACGTAGGCGGCATGTCGCGGTACCTGGGAGGAATCCGCACAGGCGGTGGCTACAATGATTTAAAGAAATATGTGGCAGATACCCTGGACAAGGTTCCTGTGGTAGGCACAGCCATGATTGACAAGATCAAGCGGACCAAAAACAGCATTAAGCAGCTGTTTATTCCGGGAATGCTCTTTGAAAATATGGGTATCACCTATCTGGGGCCTGTAGACGGCCATAATATCCAGGAGCTGAATAAGGTTTTCAGGGAGGCAAAAAAGCTTGACCATGCAGTGTTAGTCCATGTGCTTACAAAAAAAGGAAAGGGCTACGGCCCGGCAGAGCGCTACCCTTCCAGATTCCACGGCGTAACCCCCTTTGAGATTCAGACGGGAAAGCCTTTGACAGCGAAAAAATATCCGGATTATACGGATGGTACCCGGGAAGGTTCTAAAACGAAAAATATCCGTTTCCATGTAAGGCAACTGGCTAAGGACCGGGAAGGGAAGGTGAAACATCATATGTATAACTCCGATGCGTTTTGGTTGACACAATGGAACCTGAATACGCTCTGGGGATTGGCTTATCCTTCGGTATTGGATGATTTTGCGGCTTCTTTGCTGGAATACGATGTGAATGGAAATCTGCTTCCCCGCGGACCTTGTGCCGGTGGTTATTCGTATATCATGACGGGATGTCCGGCAACTTCACTTATCACGAGTGCTTTCCAAAAAGGACTGACTAGGAAGTGGGATCAGCAAAAAGCGTTCAAGGCGATGAAACGGAATCATTCCAAAGGAGGAATGCTGGCCTTGGGAATGGATAAGGAGTTGGATTTTTATGTTCGTAACGGATATTGTCCCGGTAATGCCGGTCTGACCATCCAGTGGGCGTTTGAAGATTGGGCTTTGGCTGAAATGGCAGCTAAAATGGGAAAGAAAAGCGATTATAACTATTTCCATAAACGGGCTACAGGCTGGCCTGCTTCTTTTAATAAAGAACTGGGACTGATCCTGCCGAAGAAGGCAAACGGTGAATGGGTACATACCGATCCGTTGAGCGGTAACGGATATGTAGAGGCCAACGCTTGGCAGGCGACGTTCGGACTTTCGCACGATATCCCTGTGTTGGCAAGGTTGATGGGAGGAAATGACAGTCTTTGCAGTAAGTTGGATTTTGCTTTCAAGCAGTCGGAGTCAACAGATTTTGTCTATGGATACGGCAGGGG
>CAJKFC010000064.1 GCA_905199135.1 uncultured Eubacteriales bacterium
GGCCTTCCACGAACGGGCAGAGCAGTTCAGAGGCGTAGCCGCCATCGAGAAGAGCCACGAGGAGCGCTACCGCGCCCTGCTCAACAATGTTGAGACAAAGGCCGTATTTGAAAAGAGCGGAGTTGTCATGTGGGAGTGCCGCAACTGCGGTCATCTCGTAGTGGGCACAAAGGCTCCCGAGGTTTGCCCCGTCTGCAAGCATCCCCAGGCCTTCTTTGAGGTCAGAAAAGAGAATTACTAATAATCAAATAAAAAGACCCGAACGGTTTCGTTCGGGTCTTTTGCTTATTTTGCAGATGAGGATATGTAAAAGGGCACGGCTGCCAGCTGGGCTGCAACAGACAGGACTATCATATATACAGGATTTATTTCATAAAGTACGCCCAAAAGCCAGCTGCCAATAAACCAGAAAAATCCGAAGGAACATTCAAATATGCCGTAGCCTGTGGCGCGGCACGACTTGGGTACCATATCGGTGACAGCCGCCTTGAGTATCGACTCCTGAGCTCCCATTCCCACACCCCAAAGAGCTATGCCGAGGATTATCATGGCCGCTGAGTCAAAGGCAAAGACAAACAGGGCAAAGGGCGCCGAGATTATAGTTGACAAAACGAGAGCTTTAACACCATTTTTGTCGTACATATAGCCGAAGAAAAGGGCGGAAAACGCGTCTATAAGCATGGCGCCCGAATAGAGAAGGGGAAGGGTGCTCTCATTTATAAGAGAGGAGAAAACACCTCCCGATGCCGCTATCGACGGCAAAGCGCGGGACACATGCATTATTATTATAGAGTAGTCGATAAAACCGAAGGCGAAAAGGCTTATACCTGCAATATACAGAATAAATTCCTTTTTCATGTGAAAGGTCTGATATTTTTTCGGTTCCGGCTCAAAATTCTCGGGATTGGGGAATTTTTTCTTTGTGTAAAAGAGCAGCAGAAGGGTTACGGAGCCGGGCACAGCCAAAAAGGCAAAAGCGGCGGAATAGATTTTAAAGACATCTCCGTCGGTTTTGAAGAGCATGATGAGGTAGATGAGGACAGGGCCTAAAAATGCGCCTATCTGATCCAAAAGCTCCTGAAGGGCGAAGCTTTTGCCCGATCCTGCCTGAGAGGCGGCAAAGGACATGACGGTGTCTTTTGCCGGCTTTTTTACGGCCTTGCCCATTCTCTGCACCACCAAGAGGGCGCAGGCGGCAATCCAGCCGTTTTTGCCGACGAGGGCGAGGGCGGGAACGGCGGCTATATCGAGAACATAGCCCAAAATCGTCATGGGCCAATATTTTTTGGTCTTGTCGGTTATTTTTCCGAAAACATACCTCATTGAGTAGCCGATGAGCTCGCCCAGTCCCGATATAAAGCCTATCGTGCCTGCCGAAGCACCCAAAAGGGACAGATAGACACCTCTTATGCTGGAGGCCCCTTCGTGGGTCATGTCGGAAAACAGGCTTACTATGCCGAAAAGAGCTATGAACACCATGGCCTGCGACATGGGGTTTTTCTTATTCTTCATCTTTGTCTTTCTCCTTTAAATATTTTGCGATATCGGCAAAATCATTTTGCTTTTCGGCCTTGCAGCGGCGGTAGATGATGTCCAAAATCCTCGAAAATTCCTCTTTGTCGTTTGGTGACAAAGGCTCGGTGAGCCACTCGTAAAAGACCGATTCTATTCTCGCCTTGGAGCCTTTTAAGGTTTCCGAAAGCTCGGTGGCATAGAGCAGTTTGCTGCGGCCGTCATCGGGATTGTCCTTTCGGATGATATATCCTTTGGATTCAAGACTTGCCGTAAGCCTTGCGGCAGCCCCTTTATCCATGCTTAAAACAGCGCATATCTCGGCCTGGGTGGCACCGCTTTTTTTCCTGACAGCGTGGATAAAATCCAGCTCGGAAGGGCCTATCGATTCGGCCTTCAAAGTTCTCACGGTAAACTTGCCAACTTCACGGGCAATTTTGGTTATCTTTCTCTCTGTTATATCCATAGTGCCTCCTCAAATAAATGGTTGATATATCAACTAATTTTAATTATACCCTCAAAAGAGAAAATGTCAACGGTTTTTTGAAAAAACTTGAAATGGGCGAGATAAAATGATATAATATCTTTGGTAGAAAACTTAAAGGTTTTACCATAAGAGGGAGTAGCTTGCGATAAATCGCGACAAACGGCGACATAACGGTCAAAAGACCCGCCCTTGTATTAAAAAGCGAGACTCTTATTGTTTAGGCAATAGGAGTCTTTATTTTTTTATAATCACATTTTAAAGGAGAAAGAGATGGAAATTTTGTACGAGAACATGCTGCTTTTAGATTGGCGGCAGGTGGTCATGTGGATTATCGGAGGAATACTCATCTACCTGGCCATTAAGAAAGATATGGAGCCCACATTGCTCCTGCCCATCGGCTTCGGCGCGATACTTGTAAATCTGCCGTTGTCGGGAGCCATAACCCAGGAGGTAAACGGCGTTCTTCAGGAGGGCGCCCTCAGCACGCTTTTTGAGGCGGGTATCGCCAATGAGCTCTTCCCCCTCATTCTGTTCATAGGCATAGGAGCCATGATAGATTTCGGCCCCCTGCTTTCAAACCCCAAGCTCATGATCTTCGGCGCCGCGGCGCAGTTCGGCATATTCTTCACACTGTGCGCCGCTTCCATGTTCTTTGACATAAACGACGCCGCATCGATAGCCATTATCGGCGCAGCTGACGGCCCCACATCTATCGTCGTGGCCCAGACCCTAAATTCAAAATATCTGGGTGCCATCATGGTGGCCGCCTATTCGTACATGGCTCTCGTGCCCATCATTCAGCCCCCCGTCATAAAGCTTCTCACCACCAAAAAGGAGAGACAGATCCGCATGCCCTATCAGCAGGTGGAGGTCAGCAAGCTGACAAGAATACTCTTCCCTATAATCATAACGATTGTGGCAGGCCTTGTCGCCCCCGCTTCTGTATCACTTGTAGGATTCCTGATGTTCGGAAATCTCATAAGAGAGTGCGGAGTTTTGGATTCTCTGTCAGAGACAGCTCAGAAGGTTCTTGCAAATCTCATTACCATCTTTTTAGGCATTACTATCGCATCGAGAATGCAGGCTGCTGAATTTTTGAGAATCGACACTCTGCTCATCATGGGTCTCGGTCTTGTGGCCTTTATCTTTGATACGGCAGGCGGCGTTGTTTTCGCAAAGATTCTCAACCTATTCCTCAAGACAAAGATAAACCCCATGATAGGCGCGGCCGGCATTTCTGCCTTCCCCATGTCGGGCAGAATCGTACATAAAATGGGCCTTGAGGAAGATCCTCAGAACTTCCTGCTCATGCACTCGATAGGCGTCAATGTTTCGGGACAGATCGCGTCGGTCATAGCCGGCGGTCTCATCCTCAATTTCTTTATGTAAGGAGTCAAGTATGAATTTCAATCCGATGGCTTTTATAGACAATCTCTATTATATGGGAGTGGGCATGGCCGCGATTCTGGCTGTTATCGTGTTCCTCATCGAGGCCGTTATGATACTCAATATCCTGACGAGCATCAAGCTTCCCAAAAAGAAATAGAATAAAAAAGCAGGCTTCGGCCTGCTTTTTCTCTGCAAAAATTTACAGGTACGACATGACAAAACGGCACAGAATATAATATAATTACTGTATATGGTTAATTTGAAATACAAATAATTTTAAGGGATGGCGGATAAATGGGAAAATATCTGTTTGAGACATCGGGGACCATAGAGCCGGGACACGGATTTTCGCTTTTCGGCCCTGTGCACCTCATATGGCTGGCGTTTTTTGCCGCACTCAGCGTGATTTTGATTTTGAAGTACAGAAAATGGGACGATAAAAAGAGGCACAAATGCCTTGTGGTCATAACCTGTCTGCTCTTGGCCGATGAGCTGATGAAATACATAGCCACGGCAGGTACAGGCCGTTTTGAGCTGGGTTATCTGCCACTTCACGCCTGCAGCATAAATCTGTTTGTGGCATCGTGGTATACCTTTAAACCGTCGGATATAGTGGCAGAGGCGCTTTATGCCGAGTGCCTTCCGGGGGCTATAATGGCTCTGCTGTTTCCGTCGTGGGCAAAGCCGCCGCCACTCAACATAATGCACATACACAGCTTTACGGTACATATACTTTTGGCTCTTTACCCCATGCTGCTTTTGGCGGGAGGATTCAAACCGAATTTCAAGAGACTTACAAAGGCTTTGCCCGCTTTTGCGGTGGTGGCGGCCGCGGTTTTCTGCTTTAACAAGGTGTTCGGAACAAACTTTATGTTTTTGAACGGCGGAGGCAGCGGAAATCCCCTTGCATGGGCCGAGGTTTATTTGGGCAACCCGGGATATATGCTTATAATTCCCGTGCTGCTGGCCATAATATGGGGAATAATGTACGGTATTCCCGCGCTTTTGAGAAAAAGGGGCAAAAATGAACGAAATATCGGAAAAAGTATATAAAGACCACATGGTAAGGCTCCGCAAAAGGCAGAAAAAGGCCTTTGAGCAGCTGATAACCGCCGAGTGCAAAAGGCGAAATATCCCGTGTCATGTTGAACAGAGCCCCATTGTAAAGAGCAGAAATATCGTGGCAGGGAATTTGGAAAAGGCAAAGGTGATATTTACCGCCCACTACGACACACAGGCCGAGCTGCCCTTTCCCAACCTGATTTTTGTCGGAAGCATGTGGAAGTTTTTGGCGGCACAGCTGTTTATGGGACTTATGATGTGCATAGCGATATTTTTGCCTGCGGCGGTTTTGTCGGCGGCGGCTGTGCGTATCACAGACAGCACATTTGCGGGACTGATGGTCTTTGAGTTTTTAATATGGTTCACGCTTTTCATGATGTTTTTCGGAAAAGCCAATAAAAACACCGCCAATGACAACACATCGGGGGTGTGCGTGCTGTCAGAGCTGCTGTTTTCAAAGGAATTCGACGGAGAAAAGGCGGCGGTGGTATTTTTTGACAACGAGGAGCTGGGTCTTCTGGGGTCTTCGTACTTCAAAAAGCTCCACGGCAAGAGCATAAGAGACAAGCTCATCGTCAACTTTGACTGCGTGTCCGACGGAGATTTTATCACTCTGGTGCTGGGCAAAAGGGTCAGGGAGGACGGCGAGACGGTAAGAATTATTGATAAAAGCTTTACCGCAGATCTCGGAAAGACGATAGTCAAAGGGGGAAGCAATAAATATATATACCCCTCCGATCAGCTGCACTTTAAAAAGAGCGTGGCTGTTGCCGCCATGAAAAAAGGCCCTCTCGGCCTGTATCTTAACAGGATACACACGAGAAGGGACACGGTTTTCCAAAGGGAGAACATAGAGTTTTTGAAAAAATCTTCTCTCAATCTGATATCAAATATGTAAAAACAAAGGCGGGGTTTTCCGCCTTTGTTTTTTCGGTTTTCTATGGTATAATATCTTAAAAACACTGTAAAAGAGGTGCTCATATGAAATATATCAAAGGGGCTGTATGCGCCCTGCTGTTTATCCTTGCCGCCACGGCGGCGGGTCTTGCCTTTCTCCACATCTGCGACGCCGTATATCTTATGGATGTCAGGCATTACGGCCTTGCCGAAAGCACAGGCCTCACCGAAGAACAGATAATGGACAACTATAACGCCGTTATGGAGTATCTGTCGCCCTTTTCTCAGGGTGAGTTTGATCTGCCCGATCTGCCCTTTTCCGAAAGCGGGGCCTATCACTTTTATGAGACCAAAAACATATTCAGAAATGTCTATATTATAGGGGGGGCTGTCGGCGATTACTTTGATAATCTGGCTCATATCGGAGGGGGAGAGAGCCAAAGGTTTTCTCAAAATCTCGTGGGCTTTGACCCTTATAATACCGCTTGCGGCGGTTGGAGCGGCGGCAATAGATTTCAACAAGGCCTTTATCCTTTTCCACAAGGTGTTTTTCAATAATGACATGTGGATGTTCGACCCTGCCGCAGACCCCATAATCGAAATACTGCCCGAGGCGTTTTTCATGCACTGCGCCATGGTGATAGCCGCCTTTTATCTGGCGGCGGCCGTATTTCAGCTGGTGCTTTCAAGAAGAAAATCACATGGTTAATGTGCCGTTTTCGTCTTCGATGAGCACAAGCATGTTTTCCTCTTCGCCGGTCATGACATCTATATAGACAAGGATCTGATTTCCGTCGGAATCAGAGCACAGGAACTCATAGCACAGCACTTCGTTGAGACCGCTTGTGGGAATTATGGCGATGGAGTTGTCCAAAACCTCCAGCTCGGAAGATATTTTTGACCTCGCATCCTCAAAGCTTACGGCAGGTCTTTCCAAAGTTCTGTCTCTGTGGCTCATGATATAGCCCCTCGACTCAAAGCCTGTGCAGCTGCCGTCCGACATGTCTATGCTGACCTTGATAAGGTCGGTATAGACCTTGACGCCGCTTTCCTTATAGGCGAAGTTGATGGTGATGATGTTTTCGAATACCGTGTAGTAGCTCTCGGTCATATTTTTGTAGCCGTTTTTAGAGAGGAATTTCTTTGCTGCATCCACGGCTTCCTCTGCCGACATGGTCGCTTCTTTATTTTCAACCGTCTTTGACATATGCAGGACAAAGCCGCCCTGTTTAGTCACCTGCACCGTGGTGCTTCCGTCGGAAAATACATATACAGGTATCTTTCCCTCCACATCGCCAGTGTGTTTGAGACCTTCGCAGGACGAGAAGTAGACGGCGTTTTTAAGGGCTGTATCCACATCTACCTCCGGCTTGCCCTCAAGAAATTCCGCCTTCATCTGCTCGATATGATCGCTGAAGGGACCGTCGTATATCAGAGAGCCCATCTCGGGAAACTGCTGTTCAATGTCGGAAAAGCCCTGGGCCACATCGGTCAGCTCGTCGCCGCTTTTTGCCGAAACAGGGTTGTCAAAGTCTATTTCGCCGCTGTTTATGCGGGTTTTGACCTGCCACAGCTGATCGGTGAGCTGATTTGCCGTAGTCGAGAGATTCGACACATTTTCGCTTGTGCTGTCGTCGCGGCCCCTTTGCAGAACCGAGTAGGCATAGCTGCCCGCCTGGGATATGAACTTTTCTGTCTGGTCGAGTTCCACATCGGTGAGGGGCAAAAGGGACATGGAGGCCTTTGCGGTGGCGGCTTCACGCCATACATTTGCCGCCAGAGTATCGAGATAGTTGCCCTCAATGGAATATTTCATCTTTTCCAGAGAGGAAGCGGCGCTGTTCAGGCTGGAAATTATCGAGGAATAAGCCCTGTCGCTCATATGGGTGATATATCTCTCGTATCTGGCGGTTTTCATTCCGTAATATATGGTGCTTCCGGCGAAAATTGCCGAAAGGGCCAGGGAAAAACTTACAATTCTTATCTGACTGTCCTTATTCATAGTTACCTCCTGATTTTATAATGGTATTTTTAACCTAAAAAATGCAAATATACAATTGCAAAAAATCAAATTTTGTGGTATTATATTTAAAATGCTTGGAGTATGCTCCGAGCTTAAAAACTATGCACAGATATGAAAAGAGGGAAAACTATGGAAAATCAGAAGAAGCCGATAGTGTTCAGCGGAATTCAGCCTTCGGGCAAGCTCACAATAGGAAACTATTTGGGTGCTATCAACAATTGGCTTCCCATGTCAGAAACCCATAACTGCATATATTCCGTCGTAGACGCCCACGCCATAACGGTTAGACAGGACCCCAAAAAGCTGAGAGAAGCCACAATGAGGGTGCTTGCCACATATATCGCCGCAGGTCTCGACCCCGAGAAAAACATTCTGTTTATCCAGAGCCATGTGAGACAGCATTTTGAGCTGGCATGGATACTCAACTGCTATACCATGTTCGGCGAGCTTTCCCGCATGACTCAGTTCAAGGACAAATCGGCCAAAAATGCCGACAATATAAACGCAGGACTTTTCACATATCCCGTCCTCATGGCGGCAGATATACTGCTCTATCAGACCGACGATGTGCCTGTGGGAGTTGACCAAAAGCAGCATGTGGAGATAGCCCGCGACATCGCAAACCGTTTTAACGGCATATACGGCAATGTGTTCAAGCTGCCCAACCCCGTCATCGGCAAAAAGAGCGCCAAGATCATGAGCCTTCAGGACCCGACCAAAAAGATGAGCAAGTCGGACAGCAACGAAAAGGCCGTCATACTGCTCACAGATACAGACGATCAGATAATCAAGAAGTTCAAGAGCGCCGTCACCGACAGTGTAGGTCAGGTCAAGTACTGCGACGAGCAGCCCGGCATCAAAAACCTCATGACGATATACTCCATCGCCTCGGGCAAGACCATTGATGAGATAGAGAGAGATTTTGAGGGCAAGGGCTACGGCGATTTCAAGCTGGCTGTGGGACAGTCTGTGGCAGACATGATAAGACCTGTCAGGGACAAGACAGACGAGCTTCTCAAAAATCAGGATTACCTTGAGGAGATATACAAAAAGGGAGCCGAAAGAGCTTCCGCTCTGGCTCAGCGTACTCTGGACAAGGTGCAGAAAAAGATTGGATTTATCAAGCGATAAAAAGCTACTTTGTGTTTGAAAGCAGGTGATCGGTATTTTTGGAAAAGTAAGCACAGAAACGGCAATGATAGCCGCCTTTGCCTTTATAATGGCCTTGGCGGTGTCCTTTGCGGCCACTCCGGTAGTCAGAATACTGGCAAAAAGGGTGGGCGCCATAGATGTGCCGAGAGACAACAGGCGAATGCACAAAGTGCCCATACCGAGAATGGGCGGTCTCGCCATATTTTTCGGCTTTATAACTTCGGTGCTGTGCTTCGGCACAATCAACTCCCAGATGAAGGCGATACTTTTGGGCGCTTCGGTGCTCATCGTTTTGGGAATAATAGACGATATCAAGGCTCTGCCCGCCTCTTTCAAGCTGGTGGTGCAGATAATAGCCGCTCTGATTCCCGCCTTAAACGGCGTCAGAGCCTACAATATAGCAAACCCATTTGTCAGCTATGACTATATCCATCTCGGCGCCTTCGCAATACCCTTTACGGTGATATGGATTGTGGGAATAATAAACGCCGTAAACTTCATAGACGGTCTTGACGGTTTGGCGGTGGGTATTTCGTCTATTGCCTCCTTTTCGCTTTTGATAATAGCGGCAATGGTGTCGGAGAGCTATGTTGTGATCATAATGGCTGCGCTGGCAGGCTCCTGCATAGGCTTTATGCCCTTTAACATGAACCCCGCCAAAATATTCATGGGCGACACAGGCTCGATGTTTTTGGGATATATTCTGGCCGTCATGTCGGTGCAGGGTATGTTCAAGTTTTACGCCGTCGTATCCTTCGCAGTACCCTTTATTATTCTCGGTCTGCCCATTTTAGATACGGCTTTTGCCATAATAAGAAGGCTCATGAAGGGGCAGAGCCCCTTTGCAGCCGACAGAGGGCATGTCCACCACAGGCTCATAGACATGGGCCTTTCGCAGAAACAGGCAGTGGCCATCCTCTACTCCGTCTCCGCCATACTCGGCCTCTGCGCCGTCGTATTGGCCACCAGCGGGACGGTGAGGCTCTACCTCGTCATCATCGCCGCAGCCTCCGCCGTCGCGGTCGGCATCTTCATTCAGAGAACGTTAAGGGGCCACAAATACCACCCGCCCGTGGACCCCACCACCTGTGAACCCCTGGAGGAGAAAAATGACAAGGCTTAAAGTCATGTCCGTGTTCGGAACGCGGCCCGAGGCAATAAAAATGGCCCCGCTCGTCCTTGAGCTCAAGCGCAGGCCGGAGCTCGAGAGCATCGTCTGCGTGACCGCCCAGCACCGTGAAATGCTGGACAGCGTGCTCAGGGAATTCGATATAAGGCCGGAGCACGACCTCAACATCATGCAGAGCGGCCAGAGCCTTGCGGACATCACCTCCAGAGTGCTCCGGGGCATGGGTCCCGTCTACGAGCAGGAAAAGCCAGGGCTCGTCCTCGTCCACGGCGATACTACAACCACCTTCGCAGCCGCGCTCGCCGCATTCTATGCGCACATCCCCGTCGGCCACGTAGAAGCCGGACTGCGCACCTTTGACCGCTGGAGCCCCTGGCCCGAGGAGATGAACCGCCGCATGACCGGTCAGCTCGCCTCCTTCCACTTTGCGCCTACCCAGCGCAACGCAGAAAACCTCCGCCGCGAAAACGTCGAGGGCAGCGTCTGGGTGACCGGCA
>CAJKFC010000065.1 GCA_905199135.1 uncultured Eubacteriales bacterium
TAACAAGCACACAGGAGGATTTTCATATGAAACCCGGAAGAATACCCATGGGCGGCATGAACATGAACGCCCTTATGAAACAGGCCCAGAAAATGCAGGACAATATCAAGAAGCTTCAGGAAGAGCTTGAAAACCGCGAATATACAGCTACATCGGGCGGCGGCGCCGTAACGGCGGTCGTCAAGTCCAAGCAGGTCAAATCTCTCACAATAAGCCCCGAAGTTATCGACCCCGAGGACGCAGAGATGCTCTCCGACCTCATTCTCGCCGCTGTCAACTCGGCTCTCAAAGAGGCTGAGGACACATACACAGCCGAGATGGGCAAAATCACGGGCGGCATGGGCGGTCTTTTCTAAACCATGAAATATTTCGCAGCCCCCGTAGAAGCTCTCATAGAACAATTCGCCAAGCTGCCGGGCATAGGTACAAAAACCGCCCAGCGGCTTGCTTTTCACATTCTGTCTCTTCCGCCCGAGGAGATAGAGGCCTTTGCCGCTACGCTTTTAGCGGCAAAAAGCGATGTTCACACCTGTAAAATATGTCAGAACCTCACCCAAGGTGAGGTTTGCCGCATATGTTCAGATCCTTCAAGGGACAAAAGCACTATATGCGTCGTGTCAGATCCAAAGGATCTTATCGCCATAGAAAAGACCAAGGAGTATAACGGACTTTACCATGTGCTCCACGGTTCTATTTCCCCTTTGAACGGAATAGGCCCAGAAAATCTCAAGATCAAGGAGCTGCTTGTCCGTTTGAGCGACGAGGACATCAAAGAGGTCATCATGGCCACAAATCCCGACACCGAGGGCGAGACGACGGCAGTGTATCTGGCAAGGCTTTTGAAGCCTTTCAACATCAAAATAACCCGCCTTGCCTACGGCATACCCGTGGGAGGCCATCTGGAATTTGCCGATAAGGTCACCCTGTCAAGGGCCATTGAAGGAC
Source organism: uncultured Eubacteriales bacterium (assembly GCA_905199135.1). Taxonomy (GTDB): domain Bacteria; phylum Bacillota; class Clostridia; order Oscillospirales; family Butyricicoccaceae; genus SIG471. Next base: position 946 of record CAJKFC010000065.1, read on the forward strand.
GGCGGGAGCTTTAGAGGACAGTTTATGTATTTGGCAGATAAATGGAAAGACTATGAGCTTTTGGACTGCGGAGACGGTCAGAGGCTCGAAAGATGGGGCAGTTTCAATCTTGTCCGCCCCGATCCCCAGGCCATCTGGGAAAAAAGCAACCCCAAAATGTGGAAAAACGCCCACGGTAAATATACCCGTTCCAACACAGGCGGCGGCAGCTGGGACAAGAAACAGCTGCCCGAAAGCTGGACAATTAACTACGGTGACTTGAAATTCGGTATAAAGCCCATGAATTTCAAGCACACAGGCATATTTCCCGAGCAGGCCGCCAACTGGGATTTTATACAGCGCATAATAAGGGATCGCAAGGGTCCCGTAAATGTGCTCAACCTCTTCGCCTATACAGGCGGAGCCACGGTTGCCGCCGCCAAGGCGGGAGCTTCGGTCTGTCATGTCGACGCCGCCAGAGGTATGGTGGCATGGGCAAAGGACAACGCCAAGCTTTCGGGTCTTGCCGACGCCCCCATAAGATATATAGTCGACGACTGCAAAAAGTTCGTTGAAAGAGAGATAAACAGAGGCAGAAAATATGACGCCATAATAATGGACCCTCCCTCCTACGGAAGAGGCCCATCGGGCGAGATATGGAAATTCGAGGACAATATCTATGACTTTGTCAGACTTTGCTCGAAAGTCCTGTCGGACAATCCCCTGTTTATAATAATCAATTCGTACACCACAGGAATATCCCCCTCTGTCCCGGTATACATACTGGGCAGACTTATATGCCCCAATTTCGGCGGACGAGTAGAGGGCGCCGAGCTGGGAATACCCGTAAAGAGCACAGGTCTCTATCTCCCCTGCGGCCACACGGCAAGGTGGATATTCAAATAAGGAGAAAAAATGGAGCAGGTCATCAAAACCGAAAAACTGACTTTTACCTATTCCACCGAGGAAGCCCGTTCTTTTGCACTGAAAGATGTGTCGCTGACTATAGACAAAGGCAGCTTTGTGGCCGTTTTGGGCCACAACGGCTCGGGTAAATCCACCTTTGCCAAACATCTCAACGCCATACTTCTCCCCAGCAAGGGAAAGGTATATTCCTACGGCTACGACACCTCCGACCCCGACAATCTTATAAATATAAGAAAGAATGTCGGCATGGTCTTTCAGAATCCCGACAATCAGCTGGTGGCCACCGTTGTTGAAGAGGACATAGCTTTTGCCCCCGAAAATCTCGGCCTGCCCTCTGACGAGATAAGAAAGCGCGTCGATCAGTGTCTTAAAGCTGTGGGAATGGAGAAATTTGCCACTCACGCCCCTCACATGCTGTCGGGGGGACAAAAGCAGAGGATAGCCATAGCAGGCATTTTGGCCATGGAGCCAAATGTCCTGGTTATGGACGAGCCCACCGCCATGCTTGACCCCGTAGGCCGCAAAGAGGTAATGCGCACCATAAAAAAGCTCAATAAAGAGGACGGCATAACTGTCATTCTGATAACCCACCACATGGACGAGGCCGCTCAGGCCGACAGAGTCGTCGTCATAGACGGCGGTCAGGTCACTTTGGACGGCACTCCCAGAGAGGTTTTCACCCACAGAAAAGAGCTTTTGGAAATCGGTCTTTCGGTACCCCAGACTGTGGAGATTCTTTCGGTTTTGAACGAAGCCGGCTTTGACCTGCCCGAAGACGCTTTGACCGTCAGTGAATGCTGCGACAGACTGGAAGAATTTTTGAAAGGAGAATCGGTATGAGCGAAATTTTAAAGCTTGAAAATGTGTCCTATGTGTACGGCGCCGGAACTCCTTTTGAAAAGACCGCTATAAAGGATGTCAGCTTTACAGTGAATCAGGGCGAATTCGTCGCCATAATAGGCCACACGGGCTCGGGAAAATCCACTTTGGTGCAGCATTTCAACGCACTTTTGGCACCGACCTCGGGCAGAGTCCTCATAAACGGAGAGGACATAAACCAAAACCCTCAGACAAAGAGGGCGGCCCGTTTTGCCTGCGGTCTTGTCTTTCAGTATCCCGAATATCAGCTCTTTGAAGAGACAGTCTTTCTCGATATAGCCTTCGGCCCCAAGAATATGGGACTGAGTGATGTGGAGGTCAAGAGAAGAGTTCTTACCGCCGCCGAGGCTGTGGGAATAGACAGTCTCACGCTGGAAAAATCCCCCTTTGACCTTTCGGGCGGGCAGAAACGCCGTGTGGCTATTGCAGGTGTAATCTCTATGGAGCCTGAAATTCTCGTCCTCGACGAACCTATGGCAGGTCTCGACCCCAAGGGACGCGACGAGATACTGACCATGATAAAGAATTACCACAAAAAGAATAACACCACGGTAATTCTCATCACCCACAGCATGGAAGACGCCGCCAAAATGGCCGACAGAATAATCGTCATGTGCAATTCCCAAATGCTTCTGGACGGCACTCCGTCGGAGATATTCAAAGAGCACGAACTACTCATAAAATCGGGCCTCGATGTGCCCCAGATAACCTCGGTTTTTATCGAACTTAAAAAACGAGGCTATGATGTAAATACATCGGTATATACGATAGAACAGGCGAAGGAGGAGCTTTTGAGGCTCAAGGGCATACTATGATAAAAGACATTACTTTGGGACAGTTTTTCCCCGGCGAAACTTTTATACATAAGCTCGATCCGAGAGTAAAGCTCACTGTAAGCTTCGCCTTTATTATAATACTTTTTTTGGCAAAGGGCATATGGGCCTATGTGTTTGCGGCCGCTCTGCTTCTCGCCGTCGTGAGAATTTCAAAAACCAGTTTCAGAATGCTTTTGAAAAGCCTTAAGCCCGTGTTTTTCATAATTCTCTTTACCAGTATACTCAATATCTTCTATGTGGACGGCACTGTTTTGGTGAAGTTCTGGATATTCGAAATCACAAAAGAGGGCCTTATGACGGCCTTTTACATGACTTCGAGAATCGTTCTTCTCATAGCCGCCACATCGATACTCACCTACACCACCTCCCCTATCGCTCTTACCGACGCTTTGGAATATCTCATGGCGCCTTTGAACAAAATAAAATTCCCGGTCCATGATTTCGCCATGATGATGACGATAGCCATGCGCTTTATCCCCACCCTCATCGAGGAGACCGACAAGATAATGAGCGCACAGAAGGCCAGAGGAGCCGACTTTGAAAGCGGAAACATATTCGCAAGGGCAAAAGCGCTCATACCGATACTCGTCCCCCTCTTTGTCTCGGCTTTCCGCCGCGCCGATGAACTGGCGACAGCCATGGAGTGCAGGCTTTATCAGGGCGGCGAGGGACGCACACGAATGAAGGTATTAAAGCTCGAAAGCAGAGACTATCTCTTTATAGTCCTCTCTGTCATAAGCTTTGCAGGTATCATGGGGCTCAGTCTGATATGAAAAATATAGCTTTAACTCTCTCCTACTGCGGCACAAACTACCACGGATGGCAGCGTCAGGACGGTTTTCCCACCATCCAGGGAACTTTGGAGAACATAATCGCCCGCCAGACCAAGGAAAATGTAACCCTTTCGGGCTGCGGCAGAACCGACAAAGGCGTTCACGCCAAAACCTACTGCGCCAATTTCAAAAGCAACACCACAATTCCCCCGGACAGAATACCGCTGGCATTCAATGCGGTATTGCCCAAGGACATAGTGGTGACAAAGGCTGAGATTGTGCCCGATGATTTTGACGCCAGATTTTCCTGTGTGGCAAAGGAATACACCTATGTGTTTTACAACGACACCTTCCCATCCCCCTTTGACGAGCACAGGGCTTTTCACATCATAAAGCCCTTGGACATAGAGAAGATGCAGCAGGGCGCCCTTCACTTTGTGGGCAAACAGGATTTTGCCGCCGTAAAAAATGAGGGCACTCCCGTATCCTCCACCGTCCGCACCATTTACTACTGCAATGTGCGCCGAGAGGGAAAATATGTCTTTATGTCGGTGTGTGCCGACGGCTTTTTATACAATATGGTGAGAAACATCGCCGGCTGTCTCTGGTATGTGGGACACGGCAAGTTCTCCCCCGATGACATACGCTCGATTTTGGACAGCGCCGACCGCTGCAACGGCGGCCCCACAGCTCCCCCTCAGGGACTTTACATGACACGCCTTTTTTACAGTCAGGAGGAGTTTTCAAATTGGATGAAAAAGTAAAATCGCCCGCTTTGGATTACAGAGCGGTTTTTGTGGTTGTATTGAGAAAAATAGTGGGTTACAGCATATTTTTCATGCTTATCTACTGTTTTTTCATCTTCCGCGAAGACATCAACATGCTGAATTTCTACCGCATAGTGTCATACTTTGACACCGATGCGGAATCTATACAGAATTTTACAAGCTATGAATTTGAGTCGGGAATAGAAAATACAAGCGCGCCTTTCGCGGGCGGACTTGTTGTGCTCAACAGGGACAGTCTTAAGATAATCAACGCCGCAGGCATAGAAGACCTGTCGGTTCAGCTGAAATACGAAAATCCCCGCCTTGTCACGGGCGACCGCCGTGTGCTGGCCTATGACATGGGCGGAAATAAGTTCAGCATATTCGGCAGCTACGCCCTTTTAAAGCAGTATGAGACGGCGAGCCCCATAATAAACTGTGACATGAACAACAGCGGCGACATCATAGTCATATATGACGAGTCGGGCTACAAAGGCTCTGTGCAGGTATTTTCCTCCGATCTCAAAGAAAAATTTCAATGGTCCACATCGGAATATTATATACTTTCCGGCTGTATAAATGAAAACGGAAATAACTTTTCGATAATATGCATGGACAGCAGCACGGGAGAGCCCCTTTTGAGGACATACAGCGTCAAAAACTCCGTGCCGATATATGAGGTGTCTTTGGGCGAAAGGATAGTCTATTCTCTCAAATACAACTCTGACGGCTCTCTGTGGCTCATTTGCAGCGACGGTGTATACACCTACGACAGCAAGGGAAAGGAAACCGCCGTATATTCCTATGAAACAGGCGATCTCAAATGCTTCGAGCATCGTTTCGGCACCCCTCCCGTCGCGGCGATTTCCCAGAGCGGAGGATCAAAAATCGTCTCCTTTGATTCCGACGGCTCAGAGACATACAGAGAAGGTCCTTTCGACATCAAGTATGTCTGTTCGGGTCAGGGCATGACGGCAGCCATCTCCGCCAACAAGGTGTATATTTACGAACAGGACGAAACAAACGCAAAAATATACGACGCATATGCCGCTCTGAGAGTCTCCAAGCGCTCCGACGGCTCATATCTTGCAATCTTCGGCGACCGCGCCGAGCTCCTTTCGAATTGAGGTCAATATGGAAAATTATTTTGTCGATATCTGCGCCGTGGTCATAATATTGATATGCGCTACGGTAGGCTATAAAAAAGGTATTCTGTCGGGCATAATCACCATTGTGTCGTCGGTCATATCGGTCATCGGCGCAAAGCTGCTGACACCTTACGCCGCCCCTTATGCGGGAAAGGTGATCGCTCCGATAATAGAAAAAATGGTCGTATCCAATCCCGAAAAATACATTGAGAAGTATGTCTCGGGAGAGCATATGTCATCTTTTTTGGATATAGCTTTGGAGAAAAGTCTCGATGCGGCTCACCTTCTCTCGGAGGAATTAACACTTTTGACACAAGAACTGGTTGCATTTTTTGTACTTTTTGTTATAATTATATTGCTGTCAAATAAAGCGCTGAGATTTGTAAGCCTTAATTTCCCCCTTATAAAGACGGTAAACCGCTTTGCGGGCATGCTCTTCGGGGCCTTTGTGGGTCTGGTGCTCATAGTCATTCTTTACAGCTCCGCCACAAAATACATCGTGTCGAGCGAAAACTATGTTTCCCTTCTCCCATACTTTGAGAACAGTCTGGTTTCACAGATTTTTTTCGATAAACTCTAAGGAGATATATAGATGAATATACCCAACGCGATTTCTTTTTTCAGGCTGCTTTTGGTGCCTGTATTTGCCCTTGTCTACTTTTCCGGCGGAGATAACAGCTCCCTTTGGGCTTTCGGAGTATTTTTAGTAGCCGGTATATCCGATATTTTGGACGGCTACATCGCCAGAAAATACAATATGGTAACCAGCCTCGGGCGAATCATAGACCCTCTGGCAGACAAGCTCATGGTCTTTACAGCCTTGGTATGTACAGCCATTGACGGCAAAATTCACCCTATTTTTCCCATCTTGTTTTTCATCAAGGAAGGCTATCAGATTTACGGCGCCGCAAGGCTTGCCGGCAAGATATCCGATGTTGTTCCTGCAAATATATGGGGAAAAAGCGCCACATTTTTATTCTATGTGGCAATAACTCTCGTCACCGTATTTCCGCAGGACTTGGGAAGCTCTCTGGCCTTTTTGGCTCTTTGCATAGCGCTTGCCCTGTCTATTATTGCATTTTTTACCTACTATAAAATAGGAAAAGAACTGATAAAGGATGCAGGCGTCGACGAGAAAAAACACAGCTGACCTTTGGAGGTAATTTATTTTGAACAAAATGTTATGTTCCCGATGCAAAAAACGCAACGCCGTAATTTTCATCAGCAAGATAGAAAACGGTGTCACCACCAACGAGGGACTTTGTTTTAAATGCGCCCGTGAGCTGGGAATAGCTCCGGTCAACGATATGATAGAAAAAATGGGTCTTACCCCCGAAATGCTTGACAGCATGAGCAATATAAGCAGCATGGAGGACCTTGAAAAGATAATGGAGGACATCCCTCCCGAGACATTAAACCGCATTGAGGGACTTTTTTCACCGATGACAGCGGGAGAAAACGACGATGATGAAGGTGACGGGTCCTTCTCACAGACTCCCCCTATGTCCTTCTTCTCCTCTCTCAATCCCGATGAAAACAAAAAGGAAGTTGAGACCGAGCCCGAAAAGGATTCGGAAAAAAAGCGCGAAAAGAAGAAGAAAAAAGCTCTCAACGCCTACGCTCTCGACCTGTGCGCCCGAGTGAGAAACGGCAAAATTGACCGTGTCATCGGCCGTGAGACCGAGACCGAAAGGGTCATACAGATACTCAACAGAAGACAGAAAAACAATCCCTGCCTTATAGGTGAGCCGGGCGTCGGCAAAACGGCTATCGCCGAAGGTCTCGCCCATCGCATAGTAAACGGCAATGTGCCTTACAAGCTGAGAAATAAAGAGATATGGCTTTTGGACATGACCGCCATGGTCGCGGGCACTCAGTTCAGAGGTCAGTTTGAGGCCAGAATGAAGAGCCTCATCGACGAGGTCAAGAGTCTTGGAAATATCATTCTCGTCATAGACGAGGTGCACAATCTCGTGGGCGCGGGCGAAGCCGAAGGCTCTATGAACGCTGCAAATATCTTAAAGCCTGCCCTTTCGAGAGGAGAAATACAGGTCATAGGCGCCACCACATTCAAAGAATACAGAAAATATATAGAGAAGGATTCTGCACTTGAAAGGCGTTTTCAGCCCGTCTCCGTGGCAGAGCCCTCCATTGAACAGGCTTCTGCCATGCTCAGAGGCATTAAGAAATACTACGAAGATTATCACGGCGTCAACATTCCAGACAGTGTGTGCAATCAGGCCGTCTATCTTTCGGAGAGATACATCAACGACAGATTCCTGCCCGACAAGGCCATAGACCTCATTGACGAGGCCTGTTCCGAAATCAACCTCAAAAACGCCAACATAAACCGTATGGCACAGCTTGAGGATCAGCTCAAAGACCTTGAAAATCAGAAAGAGCTCCTCGTCGGCAAAGAGGGCTCTGAAGAGGTATACGAGCTGATGGCTCAGATAAAGAGCCAATCCCTCAAGGCTCAGTCGGAGCTCGACGATCTGAAACAGCAGGACAGACCTACCCTTTCGGTAGACGATTTAAGCCGTGTCATCGAGCTTTGGACAAAAATCCCTGCAAGCAAGATAAAGCAGCAGGATTTTGAAAAGATAATTCACCTTGCCGACCGTCTCAAGGAGAGCGTAATCGGTCAAGACGAAGCCATAGACGCCGTTTCTGCCGCAATAATGCGTTCGAGAGCAGGTATATCCTCAAAGAAGAAACCTGTTTCCTTCATCTTCGCAGGCCCCACAGGCGTCGGCAAAACAGAGCTCGTAAAACAGCTCACCAATCAGCTTTTCGACACTCCCGACGCCCTTGTAAGACTCGATATGTCGGAGTATATGGAGAAACACGCCGCCTCCAAGCTCATCGGAGCTCCTCCAGGCTATGTGGGATACGATGAAGCGGGTCAGCTCACAGAAAAGATTCGCCGCAATCCCTACTCTGTGGTGCTCTTCGACGAAATTGAAAAGGCTCATCCCGATGTCCTCAATGTTCTTCTTCAGATTTTAGACGACGGCACAGCCACAGATTCCCAGGGCAGAAAGGTCAGCTTTGCCAGCTCGATCATCATAATGACCTCCAACGCAGGTTCGGACAGAGGCGAAGGCAGTGTGGGATTCGGCAAAACAGCTTCACAGCAGAGCCGCGACAGGGCTGTAAAGGCTCTTTCCGAGATAATGCGTCCCGAGTTTCTCAACCGTATAGACGAGATAATTGCCTTTAACCACCTCACTGAAGACAACTTCAAGGATATTGCCAAGATTATGCTCAAGGAGGTTTCCGACGCCCTTTCAAACAACGGCATAGCTTTCAGCTACTGCGACGATGTGCTGGATTACCTTGTCAAGAAGTCCTACTCCATCAAGTACGGTGCAAGAAATCTCAGAAGAACGATACAGAAAGAGATCGAGGACAAGGCGGCAGAAAAGATCGTCTCCTCTTACCTTTCACCCATAACATCTCTTAAAATATCGACAGACGGCGAAAAAATCATTGTTGAATAAAGAGGGGCTTTTGCCCCTTTTTGTTTTTATCTCAAATCTATTGACAATTATTTCAAAGTCTGATATAATAACAAAGCTCAATACGGAACGCAAAAAATGTCGGTCATAACTAAAAAAAGTTCTTGACATTATCTGTTCTCCGTGGTATAATAAATAAGCTGATTGAGTTTTACACATGCGGGTGTAGTTCAATGGTAGAATCCCAGCCTTCCAAGCTGGTCGCGTGGGT
>CAJKFC010000066.1 GCA_905199135.1 uncultured Eubacteriales bacterium
AATGTTTTTATTTGACAGGAGTAGTTTATGGCAGACAGAATAATTTTTCACATAGATGTAAACTCCGCGTTTTTGTCGTGGGAGGCGGTAAAAAGACTGAGTCTCGGCGACACCGTCGACCTGAGAACAATCCCATCGGCAATAGGCGGGGACGAAAAATCCCGCCACGGAGTCGTTCTGGCAAAATCAGTTCCTGCCAAGGCCTTTGGCGTGACCACTGGAGAATCGCTGTTTTCCGCCCGTCAGAAATGCCCGGACCTGGTGGTGGCTCCGTCGGACTTTCCCCTCTATACAGAGATGTCGAGAAAACTCATGGCCTTTTTGGCGGAATACTCGCCGCTTATCGAGCAGTTTTCGATAGACGAGTGTTTTCTTGATTTTACGGGACTTGAAAAGCTCTACGGCGAACCCGTAAAAGCCGCTTATGATTTAAAGGACAAAGTAAAGGAAACCTTCGGTTTTACCGTGAATATAGGTGTTGCCCAAAATAAAATTATGGCGAAAATGGCCGGTGAGCTCAAAAAACCCGACATGGTACACACCATGTTTTCCCATGAGCTTCAGGACAAGCTGTGGCCCATGCCCGTAAGAGAACTTTTCATGGTTGGAGCCAAAACCGAAAAGGTGCTTCTCTCCTACGGCATAGATACCATCGGAAAATTGGCAAACGCAAACCCCGAGCTCATAGGCGCCGTGCTCAAAAGTCACGGTCTGATGCTCATGAGATATGCCAACGGCATAGACAACTCTCCCGTATCCCCCACTCCCGTGCGCAAGGGCGGAAAAAGCTTTTCGTGCTCTTCCACGCTGTCCGCCGACGCCATCACAAAAGAAGAATGTGCCCTCGCCATTTTAAAATTATGTCAGTCGGCATGCATGCGCATGAGAAAGGAGGGGTATGCCTGTTCAAATGTATCTGTACAGATAAAATATTCAGATTTTTCGGTATTCGGCAAGCAGATGCATTTAAAATCCCCCACCTCTTCTACCGAGGCGATATACGGCTTTGCCTGCTCTGTCTTTGATGCCCTGTGGACAGGTCAGCCCGTCCGCCTTTTAGGCGTCGCCCTCTCGGAGCTTACAGAGGCCGAAAACGACCAAATAAGCATTTTTGAAAATATGGAAAAGGAAAAACACAAAAAACTCGACAGCGTTTGCGACGCCATAAGGAAAAAATTTGGAAATCATTCCATATCCTACGGTGCCGAGCTTTCGGGCGAGGATTTTCACCATCTCGACAGATTTTTCCCCGAAAACATGAAAAAGAGCAGAGAAAAAGAGCGCCCGTAAAGGCGCTCTCTGTTTTCTCTTATTTTGCGTTGAAGCGCTTGTTGAAACGGTCTACGCGTCCGCCTGCATCGACGAGCTTCTGCTTGCCTGTGAAGAACGGATGGCAGTTGCTGCAGATTTCAACCTTGATATCCTTCTTTGTGGAACCTGTCTCTATAACATTGCCGCAGGCACACTTTACGGTTGTAAGGTTGTAATCGGGGTGGATACCTTTTTTCATTATTGTCACCTCTCATAGTTTATTAGCACATATACTGTATTTTATCACAGGTTTCAAATTAAATCAATAGGTTTTGACAAAAAAACAGAAAAACAAATAATATTTAAAAAATTTTTAAAAAAGCACTTGACTTTTTTTATGTTATCAATAATAATTTATCTGATGTATGTTTTTTTGTCAAGGTATTTTTGACATGCATCGCCAATTTCAGCAAAAAGGAGTATACAAATGAAGAAATCCAAAAATGCAAAGAAAACCATAAGAAATGTCGCAATAGCTTTCGTTTCGGTGGCGATAGTTCTTGTAGTTCTTTACGGAATAGGATATTCCACTGGCTTTGTGCAGCGTGCTATTCCCGCCTTAAAGGTCGGAGATCATAAAATAAACGCCCTTGAATATCGTTTTTACTACACAGACGCAAAACAGAACCTCATCGACGAATACGGCGACGCCATGAAGGAAAACGGAGTGGACTTCAACAAACCTTTGGAAAGTCAGAATTACACCGAAGATCAGTCCTGGTCTGAATATATACACAACATTGCCGTTCAGAATCTCACCGAGATTTACGGAGTTTACGACACCGCTTTGAAAGAAGGCTATGTGATGGACGAGGAGACCGAGGTCTCTCTCAACAGCTACATAGACTCGATAGTTTCCTCCGCCGAGGAATCAGGCACGACAGCTGATGACTTTATCCATTCCATCTACGGAAAATACATCGGTCTTGATGAACTCAGGGATTTTCTCCATAAGAAATACTACGCCATAGGCTATCTCAACGCAAAGGAAAATGAATATATCCCCACCGAAGAGGAGATAGAGACCCAGTACGAAAATAACAAGAACGATTATGAAGTCGTATATTACAACCTCTTCTTCTTTAACTGGGAGACCGATGATGAGAGCGGAGAGCCCATAGAAGAGAGCAAGACAGAAGCAAAAGCTCTTGCCGACGAGATGTGTGCAAAGGTCACCGATTCCGAATCTTTCGGTCAGCTGGCCTATGAGTACTGTGCCGAGGATAAAAAAGGCTACTATCAGGATCTCGATGTCACATATGTTGACGGTGCTATCATAAGATCCGACAGCGGCGCTATCGGCGAATGGTACGGCGACATTTCGAGACAGCACGGTGACAAAGCCGTAATCGAGAGCAACAACGGCTACGCTGTCGTTCTCTATGACAGACGCGAGCTTCTCGATTACAACACCGTATCGGTGAGACATATTCTCGTTCCCGTGGCCACGGCCGAAGATCCCGAGGACGAAGAGGAAGTCAAAAAGAACCTTGAGGAAGCAAAAGCCACCGCTGAAGAGCTTCTCGAAACCTTTAAGAGCGGCGAAGCCACGGAGGACAGCTTTGCAAAACTTGCCGACGAGCACACCTATGATTTGGGCTCTTTGGGCACAGGCGGTCTTTACGAAGAGTTCGGCAAGGACACAATGGCAGAGCAGTTTGAGGATTGGAGCTTCAACGAAAACAACAAACCCGGCGACACAGGCATAATTCAGACAGAAAACGGCTTCCATGTTATGTACTTTGTATCGACTGGCCGCCCCTACTGGATCGTAAAGGCAGAGGATGACCTTCAGGAAGACTACTTCAACGATCTCTATGCAGAGGCCACAGAAAATATCGAAACCACAAGATATTCATACGGAATGTCCATGGCATTCTAAAAAATAAAAGCAGCCTTTAAAAGGCTGCTTTTTTATCAATCATATAACGGTTTACCTGTTAAGCTATGCGCAAGCGGATAAACATATCTACGAAACAAAAAAAGGGTGGCAGGACTGTTATGTCCGCCACCCTCTTTTAAGCTAAATCAGTAAATACTATTTACTGCCGTTCTATCCGCCGTCTGTGGCACCGTCCACCTCGGTGATGTACCGGAATAATTATAATAGGATTTGGTATAAGTCTTCATTATCGAATTCTCATTGCTCGTTGTATTATGATCTAAACCATGTGCATGCCCCATTTCATGGCAGGCCAAAGCCTTCCACAAGCTGGCATCCGTTGCATAGCTCCCAATATGTCCAGTGTTTAAATTAATTATTGCGTGGTCGGTAGTATTTCCATTATCTGTCTCCACAAAATAAGTAACACAGTATCCATCCCATCCTGTCTCTCCCAGATCACCCATCTCCACAATTACATCCCAATCAATATAATCATCAGACAGCGATATCGATGGCGCATCCGTTGAATTCCAAGATGTAATACCATTCCCTATTGCTGTAGATATACTCGACCCATAGTTATACGTAATATTGGGATTGATGTAACACTTCAACGAAGTCTTATCCCAAGCATAATCACATACTGGCGTTGCGGCATATGCTACGGTCAAAAACGCAAATACCATACATACAATCAAGACCATAGATATATATTTTTTCATGATTACCGTCCCTCCTATCCTGTTTTTTTACTTCGGCTCAATTTTGAAATCAATTGAAGTTGTCAGCAAAATAATCTGTAAATTCTACCGTTTCACCCATTGCCTGCGGTGATGCAGCAGCCGGAATTTCAGCAAGCCCCAGATAACCTCCCGCAATCAGAAAGTACTGTCCATACTCATCATGTGGTTCGGTTTCTTTAAGGAACATGGCATACTGTTTGTTCGCTTCCATAAGCGGAGCTTCCGAAAATGCAGGCGTAGATTTGTTTCCGTGCTCTCCTCCCGTCTGCAATACCTCCACGAAATCTCCTACCTGTACATCTCCACTGTGAACCTCTACAACTTCAACTATATTTCTCGTAAAAACAATATTTCCCCTCACTTCGGTATTACTGTCAGATAAAATGCCTACAATCCCCATATCAGAAGCAGCTTCCATTTCTCCAACGCTGTCAAAATACTCTGTCCACGTTGCAGATATAGAATACCCAATTTTAGGCTCTTCTTTGTTATCTCCTGCTCCTCTAAGCCACACAACGCCACACACAATAACCGCTACTGCTAAAAGCACCGGAAATGTTTTTTTCTTCTTCATAATAATTTTCACCTCGCAAAATACAACGATTCACTTCGTTTATGATTGCTCAAAACCGGAACAAAAAACAGATTCCTCTATAATATTGTTTTAGTTTTTCTTTCCGTATTGATGTCTGTTTCCGCCTTGCTGTGAGGTGCAGTTCTGACCGTTATTTTTGCTTTCTTCTCCGCCCTGATTTGTATGGCTTTCGGAGGTATTGTCTGTCTCACTGTCCAAAAGCTCTCTTATCTCCCTCATTGACATCTGCCCTACCTCTTCGGGCGAAATGTCAACGCCTGCCTGTGCAAGCTCGAGATAGGCGCTGTATTTTCCGCAGGATATGCTGTACTCCGCCGCAGTCACAGCCGTTTCATAATCTGCCGATGTGCAGTATGCGTTGCGGGTATTTTCGGTCAGGAGCTGAACAGTCTCAAGGGTTTTATCGGTCTGAACTTCATTTTTCCCCGCTACCGTTATGGACAGCACCTCGTCATTTGCTATACATTCCTTTACGGCTTCGCTGGCAATTATCTCACGGGCCGAACTGTCAAAACTTTTAAAGGTGAGATTCAGTTCCTTGACAAGCGCTTCCCCGTCGGCATTGTAGCCCACTGCGGATATGACTTTGTCAAATCTGTTGACTTTGAGCTCCACCGACGGATTTATGTCGATGCTGACCGACATTGTAGGGGTAAAATACATTCCGCACACGGCAAAAACCGCCGCCGCAGCCGTACACGCAAGGACGGCTGTTTTTTTCATATACGCCGTTTTTCGTTTTTCTGCCGCCTTTTCGGCTACAAATCTCTTTGTCCTCATCTTGAGTTCTTCGTCGGCTTTTATTCCGTCAAAGGCCGTCTTTATGCCGTCATACATAGCTCTCACCTCCCAGCCTGTCTTTCAAAAGACCTTTTGCTCTGTTCAACAGGGTATATACGGTATTTTCTCTCTTTTTCAGTATCTCGCCTATCTGCTTTGCCGTATAGCCCTCATAGTAGTGAAGATAAACTACCTCTCTGTACTTTTGCGGCAGAGACAGCACGGCGTTCAAAACATCGTTTTTCTCTACAATATCCTTTTCTTCTCCGATAGGAATACCGTCTAACGGCACCGTATTTTTTCTGAAAAAGCTTTTGAGAAGATCCTTGCAGGCATTTATCGTCACCCTTATGAACCAGGCCTTTTCGTGTTCCTCATTTTGGAATACGGCGGTGCAGAGGGCATACTTCAAAAACACCGTCTGAAATATGTCCTCTGTGTCGGCCTGATTTTTAAGATGGACGGCGCACAGCCTTTTGACCGTATCGGCGTAAAGCTCCACCGCCCTCTCTATCTCTCCTTCGCTCCTCATTTACTCCTCTTTATCGGCAGCATCCTCTTCTCATTCCCTGCATTCTGCCCATACCCTGACCCATGTTGTCGCAGATGCCGTCGCCGTTTTCGTCAACAAAACGGCAGTTCTGCCCCATGTTGTCACAGTATCCGTCGCCGTCTGCGTCGATAAACTGACAGTTCTGATTCAAACACACACCGCTGTTTTTCGGAATGCCTGCTCCCCTCTGACCTGCGGCAAATATGCCTGTCGTGGCGGCAGTCAGCAAAAGAGCTGAAACTATAATTGTCTTGTGAATTTTCTTCATGGTTTACCTCCGAATTGTTATTTCACTTATAATACGATTGAGCCCATGAAATCCTTTCAAAAAATTATAGTTTTATCGCCTTACCAATGGAAAACAGATATATGTATCTCGCCGCCACCTTTTTCCCGTACATCTTTTCGGCAGCTTCCGAATAGATATTTATCTGATCTATGTGCTTCAAAGCGGCATCCTTTGCGTCTCCGTACACCCTGTCGCTCTTGTAGTCTACAATGATTATTTCGTCGCCTTTGAATATGAGCAGGTCTATTATTCCGTTGACCACCATGCTGTCTCCCGCAAGAGAAACAAGGCTTTCGGTGTCAAACAGGGCGGCAAACTGTTTCTCCTTTTCCACCTTGTCGCAGGTTTTCAGAATCTCCCCTATTTCGCTTTCAAAGAACCTTACCACATCTCTCATATCGACAAGTTCTTTCTCTTCTGCCTTTAATTTACCTGATGTGTAAAGTTCTTCAGCTTGACTGATAATTTCCGATTTTGAACGGCATTTTTCAAAGTCCAGAGCCTCCATGAGGTGATGTAGAGCGTTGCCTCGCTCGACACCTGCCGAGGATTTTTCCCTTGTATACATTCTCTCCTGTTCTTCGCCCCTCAGCCTTTTGAGCATGGTGGGTGAAATCTTTGACGGCATAGCGGTGCTGTTTTGATACGGATAACTCTCCTCCGCCCACGACGGTATCTCAAGCTTTTTCTCGGCCGTTTCCTCAAATTTTTCCGCACACTCCAAAGGCTTTTCAATACCATCGGGAGAAATCACTTTAAATATCATCGGGCCGCCCTCAGCGGCTACCTCTCCCTCATATCCCGCTTTGCTTCTGAGCGCCGCCCCGTCAGGGTGCTGCAAATATGCGTACACAAGCCATTTGGCAAAGCCCGATGCCTTTGACACCTTGAGCTTTGTGATTCCGAAAGAACAGTCATCTGCCAGCTTTTTGAGGGAGCTTTGAGCGTTTTTATATGAACACACCATGATGAGCTTTTCCTTTGCCCTCGTCATGGCCACATAGAGCTTTCGCATCTCCTCTTCGGTCAGCTCCTTGACGGTCTTTGCGGCTACGGCGCTGTACATCTGGCTTTTATACACCTCGCGCCTATCCCTGTCACGGTATTTTATGCCTATCTGCATATCCTGATGAAAAAGTATAGGCTTTTTCACATCGTCCCTGTTGAACTCCTTGGTGAGGTCGGGCAGAAAAACCACGGGGAACTCAAGTCCTTTGGATTTGTGTATACTCATAATTGCAACTCCGCCGCTGTCACCTCCGGTCTCCTCGTCATTCTGAGAAAACCTGTTTTCGGCATAGGAGATAAATCTGAAAAGACCTTTGTAGCCGCTCTTTTCAAAGTCCTCGGCGGCTCTTGTCAGAATACCTATGTTTTCCACTCGGCTGTCGCCGTTTTCAAATCCGCCCACGATCCACCTTATGCTGTAATCATCGCAGACAGTCTCCAAAAGTCTGTATACAGGCATATTTTTTGATATGTTTCTGTAATAGGCCAGATCCTCTTTGAGTCTCTTTGCCTTTTCGTCTGTTTCTGCCAGCTTGACAAGGCCTTCGTACAGATATCCCACGGGCTGTAAAGCTCTCAGCCTTGCTATATCATCGGCGCTGAAATCATACAGAAAAGACCTCATTAGGGAGACCAATGGTATGTCCTGATAGGGGTTGTCCACCATTTTCAAAAAGGACATCACAGTCTCTATCTCTGTGCTCTTTAGAAAATCGGTTTTTACCGACGCCGAGCACGGTATTCCCCATTTTTCAAGCGCACTTTGAAAATACTGCTTTTTGTTTTGATATGAGCTCAAAAGTATGGCGAAATCTCCGCTCTTCGCCCTTCTTGTGCCTTCTCCCTCGGCTATCTCCATATTGTCCAGCATTTCTTTTATTCTGAAAGTCACATATTCCGCCTCGGCTTCGGCTTTTTTCATCTCGTCATCGTCGGAAAGCTCCATGTCTATGACGCAAAGCTCTGAAGGATATTGATTTTTATACGGTCTTCCCGGGTGTAGAGCCTGTCTTTCATCGTAATCTATTCCGCCGAAAGATGCCGACATAATCCTTTTAAAGACGAAATTTATGCTGTCGATGACGCTCTCCGACGACCTGAAGTTCATATTGAGGTCGATCCTCGACTTGGGCGAAGGGTCATTATCATCATAATTTTTAGCAGATATGTATTTGTCAATAAATATATCGGGGTTGGCAAGACGGAATTTATATATGCTCTGCTTGACATCACCCACATAGAACACATTTCCCTTTTCGGGTTTTATGCTCTGAAAAATCCTGTCCTGAATTTCGTTGGTATCCTGAACTTCGTCCACCAGCAGCGCATATGTTTCCGAGGAAATTTTCTTTGCTATGTCTGTTTTCTCCCCCGTCTCGCTGTCGGTAAGAAGGGAAAGAGCCTTGTGTTCAAGGTCTGAATAGTCGAGGACTCCGTTTTCCGCCTTAGCATCATCAAAGGCCCGCTCAAACTGCATTACAAGTCGGCAAATGCCTTTTATAACAGGAGCTGTAAACTCAAACTCCTTTACCATATATTTTGCCTTTGCCCTTATGTAATTTTTGCAGACTTCCTCTGCGGACCTCCTGAAATTCTCTCTTATCCCCTTGAGCCTGTCGAGATAAGCCTTATCATCGTAGCGGCAGGGCTTGAGCTTTTCTCCGCCTGAAGTTCTCAATGCGTCATACGCCTCGTCCCAGCCTTCTCCGAAAGCCTTTTCCATGTGCTCGCCCCTCTTTATCTCGCTTTCAAAAGCAGGGGCGTATTTTTCAAATACCTGCGGCACGCTCTGCATATCAATATAAGCGTTTTTCAGCTCGGCAAGACTTGCCGATATTATGCTCTGGGCCTCACTCAGTAAAAATTTACTCCAGTTATATCGGTCGAGCTTATCTTCTTCAAAGTTCTCCACCGACTCTATGGTGTATTCCAGCCATTTTTTAGGATATGGGTGACTTCTCAACTTTTCATAGAGCTCCAAAATGCTCTTTCTTATCTGCCTGTCTCCTCTGTCTTCGGAAAAACACTTGTAGAGAGCCAAAAAGTCGGGGTCTTTTCCGTAATTTTCGTATTTTTCCTCCATCACGGAGTCGAGAGCCTCCTCCATCATCAGTTCTCTCTCGCTCTCCTCAAGGATTTTGAAGTCCTGAGGTATTCCCAAAAGGTGAAAATTCTCCTTTATTATGCCGCTGCAAAATGAATGCACCGTCTGAATATTCGCCCTCGACATAAGAGCCAGCTGCCTTTTCAAAAAAGTGTTGCCTGGGTCTTCCTCCAGCCTGTTGCTTATGGCTGTGGATATCTTGTTTTTCATCTCCGAGGCGGCAGCTTCGGTAAATGTAACTATAATCAGACTGCTTATGTCGGCTTCTCCCCCGAGTATCATCTGCATGACCCTTTCGACAAGCACCGTAGTCTTTCCCGAGCCTGCCGCCGCCGATACAAGTATGTTCTTGTTTCTAGTTTCAATAGTCTGAAGCTGCGCTTCCGTCCAGTTCATATAAAACCTCGTTTATCCGTCATCGATGCTTACCGGTGGTTTACTGTACCACTTTTACCTATTGTAACATATTTTTATGTCCATACGTTACTTGTTTTAT
>CAJKFC010000067.1 GCA_905199135.1 uncultured Eubacteriales bacterium
ACCCTGTATTCCCTGCTCGCCCTGGGGGCCCTGAGCGCCTGTGTCGCCCTTGTCGCCCTTTTCACCCCGGGGGCCCTGAGGACCTGTATCACCTTTTTCGCCCTGGGGTCCCTGCACTCCCTGAAGGCCCTGTATTCCCTGTTCGCCTCGCTCTCCCTTGTCTCCTTTTTCGCCCTGAGGGCCTCTCACAAGGCCCAAATCCACTGTCGGCATTGTAGCTCCTTTCTTCTATACGACGGTATAGATGAGATGTCCGTTCTCGTCTATGTGAAAGCTCTCACCCGCCGTCTCATCCTCATAAAATAACAGAAGGCGGCCGTCTATGACTTCAAAAGCTATAAAGCCCGAAACGGACACGACGGCTCCGTCGGCTCCGTCTTCACCTTTATCTCCTTTGTCTCCTTTTTCTCCCTGAGGGCCTTGCACACCGGGTTCACCCTGTATTCCCTGAACTCCCTGAATACCCGGCTCTCCTTTTTCGCCTCTGTCACCCTTTTGTCCTGCGTCGCCCTTTTCGCCTTTTATGCCCTGAAGCCCCTGAGGGCCTTTAGGTCCCTGAGCTCCCGTGCTGCCTTTTTTGCCCATGAGATTCGGGGTGAGCCTCTGACCACCTGCATCCTCTATTTTCAGAACATACTCGGTTTCGCTCTCTCTTTCCACCGTCACGGAGGGAGATACAAGGCCCGAAGCGGCTTTATGAGCCTCTTCCATCAGCTCGTCAAAATCGGCCTTTCTCCCGCTCTCGGCCTCACTTCTCTCCTGCTCGGCGGCAGCTCTTTGAGCCTCGGCGCTCTCTCGGTGTTCTTCCGCCTGCTGCCTTGTATTTTCAGCCTCGACTCTTTCGCTCTCGGCTGTCTGTCTCGCCTTTTCGGCCTCGCTGAGCTTTTGCAGCAGGGAGAGCAGCAGCGGATATTCGCTCTCGCCCGACGGGTCGGCATCAAAGGCGAGATCGCTCTGCACCGAATACATCATTCTGCCCGAGCTCATGCGCCTGTTTCCCTGAAAAAGCTCAACAGAGCACAGACATGTGCCGTCCGTATCGACGGCCGTGCCGCAAAGCACAACCGACAGCTCGCCGCCTGCCGCATCTTTTACCTTTAAAAGCTCGCCCTCCGACATTATGACATATTTGCCGTCGGGCTTTACCACCGTAAATGTAATTACTGTATAGCCTGTAAAGTCAAAAGCCTTTCCGTCATCTATAAGCTTTATATTGAACAGATTTCCCTCTGTGTCGTTTCTTATGACGCTGCCTATCCTCTTTATCTGCGGCGAAGATATGTCGAGCTGCACCGAATATTCCTTGTAAAAATCCATAATTTCACCCTTTTAAGAAAGGCAGGGAGAACCCCTGCCTTATTCTCTTAAAGACCTCTGTTCTCGGTGGCTTTTGCGAAATCGTCGGCCAGTCTTTCGCTCATGGCCGAAGCCGTCTCGTCCTGCATCTGGGACTGATCGAGCACATTTTTGAACTTGCGCTTTATCATGGTCTGAACGCCTCTTTTTATAAGGCAGTTCTCCCCGTTCACGCAGACATAGACATCGTCCTTATATCGCTCTCCGTCCTTGAAAAGCTTTATCGGCACATACTCTTCCAGCTCTCCGTTGGCCTTTTTCGTGTCCTCGGAAAGACCTGCCGAAGGCTTTGCCGTCTCGGCGCGCTTTACTATGTTTTCCGCCTCGAGGCGGGCGTTTTCGATCATCTCCTGCACCTTTTTCTCGGCTGCGGCTATGATTTCATCAACCCTGCTCTGAAGCTCCGCGTCGGCCTTTACCGTTTCGTTCTTCTTATCTTTTTCCGTCATACTTACTCCTTATCAGGACAAAGCGGGAGCAGACGAAGCCGTCTCTATTCTGACCATGGCCTCCTCCAAAAGTCTCGCCGCCGTCTTTGTCGCCTTCCAGCCGGTGGTGGCTCTCTGATTGAGAGGATCCGATGTACCGCCCGAGCCCAGCTGTTTGATTATCATTTCGAGGCCTCCGCCCGATATCTCGGTGGTGCCGTAGGCATTGGCGCCCAGCACCAAAGTGGAATAGACATCGACGCTTTCCGCGCCGCCCTTTTCAAATATCTTGGCCTCGGTGCTCGACAAATCGCACCTTGCCTATGCGTCCTATCTCTCCCTCGAATATCTGCATTGAACCCGCATACTGAGAGGCCGATATCCACTCGGGGTCTCTCATGATGTCATAGGCCACATTCGGGTGTATAATGGCCACATAGTAGCCGTCTATCGTATCGGCGTTGGCGTTTTTGAGAGTTCTCGCCGCCATCTGTATGGCTTTTACCGTAAGATACATATTTCCCTCGGCGTTCTGCTTTCCGCCCGCCAGAAGATTTCTCGAGGCCACCTGTCCCTCGGCATACTGCACATTTGTGCCGCCGTTGAGAACCTCTCTGACTATCGTGTCGAGAGTTCTGCCCGCCTGGGAGCCGAGAAGTTTTGTGCTCTCCACGAGATTTCTGTCGACGGCTGTCAGAGTCAGCATATCGGAAAGCTCAATATATCCGCCGTACTGATTGACGGTGGCCGTCACTGTTGTGACATTGAGCTTCTGGCCTTCGGGCGTAACGCCCTCTGTTATCGGCGTAGTCAGCTTGGGAAGCTGGCTGTAACGGCGAAACTCTATCACCTTGCCCCTGTTTTTCGGTATGGGCTTTTTCTGTCCGAACTGATCGTGTACCAGATTGGGCTCGGCGTTGTCTATGAGCAGGTCGTCATAGTATGTCTTCATTTCGGCCGAGAGGTCCTGCCCCATTCCCGTCTGGCCTGTGGTATTTGTACCGCTGAAAAGGGTGAGATTTAAATATTTATCAGTCATATAAAACCTTTCCGCGCGCTATTCGGAAAAAGTGATCGTCTCTCCCCTCATCGCCCTTTCGGCGAGAGCGCGCCTTTCGGCTTTGGTGAGCTTTGCCACATTTACACGGCTTGCCGTTCCGCCTCGTCCCATGGCGGCGTTTTCCTCGGGCCTCATGCCCTGAGCCCTTATGGTGTCCGCCATGCTCTTTCTGGCGTCCTGAGCCGCCGTCTGCTTTATGCTTTCAAGATGCCTCACCTCGTAGGCGGTCTTCATATCCACTCCTTTTGAAAGCATGGATATAAACTCGCTGTCCGCCGCCTCTGTGCTGAGATCGAAGTCAGGATATATCTCCCTTATCTTCTCGGCCTCTTTAAGCCATGTGTTGTAAATGTTCTCGGTCTCGGTGATCGCCCTCTGACGCTCAGCCATTCGCCTGAACTGTGCATTTTCTCTTTTGAGCCTCTCTTTTTCCCTGTACTGCTCCACGGTGAGTCCCTCGGCGTCGGCAAGCTGCTCCCACATGGCGCTGTCCGCGTCTATGGCTCTCTCCAAAGCGGCAAAATCGCCGCTCTTTGTGCCGTATCTCGCCGAAAGCCTTTCGATAATGGGGCTCATGCCTCCCACCGCCGCCTCGAGATTCTTGGTCTCTTTGAACCTGCGGTCGATGATGCTCTGAACCTTTGACTGAAAGGCCTCCTTATAGTCTCCGCTTATCAGTTTTTCAAAATCGGCTCCTCTGTCTTTCGGCTCGGCCTTTTCCGTGCCCTTTGATGCACTTTCCGCGGCCTCCGCCTCTCTTAACTCCCCGCCGTCGGGAGAAATGCCTGTGTCTCCGGCGCTTTCGGACGCCGCGGCGGCAGCGCTGTCTCCGCCGAAAAGCGTCAGCTTTAAAAATATACTCATTTTTCCTCCTTCATGGTCTTTCCCAAGAGTCAGCCTTTGCATTTTTAAATTATCACACCTTTTGAAAAATTGCGACAAAAGCGCAAAGGCTTTTGTCACACCAGCCTGACGCAGCAGGGATAATGGGTCTCCAGCATGGAGAAAACCCTCCATGGCAAAATCAAAGGCGTGTCTTGCCGTCTCGCTGTCTCTCGCCCATATATAGCTGTTTCCGTCCTCAAGCTCGCAGCCGTAAAGCTCTCCCGTCACCTTGAGCCTCTGAGCCAGGGTACACACCAGCATGGACACCGCCGTGCACACCTCCCCGTTTTTTCCGTCCTCGGCGGCGTGACCCGTGAGGGACAGCCTTATCTCGTCTCCCGTCTTTTTCATGCAGATCAATGTCATACCGACGGCACCGCCCTTTCCGCTATCTTTTGGGCATACCCCGTCTGCGCATTTTCGGCGGCCTTTCTTATGCCTCCGTCGGTCACCTCTCTCACCGCCGAGCTGTCCATTTTTCCTCCTGCGGCTTTGGTAGTATCCATAGCTCTCCCGGTCATCATAAGTGCGGCCGCCTGCTTTTTGAGATATGTATCGCGGCCCGTCATTATCTTTTCCATGACCGCCTCCTTTCCCTCAAAATCCATCATGTCGAGAGCCATGAGAGCCTGATCGGCCAGCTGAGGATTGAAAAATCCCGCTCCGTAAAGCTCCTTTGCCAACTCATTCTGAGCCATTCGCGAAAAAGGGTTTGCCCTTTGAGGCTTGACCTTTATGTCAAAAATGGGCTTTCTGTAAAAATCTCTTTCTCCGCCCGATGCTATGTTTCGGTTGGAATAGGAGATGTATCTCACCGCGCCTGCCTGACCTTCTATGCGGAAAAATCTCTCAAATCCGTAGAACTCCCTTATCAGCTCGAGGACAAGGTAGACCACTTCACAGTAGGCTCTGTAACTTGATTTTATTATGTCTCTCGACAGCTTGTTCCCCGCCTCCTGAAGGGCCGCTATGGCAGCGGCGGCCGTCACTCCTCCCGAGGTGCTGCCCTGGTTTACATCTCTGTTTCCCGATGTCTCCTTGAGCTCCTCTATCTTGTACTGAAGCAGATTCAAAAGCCCCGTGCCCAGCTGCTTTGTCGTTATCTCCCTGACATTGTCCTCGTTCAAAGACCCCTGCACCTTGACGAAATCCTTGCTCCAGTCGGCAAAGTCCTCCATGTTTACTCCTGCGTTGTCCCTGTAAAAATATCTCGTCCTGCCGCTTCTCAGACCGTTTTCCAAAACGAGTTGATTGAGCTTGTCTATGTACATCTGGCTGTCCTTGATGAGGTCCACATACCCGAAGCCGAAAACCGTGCCCTCCTCGGGATAGAGCACATCGAAGACGATGGGATATTTTCCGTGGGCATATATTCCCCTCTCGCCCACATTGATGTCGTCCTCCGAGGAATAGAGCAGAGTGCCGCCCACGAACTTCACCAGGTGTACGGCGGTAAAAGTGCCGTAATTCTTTTTGTAATACCAGTCCACGACGACGCTCTTTCCCGAAGTGTCCACCGAATCGTCGTAGACATACTGAGCCACATCGACGGTTTTGTCTCCCAGCCCCTCGGCGTCGGGATAGAGGTCTTTCAGAATGTCGTCGTCGATTATGTCCACCACGAAAAGATTTCTGCTTTTCTGAATGTCGGTTATGCCCGGCTCCCAGAATATGTTGAGCAGGTCGAGCTTTTTTATCGCCACATCTCCCAGGCCGTTTTCCAGCGACTTGTCCCACACCACGGCATAAACCGCCGTGCCCATCTTGAGCTTATACCACCAGGCGTCGGAATAGGTCTGCTCAAATCTGTTGCGCTCCATGATGACGGGGATTATCTCCGAAAGGCTTCTCGCGGCCTGCTCGTCCCCCTGTTCTCTGGGGAGTACGGCGGCCTCAGGAAAATTGTCCATGGCGTCGGCGTGTTTGTTGGCCACGGCGTTGAAAAGCCAGGCGCTCGTCGGCTCTATCCTGGCCTTTTCGGCGTTTTTGCCCGAGGGATATCGGCCTCTCACGGCCTCCCAGTGTCTCTGACGATACCATAACTCGTTCTTTACTATCCTGTCCTCCAAAGCCGCCTTGCCGCGCTTGTATCTCGCCAGCGTATCCATGGCGCTCTGCAGCTCCTTTTGTCCTATCGCCGCCTTCAGCGGAATACTTTCCGGCTGCGGTTTAAAAAAATCCGTCTGCATTTTGCCTCCTATCTCAAAATCATATAGTCATATCTGCCTGCGCTCTCTCTGAGGCGCAGCGGGTCCTCTCCCAGCTTGTCAGTTATCAGCTGAGGGCGTGAAGGTTTTATCGGGCGCTCCATACACAGATATCTCCATTCGTCGTATATGTGGTCCTCCCCTGCGGTGTCCACATCTTCCGCCCTGGTCTCGCTGTATTTCAAGGCGGGCACCGTCCGTATGAAATGACGGCATGTGGAAAAACAGTAGAACATCGGCTTGTTCTCCCCGTCAAAGGCGAGGCGGTAATGGCACTGCATGAGCCCCGCAAGCCTCGTGTTGTCGGCGGGAGAAAAGTATATGTATCTTCTCTCCATCATGGCCGCTATGCTCTCTCCCCTCGACTGATCCCATATGGAGGGGTCGGCCACCCCCACTATATCCCTGCCCTTCAGATATTCATGGCTCGACTCATATTCCTTCATTTCGGCGGCTATTCGGTCGGGGTCCCATTTGACGCCCTCGTTAGGGCTTCCTCCGTAACCGTAAAGCTCGGCTATGCGGTATATTCTGCCGTCGTAGTCCACGGTATAGTATCCTGCCGAAAAGGGCCGCGCAAAGCCGAAGTCAAAGGAACGGTATATCGGCCAGTCGGCAGGAGGCTTGAAGGGGGCTATGACATGGGTGCCCTCTCTGTCGAGGTAGTGGCTTTCGTCGTCGGTCCATTCCTCAAACACCACTCCGCCGTCTATTCCCCATTCTCCGAGACCTGCCACCTTGTATCTCGTGGGGTTGTTCTTTTTCATGTCGTCAAAAAGCTTTATGTCGGCCTCATCCAGCCACTCGTTGCAGAGATAATTGGTGGTTACGGCGAGAACATCGGGGTCTTTCACATCGTAAAATCTCTTTTTTATCCAGTGGCTTTCCGACCAGGGATTGAAAATAAGGGTGGCCTGTTTGAAAAGTCCGCTGTCTTCGGGTATATATCCTCTTATCGACTCGTTTACCGTGTCGAAATCTGACTCTTTCTCTATCTCAAAGGCCTCCTCTATGATGAGCCAGCACAGGTATCCCACGCTGACCGATATTGAGGCCAGCTTCAGAGGGTCGTCGAGACCTCTGAAAAATATCTTCTGTCCTGTCGGTTTGTACTCGGCCTCCATGGGTGACACTCTGAACTCCCACAGATGGGCAACTCCCAGACGCAAAGCCGCCCATTTTAAATCGGCATAGCAGCTGTCTCTTACTGTGTTGAAAACCCTGCGGACATATAGGGCGTTGCTCATCGGATACTTCATTATGCGGTATATGGTGTTGAGAGCCGTCGTCTTGCTCTTTTTCGAGGCTCTCGA
Source organism: uncultured Eubacteriales bacterium (assembly GCA_905199135.1). Lineage (GTDB taxonomy): Bacteria > Bacillota > Clostridia > Oscillospirales > Butyricicoccaceae > SIG471. Next base: position 7,250 of record CAJKFC010000067.1, read on the forward strand.
ACCCTTGCACAGCCTGTATCTGCCTTTGAAATGCCAGAAATCCCTGTATCCTTTTCCCACCGCCTCGGGCAGAGATATGCGTCTTTCGCCGTTAGGGGCAAAGTTCATCTTCTCCCTCAAATATCACCGTTTTCACCCCGTCCATTTTCACCCTGTCGGTAAAGAGCTGATAGTGTTTGCCCAAAAGCTCGGCCGCCTTGTTGATGTCGGCTATTTTCGCCGGCATTTCCACCACTTTAGGCTCGTCCGAGGTATCGGTGTATTTTCTGCCGTCCTCGTCTATACCCACTCTGACCGTCCTTACAGTCTCCACCACATGCTCATTTTCCTCACGCCTTAAAATACGGGTGAGAGTTTTGAGCACCTCGTCCTGCTTGGCGATGAGCTCCGACTCTTTTTCGGCCATACGGGCCTCTATGTACGCGCGGGCGTCATCTCTTGTCAGCAGCAGATGTCCTTTCTGCCTGGCGCTTCTCTCGGAATATCCCGCTCTTCTGGCGGCTGCCGCTGCGTTGAGGTCTACAAGATATTCGTCACAGAATCTCTTTATCTTCTCTTTCATGTCTCGCCTCCTCTGCCGTAAGTATAATATTTTGCCGTAAAAATTGCGACAAAAGGGGGCGCCGATATTGCAGTTTACCCCGTTTTGCGGTATAATGTATGTATAATATACAAAGGGGGGATACGCCGTGTTCAAAGCCGTGAAAAACAAAATACAAAAGTTTTTTAAAGACTTCAAAAATGATTTTGAGTGCCGCACCCTCGGGCAGAAGATATATACGACAATTCTGCTGATAGTAGGTATTTTTTGCCTGATTTACGGCCTTCTCTATAACACATTTGATTATTCCCGAGTCAATTTTTACTATGTCATGTCTTCCATGGCGGATCAGGGTTTTTATTTGATACTGGGCGTCACATTCATAATCAAATTTTTCTATGACTTTGACAACTGAAAGAATTAAAAAAGAAGGGCGGAAGCCCTTCTTTTATTTTTCAAAATACTTGCCCAAAAGGCGGCCTGTGCCCGCCGTCTCCATAATTTTTCTCGCCTCGGGAGCGGAAATAATCCTGAATCTGCCTCTGCCCAGCCTCTTTTTGTTTTCCAGTATCCACACGCCGCAGTCGGAATAATAGAGCTCACAGTATCTTGTCCCTGTTATCCTCTCGCAGTCTCCCATATTTATTTTTCTGCCGCCTATCCTCATGACTTTTCCTCCTTTATGTATCTGTCCATTCTCTTGAGCACCTCCCCTGAATACTCCTCTGCCGAGTCGAATATCTCGACGCTGACCCTTCGTCCGCTGCCCAGAATGTGCTCGTCCCAGCTGTTGACGATATTTTTCCAGCCGTCGTTTTCCAGTACTTTTGCTTTCACCAGAGCGTCGTTGAGAAACTTTTTCGAGAAAGATATGTTGTCCTTGTCTATCCTCCTGTCCTTCATGGTAAAGGTGTATATCACATATACCGGGCATTTAAAGCGGACGGCTTTTTGAAGTTTTATGCTCCATATCAGCATGTCCTCCGTATCTCTCTTTATCTCCGCCGCCTTCATTCTGCTGCTTCTCTCGGCCTCTATGTAGCGGTTGAGATCTGTCAGGCCGAAAGGGAAATCATATGTGACCTTCATCTATCCTCCCACTTATAAAGCAGCTCCCACAGCTCGGACAGCACATAGTCTCTCTTTTCGGCGCTTATGGCTCCTTTGCATAGAAGTCCGTCGAGAAGTTCCCTGACTTTACCGTATATGAGCTCCTTTTTCTGCTCCGTTTCCGCTGCGCAGCGGCCGCATATGACATGCATCACATCATCGCTTTTTCCGCAAAACATACATGACGCCATCTTTTCCCCTGCCTTTCTATTCGAAATATTCTCTGACAAGCCTTTCCTGTCTTTCCGTCAGGTCGGCAAACTCCCCTCCTTTGTGAGAGCACACGAAAAAACGCCCCGCAAGAAAATCAAACGCTCGTCCGTCTTCTCTTTTGAGCAGACGCACAGCCTCGAGCCCTTTGAGCTTTCCCTCCTCATCGCACACTACAACGGCTCCGCCCCATTCAGGCAGGGAGACCGCCTCTATATATCCCCCTATAAGCCTTTGGAAGCTTAAAAGCTCATTTTTCACCTTTATTCTTTCAGGGCTTTCTCCCTCTTTTTCATACAGAAGTCCCCATACCGTTTTGCTCATTTTTCTCCTCCGCCTTTCCTATATCTTGTCAAAACAGACCTTGCTGCAAGAGATGCCGCTCCTGCCATTATCTCGCCGTCCTCTTCGTCAAATATGAGGGAC
>CAJKFC010000068.1 GCA_905199135.1 uncultured Eubacteriales bacterium
TGTCCTTGAAGTCCTCCGCTTCATAGCTGCCCAGCGCAGACTTGGAGAGATGGGTTTCTTCCGCAAGCTGCTCCAGCGTATATTTTTTCTGCTTTCTGTGCTTTCTTATCTGTTCTCCCAACAATTTATAGTTCAAAACATTAACACCTGCCTTTATTTTAGTTTATCATCTTACAATGGACAATAACAGAATATGAAAACTGAAAACATTAACTAAAATCTTTATTTTCCGTTGACAGTTATGTAAACTTATGTTATAATTTGTCGTGACAGGAGGCGGTAATTTGAAAGACAAGTCATTTTTTTCAAGAATTATTCTGCTCATCGTTTTGTCGCTGATATGTTTTACGATAACCATAGCGCTTACCCTTTTTGCCGGCTCATATGACGGAGCGCTGTTCAGTTTTGAAAACCTCAATATTACAAATATGATACCCGTTCTGTTTTTAAGCGGTTTTGTCAGCTGCGTCGTCATAGGAATAACTCTGCTCTTTATTTTCAGAGCGGCTTTTATCAAACTGAAAGACTATTTTTTAGAAAATAAAAATACAAACGGGGGAAACAAAAAATGAAGTGTACCAACCACCCCGAGGTAGAAGCTCAGGGAATGTGCGCCTACTGCGGGAAACCATTTTGCAAGGACTGCCTTGTAGAAGTAAGGGGCAGAATGTACTGCAAAGAAGACCTCGGCAATGTCCTCGATGAGGCAAAAAGTTCATCAGCTTCGCAGCCTACAATCAACATTACCAATACCAACGAAAATATCAACACCAACGCAAACAGCGGTATCGGATTCGGCCCGAGAAAAAGCAAGACAACAGCTCTTATCCTCTGCCTCGTCGGTTTTCTCGGAATTGCAGGTCTGCACAGAATGTATGTGGGAAAAGTCGGAAGCGGTATCTTGCATCTTTTCACATACGGCATATGCGGTATAGGAACTGTTATTGACCTGATCTCCATTTTATCGGGAGGTTTCAGAGACAGCTATGGACAGCCTTTGGTATAAATACAAAAGGCTGCCGTACAGGAAAAGACAAACCCTGCGCTCTTTAGGTGCGGGGTTCGCTTTTTTTATCTTACTGTACGCTTTTACTTCAATATTTTCCGTACCTCTGTGCCCCGTTAAAAGGATTTTCGGAGTGTCCTGTCCCGGCTGCGGCCTTACAAGAGGTTTTATAGAGATACTGCATCTCCGTTTTCTTTCCGCTGCGTCATGCAACATAATGTCTCTGCCCCTATTTTTCTCGGCAGCCCTGTATTTTATCTTGGTCTTTACAGATATATTTTTTAACAAAGACTATATTGAAAAAACAGAAAATCTGCTGGCAAAAAAACCCATGTACGCAGTTTATATAATTATCCTGATAATATCGACTCTGCTAAACAACATACATTGAAAAAGGCGGCACAAGGCCGCCTTTTTTATATGATTTTCTGATAGAGCTCCTTGAACACCTCGAGATGCTTTCTCTCGTCCATAATTATTCTCTTCAATACACAAGTGACATTTTCGTCCTTTATGGCTTCGCAGGCGTCGGTGTAGCACTCTATGGCGTTTTCCTCCGCAAGAATTGCCTCCAGAAGTATCTGCCTTGCCGTCCTGCTGTATCTTAAGAATCTAACGCTCCAGACATTTTCTCCCGTGTGAGTGCGATATGTAAACTTTACATCTCCCCCGAGGGCCAGTATCACCCTGCTGAGCATCTCCATGTGGTGCATCTCCACTATCATTATGCGTTTAAAGGCCTCGTAGGCTTCCTCGTAGCAGTTTCTCAAAACGCAGGAGTTGTAAAAATACTGGGTCGACGCCGTCATCTCGGAGACCATTCCGCTGTAAAGATTTTTAACTATGGCGGCGTAAAGCTTGTTGGGCTGTATATTCTCTATGGGCGGATAGGGCAGAATATCTTCATATATACCTTCTCCGTCGCAGCCGCCCTCATTTTTCTCCTGATCCTCACCGATTTCGGGACTTTCTTCCTCTTCGCTCTCTTCACATTCCGGCAGGCAGTCTTCTTCCACTATCTCCTCGTCGTCGTATCTGATTTCAAAGTCGTCTGTATACATAGAAAAACCCCCAATGTTTTATAGTAGTATATACTATGAAAAACATCGGGGATTTGTGAAAGCTATTGTTTATTTTCAGAGGCAGCCGTGCTCTCGGTGCTCTGAGAAGCGTCGGTATTCTGAGCGCTCTGCGTTGCCTCGGTATTCTGAGTGCTCCGGGTGTTTTCGCTCTGCTTCTCCTGCTTGGAGGCAGTTTCCAGCTTCTCAAGGCCGTACATAAAGCCGTCGAGATTCTTAGTGTAGACGCAGCCGCCTATCAGCTTGTTTTTATAGATCAAAAGCTCCAAAAGCGTGTTCTCGCTTTCGGGATGGTTGGTCACCTCGCAGCAGTAGAGCGACACCGCCTTGCCTTTGTACTTTGAAAGATCAAAGCCGTATTCCTTCTGAAGCTCGTTGAATCTCTCATAGACCTCGTCGAACTTTTCGGGAATCGTGACCTCTTTTGTGGTCATGCTGCCTTCCTTCATCTCATATCCCAGCTCTTTTATGTAGGCGAGAATATCTTCCTCGCTCTCGAGCTTTTGGGATTTGAGCGTCTCTGCCGACTGATTTGATCTGGGCAGACCGAACACAAGAGCCGCGATAACTGCAAGTATCAGCACAAGCGCGGCGACAAGCTTTTTCTTATCAAGCTTTGCGGTATAGATCATCATATTTTTTCCCTCGTTTCACCGTTTTGGTAAAGTATATGGCGGCGCGCGAAAAAATATTACACATTACATCGAAGCAAAAAGGGCGCGGTAGAACTCGACTGCGCTGCCGAGAGAATCCTTCCTTATGCGCTCGTCGACGCCGTGTATCGAATCTATCTGCTTTTCGGTCATTACAAAAGGCAAAAATCTGTATATATTGTCGCTCAGCTTTTCGTAGTGCACAGCGTCTGTCGAATGGTTCATGATACAGGGCAGAACCGTGACAGTACCGAAATGATTTTCTATCGTCTTTCTCAAAAGCTCATAGCTTTCGGCCTTGGTATCGCTTATTTCAGAGGGAGCCGTATAGGACAAAAGCTCCACATCGACGGGCAGGTCTATGAGCACCGAGCGTATGTGCTCCAAAACGCTCTGGTCGGTGTCGCCCTGCAATACCCTTATATTCATGACTGCCACCGCCTCGGTTGGCAGCATGTTGGCCGCCTCGGAGCCCTTTATCTGGGTGACGGCAAATGTCGTCCTGAAGAGAGACGATGTGACCTTATCGGAAGAGAACGCCCAGTAAAGGGGCAGTCTCATAATTCCGCTGTTGGCTATGCAGAATCTTTTGAAGAATCCGAAGGCGGGACTGCTCTGGACAAGATATCTCTTGACCGAGGGCAAAAGCCTTCTTCTCATGGGTGCGCCTTCGAGTCTGCATATGGCCTCGGAAAGCACTCCTATGGCGGTCTGTTTTGCGGGGGCCGCCGAATGTCCGCCCTCTGCCTTGGCCGTCATCTTTATGTTGATGGTGCCCTTGGCGCCTATGGCCACCCTCGCCACCGAGAAGGATTTTTTCTCGAGGTGAGACGATGTGACCGAGCCGCCCTCTATCATGACAAAATCAAAGGAGATGCCGTTTTTTTCAAACATATCCTTTATCCTGCCTGCTCCCTTTTCTCCGCCCGTCTCGTCATCGCTGCCGTAGGCGAAATACATGTCTCTCTTGGGCACAAAACCCGCTTTAAGTGAACTTTCGAGGGCTTCCATCTGAGCTATGAGGTTGCCCTTGCTGTCTATGGTGCCTCTGCCCCATATGTTGCTGCCGTCGTCAAGACCGGAAAAAGCGGGATAGCGCCACTCGCCCATGGCGGGCACCACATCCATATGGCAGCAGAAAAGGGCGGGCTTTTTGTCCGAAGTGCCGTCTCCCTTTACCTTTATGACAAGGCTCTTGCTGGGAGTCACCGTCACCGAACATTTCTCAAAGACCGTCTTATAGCGGGATTTGAGAAACTCTATGAGTCTCTCCATCTCCTTGCGGTCGCCCGTCAGCGTCTCTATCTTTACCGCCTCGCTCAAAGAGTCTGCGGCCTTTTGGACAACATCTTTCGGAGGATCGAGCTTTATCTCGATTCTCTTTCTCGTGCCCTTGGGCAGGCGGTATGTCTTTATAACTCCTACCACGACAAAGAGAATAATTGCCGCCGCGAGAGCGATATTTGTATACATGCCGTAGTAATATGTATAGTTGCTTATAAAAATCTGTATAGAGGCCCAGATGTCGTTAATAAATGTCATATCTCACTTCCTTGATAAGCCTGTAAGCCGTTTCTTTATCCTTGGATATCTGCTTTTTGAGAGATTCCATGTCGGGGAATTTGTGTTCGTCTCTTATGTTGTCGAGGAACTCAACCCTTATTTCCTTTCCGTACATATCCCCCTCAAAATCCAAAATATGACACTCTACAAAGACAGCCGAGTCATCGTAAAATGTAGGTCTTGTGCCCACATTGGTTATTCCGAAATAATTTCTGCCGTTCCACAGCATCCTCGTGAGATAGACGCCGTTTTTAGGCAGCACATAGCCTTTTTTTGCCACGAGGTTTACCGTCGGGAAGCCGATGACTCTTCCCTTTTGGGCTCCCTTTATTACCTCGCCCTTAATCGAAAAATATCTGCCCAAAAGCTTTTCCGCCAGGCGCACATTGCCCTCGGCAATCATCGACCTCAAAAGGGTCGAGCTGACCGTAGCCTCGCCCAGCATGACATGGTCTACACGGAAAGCCACTATTCCGAGGCTGTTCCAGACCGACACGCCGTATTCGCCCCAGCCTTCTCCCTTAAAGCCGAAGGTGTAGTTGTCGCCGTATACCACGGCGGCTGCGTTATATTCATTTTTTATCATCTCGGCAAACTCCATGGGAGTTTTTGCCGCAAAATCCTTTGTAAACTCCACAGCGAAGACCTCCTCAATGCCCTCTCGCTTTATGAGGGACACCCTTTCCTCAAAGGAGGTCAGTTTTAAAGGCGGCTCGCCCGTGAGCACGCCTCTGGGGTGATTCGACATGGTGAAAGCGCAGGGTTTGAGCCCCATCTCACGCCCCAGCTCTGTGGTGCGCTTCAAAATTTGACGATGTCCGATATGGACACCGTCAAAGAAGCCTAATGCAATTATATTTTTCACTTATTTTTTCTCGGGTCTTCCGACCAGCTTGCCGGCAGATACGGCATAAATATCATCAATAACCATGTTGAAGTCTGCCGGGCGGTTTTCAAACTTGGCTCTCTCCTGCATCTTCTTGATGTGGAACTCCTTGATCTCATCATCAAAGGGAAGATTGCCGAAGTGGAGGAAACGGACTGCGCCCTCGTTGTCACGGGCAGGAAGAGCGAGACCGCGGTTTGCCGTCGAAGGTGCGAAGGGAACATCGATGATGCCTGCCTCGAAGGCTGCGACTGTTGCCTTTTCAAAGTCATTGCCGCCAAGCTCCAAAGCCTTGTCGACGATGGCCTTTGTCTCCTTCATGATCATGTCCTGCTCGTCCAAAGCTCTCGGACCGTTTCTCATGATCTGGCAGGAAAGCATGTTGCACAGCTGCTTTGTAGCTCTCAGACCTGCTGCGTTTGCCTGCATTGTGGGGATACCAAAAGCCTCGTGAGGAGACTTGACTATGACCTTTGTAGCGCCCGAGAGAACAGCTACCGCTGCGCCCCAGCAGATAACGCCGAAGGCCTGTGCCTCGTCCTGCGGGAAGCCGCCCATCCACTGATGGAAGACTGTGCTTACGCTGACATCGTCATATCCGAATTTCTTGAGGTATTCCTCTGTCTGAGTTCTGAGGGCGTAGATGGCGCCGATATCCTGATAGATATTGCCGCACTGGCCGTAACCGACTGTGATGTTCTTTACGCCCTGTTCTGCGGCGAGAAGAGCCTCCATAATGGCTACTGCGTTGGAGATACATGCGGGAACAAGTGTACCTGTCAGAGGTCCGTAGGGCTCACGGTCGATGGAGACGCCTGCCTCCTCATAGAGACCTGCAAGTCTGTCGACATATTTCCATGTGCGGATTGTCTCGGACATAGGGATATTCTTGGAATAGGGAACATTGTAAGATATTCCGCCGCCCTCAAAGGATGTAAAGCCGCCTGCGAAGGTGATTTCGGCCAAAAGACGGGCGTCGGGTGTGCCGTGTCTGACCTGTACCGGCACGCTGAGGTTTTCTATAAGTCTGCGGCAGCTGTCAACACCGTGGTTTACTGCGGGGAAGCCGTTGAGCATGCTCTTGCCCGAACGGATGCTCTCCTCGATACCCTTCTGGGCGTCGCTGTAACGGTTGAGACGGGTGTAGCTGTCGATTGTGGAGGGCAGAAGGTCTGCATGACCCTCGTCCTGAAGGTATGTGAGAAGCTTAATGTGCTCGTCGAGAAGGGCGACGCCGGCTCTCGGCTGTGTGAGAGTCACCTTGTCCTCTTTGGCTTTCTTAAGCTTTTTTGCAAATATCATATTTTCGGGCAGCGATTTCTGATACTCGACTGCCTCTTCAAAATTTACTCTTGAGCCTGTGCTCCAGCTTGCGAGAACTTCTTTCTGATCTCTGCGGAACTGGTCCATTGTCATTTTTCCCATAAATGCACCCTCGTTTCAGTATTTTAATTTTCCATTATGTCTTTTTTCATGATTTCCAGGGCTATCTCAGGATATTTTGTGCTGAGAAGACCCATGGCCGAAAGAATGTACTTTTTGTCCAAAAGTATCTCGGCCTTTTTGGGACGGAGCGAATACATGTCGTCCTCGCTGTAAAGAGCCTCGGACAGTATCTCCTTGTAATGAGGCGTCGAGATGACTATTCCTCCCGTGCCTATTATGTATCCCACATTGCTCAGATCCTTGCCCTCCTGCATGAATCTCTCTCCGAAAGGAGTGAAGATGGGGGTGATTATTCCGCTGTGGCGTCTGACGCTCAGCCTTGTGGCGGCGCGGCCCACGGCCACATCGACCCTTTCCTCTATCTCGTTTTCGGGCAGAAGCTCGGGATTCTGATTGAATTTTTTAATTGTATCTATTACCTGCTGCTCGGTTACACCTGCCATCTCGGCCAGTTTTTCGCTGCCTGCATGCTCCAGAACATAGGGGGAGCTCCAGCGCATACCGAGATCGCCTTCGACGCTTCTCTTGTATTTGGGGTGAGGCAGACCCTTTAGGGTAGCGCCCTGATAAATGCACTCGCCCTCTGTGGCCGAATACACATCTGTTGTGGCGCCGCCTATGTCGACAGCCACGAAGGAGCCGACACCGGGGGTGTTTTCCGTTCCCTTTGAAAGCAGGGTTATGGCTTCAAGAACCGCCGCGGGAGTCGGTATTATATCGCCGTCCATGCGCTCGGCCAAAGTCTTGAGTCCCTTTGCCAGAATGATCTGATTCAAAAAGACCTTTCTTATCTCCTCTCTCGCCGGCTCGATGTTGAGCACGCCGAATTCGGGCATGACATTCTCACAGGGCACAGCTATCTTGCCGCCCTTTTCGAGAATTTCGCAAGCCTCGTCTGTGGCGTTCTTGTTGCCCGCCACGATTACGGTAAGAGGGGCGTCGCAGCCTGCCAGAGCGGCGGCAGCACCACCTGGCTGTTTCCTCCGTCGGTGCCTCCCGACAGGAGAATTATATCGGGCTTGATTTCAGCTATCTCCGCTATTTCCTTTCTGGAAAGCATATAGGAATAGCTTGCCATGACCTTGGCTCCCGCGTTCTGAACCGCCAGAAGAGCCGCCTGAGATGTAAGCTCGGGCACAAGGCCTATGGCCACCATTTTAAGTCCGCCCGCTGCCGAAGAACAGGCCAGTTTCAGGTCGAACTGTTCGACCCCGCACATTTTCTTGACCTCTTCGGCGGCTTTATCGAAGCCGATGTTGACATCGGTGGCAATGGTGGTGTTGGACATAGCTCTGCCTATGATCTCGGCTTTTTCGAGATCCACCGCCACGACCTTTGTAAATGTGCTGCCCACATCGGCAAAAAGACCGTATTTCATATACCGTTATTCTCCAAGATCCTTTCTGAGGTCTGCGATAGACACCTCGGGGCGTGTTCCCGGAGCATATACTCTGTCAAATCCCATGGCCTTGAATCTCTTTTCAACATCGGCAAAATCCTGCTTGCCGACGACGAGATTTCCGCCAACATACATAAGAATGTCTCCTATGCCTGCCTCGACGCACTTGTCGCGAAGACCGGGGCAGTCGAGCTCACCGTGACCGTAAAGGGACGACACCAGAATAGCGTCGGCATTGGTCTCGATGGCAGCCTTTACAAACTCATCCTGAGATACCGTGATGCCGAGATTTACAACATTGTAGCCGGCTTCCTTGAAAGCTATCTCCAAGATCTTGTTACCGACGGCGTGAACATCTGCGCCGATAACGCCAATGACTAATGTTTTCATACTTCTCTCCTTTTGTTACATAGTATTCCATTCTTATTTTATACATATCTACAATACCACTTTTCCCCGATATTTACAAGTCTTTATTGCAAAAAAATTTTAAAAGTGATATAATGTTTTATAATATTAAAACTTTATCAACATTTTGGCCGAAAGCTCTTATTCGGGCCAAGGGAGGTACAGTATGCAAAACGCTCTTATACACATTTACACGGGAGACGGCAAGGGCAAGACCACCGCTCTTGTAGGTCTCTGTTTCCGCTGCTCGGGCCGCGGCTTCAAGGTAGGCATGACCTCTTTCCTCAAGGATTTCGACTCGGGCGAATATCTCCAGCCGACGCCCTATACCGTCTTTAAAGGCACCCCCGTCAAGAAATTCTGGTTTATGATGACCGACGAGGAGAAAGCCGCCGTAAAAAAGGAGCACACAGAGAGGCTCTTTGAGATTTTCAGAATCGCAAAAGAGGAAAACTATGACCTCATAGCTTTGGACGAGGTTTTGGGCTCCATAGCCGTGGGCGCTTTAAATGAACAAGATGTTATAAAATGTCTTAATGAAAAGCCCGACACTCTGGAAGTTGCCATATCGGGCAGAGATCCCTCTGCCGCAATGGTGGAGCTGGCAGACTATGTCAGCGAAATAAAGGCCGTAAAGCATCCCTTTGAAAAGGGCATCGGCGCCAGAGTGGGGATTGAAAAATAGATGACGACCGATAAAAAACGAGCCGCCGCCGTAATAGGCGCCGTTTTCGGCGACTATGTGGGCTCGGTCTACGAATTTAAAAATTATAAGGGAAAAGATTTCCCCCTTTTTTCCGACCGCTCGGCCTTTACCGACGACACCGTCACCACCGCCGCCGTCTATTCCGCCCTCAAGGAATATATGGCCGACAGAACCGACGGCGAGAAAAAGGTGTCCGAAAACCTTGTCAAATACTGCCGCCTCTTTCCCGACGCCGGCTCCGGCTCGAAATTCAAAGAGTGGCTCTGC
>CAJKFC010000069.1 GCA_905199135.1 uncultured Eubacteriales bacterium
AACCGAGCGGTCGCGGTAGGGGCTGTTTTTGCCCGGCTCTGTCAGAGTTCCTCTGTACTGTCTCATCTCCTCTGCCGAAAGGTCGCAGACGAAAGCCTTGCCCTTTTTGATGAGCCTTATGGCAGCCTCATAGCAGGCGTCAAAGTAGTTGGAGCCGAACACCACGCTGTTTGGCTCAAAGCCGAGCCAGCGTATGTCGTCTATGATGGCGTTGACATACTCGTCGTCTTCCTTGACGGGGTTTGTGTCGTCAAGGCGGAGGTTGCACACGCCGCCGTATTTTTTAGCGGTCGTAAAGTCCATGGCTATGGCCTTTATGTGACCTACATGGAGGTATCCGTTGGGCTCGGGAGGAAAACGGGTCTGCACATGGTCGTAGACTCCCTCTTCCAGATCCTTGTCTATCAAATCATATATGAAGTTGCCTTCAAAAAGAATGTCGTTTTTTGTCTCTTCGTATTCTGTATTGTTCATTATAATTCTCCGATAAATCTGTCAAATCTTTTTTCTATCTCATCTTTGCCAAAAATAGCCATTATGGAGCAGAGGTCGGGGGTGTTTTTGCGTCCTGTTACGGCAACTCTTATCACCGACGACACATCGCCCACATGGCCCTTGAAGCCGTCGGGATTTGCCTTATATGCCTTGACATCGGGTGAGAAGCCGAGGCCTTCGCATATGGATTTCACCGTCTCAAACCAGGCGTTTTTGTCCTGCGTCTCGTCGTATACCTTGCGGTAGCTCTCTATTATTGCCTTCTTGTCCTCTTTGGATATGTTGTCCATGCTCTCATATTCAAAGCCGCCGTCAAAGAGATAAGCCATGTATTTGGAGACATCTTTCCACTTTCTGATATCTTTTCTCGGCTTGTTTCCGCTTCTGTCGACGCCGAAGAAGGCTGTGGCCTTTTCCTCGTTTTCTCTGAGCTTTTGTGCGAAGTCCTTTTCAAACTCCTCGGCCCACTCGAGAACATTTTTATATATCTTCTCGGCGCTGAAACGGGAGATGACTTCAGATGAGACATCCTCCAACTTTACAAGGTCGAAAAGAGCGCCCGATTTGCTCATGTTCTTCATATCGAACTTGTAGTCCTTCATGTCGGCAGTCTTGTTCTGCTTTCTCCAGTCCTCATACTTGGAGTTTGCCAAAGTGAGCAGGTATTCCAAAACGGCCTCCTTGGGATAGCCCTCCTCGGTGAAGTAGCTGACCGCTGCCTCGGGGTCCTTTCTCTTGGAGAGCTTTCTCTTGCCCGTGCCGTCCTCCTTCATGATAGGGGAGATGTGGCAGTACTTCGGGGGCTTGAGACCCAGTACATAGAAGAGCTGCAGATGGATGGGCACAGAGGGCACCCACTCGTCGCTTCTTATGACATGGGTTGTGCCCATGAGGGTGTCGTCGCAGGCGTGGGCAAAGTGATATGTGGGTATGCCGTCGGTCTTGAGAAGCACAACATCGGTGACATTCTCGTCCATCTCGATTTCGCCCTTGACCATATCCTTATATTTTATTCTGCCGCCTATCTTTCCGGGAGAACGCAGTCTCACCACATAGGGCTTGCCTGCCTTTATGTTCTCCTCGATCTGCTCGTATGTCAGATTGCGGCACTTTGCGTATTCGGTATGATAGCCGGGGAGCACCTTGTTCTCCTCCTGCACCTTTCTTATTTCAGCGAGGTCTTCCTCTGTGCAGAAGCAGGGGTATGCCAGACCCTTCTCCACAAGAGCCTTGCAGAAGCTCTGATAAATTTCGGCTCTGTGGCTCTGGACATAGGGGCCGTAGGCGCCCTTTTCCTCGCCCGACACCGTCTTTCCCTCGTCAAACTCGATGCCGAAGGCGGCAAGACCTGTTATGATCTCGTTTATGCCGTCTTCCTGCTCTCTCTTTTTGTCGGTGTCCTCTATTCTCAAAAAGATAACGCCGCCGCTTTGATGGGCAAGCCTTTCGTTTACAAGGGCGGTGTAAAGACCGCCGATGTGGATAAAGCCTGTGGGGCTGGGGGCAAAACGGGTGACATAGGCCCCCTCCTTAAGTTGTCGCTCCGGATACACAGCCTTTAAGTATTCGTCCATCTCCACCTTTATATGGGGAAACAAAAGGTTGGCAAGCTTTGCGTTGTCCATATTCTTCCTCCGATATTAAAAATCTGTCTTATCTAAAACATTATGCTTTGACTTTCTTATCTAAATTATTATACCTTATAAAATATACTTTTTCAAGCTTTTTTCCTTGACTTTTAGCTGTCCATCTGCTAAAATTTCCTTATTCGCATAAAGGAGGCCGATATGAGAGAAGAATATATGAGAGAGGCTCTCAAAGAGGCCGAAAAATGCATTGACACGGGCGATGTACCCATCGGCTGCGTCATAGTGAAAAACGGGGAGATAATAGCGAGAGGTCACAACACGAGAGAGGCCTTTCACACGGCTTTGGGACATGCCGAGATAAACGCCATCGAAAACGCCTGCAAATCAATCGGAAGCTGGCGCCTTGAAAACTGCGCCATATATGTGACGCTGGAGCCATGCCCCATGTGCGCGGGAGCCATAATAAATTCCCGAATAGGAGAGGTATATTTCGGCGCATACGACAAAAAAGGCGGCGCCGTAGGTGGTATAATAAACTTGTTTGAGGAAAATTTCAATCACAAACCAAAGGTTCAGGGCGGCATTTTAAAGGATGAATGCGCCCTGATTTTACAAAATTTCTTTGCAAAGCTCAGGTGATACAATGAAGAAAAACAAAATGGGATACACTCTTGCCGAAGAGCTGATAAACTCAATATCCCACGGTACGGGAGCTCTTTTGGCCGCCGCCGGCATGGCGATACTTATAGTTTACTCGGCCTTTATAGGCGATGTATGGAGGGTTATAAGCTCGATAATATACGGCATCACCATGGTGCTGCTCTATACCTTTTCGGCCCTCTACCACTCTTTTCAGGCCGACAGAGTCAAAGATGTTTTCAGAATATTCGACCACTGCTCGATATTCCTGCTCATCGCCGGAACATACACACCCTTTACCCTTGTGACACTCAGGGAAGCCGATCCCGTCATAGGCTGGCTGCTCTTCGGCGTCGTATGGGCGGCAGCGATTTTGGGAATAGTTCTCAACGCCATCAGCATTGAGAAATTCAAGGTTTTCTCCATGATATGCTATGTGGCCATGGGCTGGGTGGTGGTTTTCGCCATCAAACCTCTGATGTCGGTGCTCCCTCTCGGCGGACTTCTGCTCCTGCTTGCGGGCGGACTTGCCTACACCTTCGGCATAATTTTTTATGCCGCAAGAAAGAGGTACATGCACTCCATATGGCACTTTTTCGTACTGGCGGGCACCGTGTTTCACTATTTCTCGGTTCTCCTCTATGTGGTGATGAAGTAAAATGCAAAAATCAAAAGACTGCCCGAAGGCAGTCTTTTTTTATTTTATTATGTCGAGCACGACCTCTCTGCCGATGAGAAGTCCCGCGACAGACGGGGTAAAGCTGTTGGAAGAGACCAGTCTTTCGCCCTTTTCCTGCTGTATTTTAAGGGGCTCTTCACGGCTGAAAAGCACCTTTGTGTGCTCTATCCCCATCTTTCTCAGCTCCCTGCGCATGACCTTTGCCAGAGGGCACACCGAGGTCTTTGAAATATCGGTAATCTCAAATCTCAGAGGGTCGCTCTTGTTGCCCGTGCCGAGGGCCGAGATTATAGGTATATTTTTCTCTTTTGCCGTCTTTATAAGATGCAGTTTGGCGGTCACCGTGTCGATGGCGTCGACTATATAGTCATACTGCCTGTCAAAAAGGCTTTCCGACATTTCGGCTGTGTAAAACTCTGCCGCGGCTCTCACCTCGCACAGAGGATTTATATCCTCTATCCTCTTTTTCATCACATCGACCTTTTTCATGCCCACTGTCGAGCTCAGGGCGATTATCTGCCTGTTTATATTGGTTATGTCCACCGTGTCGTGGTCGACTATCGTCATACTCCCCACTCCGCATCTCGCCAGAGCCTCGCAGACAAAGCCTCCCACTCCGCCGACGCCCACTACAAGCACCGAGGCCTTTTGAAGCTTTTCCATGGCATCTTTGCCGAAGAGCATTTCGGTTCTTTCAAATCTTCTGTCCAATCAGGCACCTCTCGTTATGTTGTTTATCCAAAGTCCGCTTCTGACCCTTTTAAAGCTTATGACCGTCTTTATGCAGTCCTCGATAAAATTGGGAGTAAAGGCAAAGACGGGCGGGAGTTTGAGCACAAGGCCGAAAATCGCCGCCAGGGGCACCGTCACCAGCCACAGCGGAAGCACATCTATCAGCATGGCCGTCCTCGTGTCTCCTCCGCCCCTCAAGACGCCCACTATCGCCGTCATGTTTACATTCATAGGCACCATTCGGGCCGCGTATATGCATATGGCTGCAAAAGCCAGAGCGTTTGTCGTCTCGGAAAAATCAAACAGGTGTATAACGGGGTTTGCCAGAATAAGTATCATCGTCGCGCTGAAAAGGCTGGCGCAGCCCGTGACCACCAGAAGCTTTTTGGCGGTCTCCATAACCGTTTTGGTGTCTCCCCTTCCGAGCTGTGTGCCTATGATTACGACGGCGGCGTTGCCTATGCCTAAGGACACAACATTGAGTACGCTTTCGATGTTGCGGCATATGGTGATGGCCGCCACCACATCGCTGCCCATTCTGCCGTATATGGCCGAAAGGCTGGAAAAGCCCATGCCCCACATGGTCTCATTGAAAATGACCGGAGTGGCATAGCGGAAAAAGTCTTTCACCATGTCTTTTCCGGGCTTAAACAGGGCTTTGAAGTCGATCTTGAATATCTTGTTTACAAATATATATACCATTACGATGGCAAACTCTATAATCCTTGCACTGACTGTGCCGACGGCGGCGCCGACAACTCCAAGTTTAGGAAAGCCGAACGCGCCGAAAATGAAAATATAGTTGACCACCACATTTATAATTGCCGAGCTTGCGAATACAAAAAGACCCAGCTTTGGATTTTCCATGCTTCTGTGTGCCGATACATATATAGATGTAAAGGCGTTAAGGGGATAGGCTATGGCCACCGCCCTGACATATCTGGCTCCCATCTCTATAATGTGCGTCTCGTTGGAAAATATTCTCATTACCGCCTGAGGTGCGATTATGGCAAAGGCCGCCACCGAAAGAGTTATGGCCAGCACACACGCCCAGGCTATACCCAGTATCCTGCTTATGCTCTTTTTGTCCTGTTTTCCCCAATACTGACTGATGAGCACCGATTCTCCGCTCTGAAAGCCGAAAATCATAAGCCCTACCACAAAAAAGAACGCATTGGCAAGGGTCGCCGCCGCCATCTCCCCCTGCCCGACAAATCCCAGCATGACAGTGTCTGTCATGGACACCGAAAAGGATATCAGATTCTGAAGGACGATAGGCAGAGCCAGCGTCGTAAGAGTCTTTAAAAACACCTTGTCGGAAAAAGTTTTTCTGAACATACCCACCTCATAATTTTATATCATTACACAACAGTATATCAAATCGGAGGCGCAATGTAAAGGGGGCTCATCTTTTCCGTTTTGTTTCTGTCTTGTTACTCCGTTTTAATTGACTTTATGTCATTTATGCTATATTATTAAATAAAGGCATTTTTTCGACAATTTGTAAGATTTTTTTAAGAAATTTATGAAACATATTTTTAAATAACGAGTCTATTATAGTAGTGGATTACTATATAATTTTGGTAAAAAGATTGGAGTATCAAAATGTTCAAGAAGAAAAAGCCGACGGCAGCGCCGGCGGAAACCGTGTCTTCCGCTGAAAGCACCGCTGCTCTCACCAACAATCAGGACAAACCCGTAAGAAACAAGTTTGCCACCGAAAAGAAAAAGAGAAAACTGCCGAAATGGCTCAAGATTACCCTTTGGGTAGTAATCCTTGCCGCCTTGGGCTACGGTATTTACAGCCTTGTAAACGGTTTTCTCAAAAAGGACGAAACCCCCACTCCCACAGCCATGTCCTCAAGAGGCACTTTGAGCTCTGTGGTAAAGGGCTTCGGCTCGGTTGTGCCTAAAAACAAAAAGGAATACGGAGCGAAAACCCAGGGCACCGTCACTGAAGTCTATGTCAATGCAGGCGACATAGTCAAGACAGGCGACAAGCTCTTCTCGATAGACGCCAGCGACCTTATGGACGAGCTGGAAGCTGCAAACACCGCCAAAAAGAACGCTCTCACCAATTTGGAGACCGCTGTGGAAAACCTGAAAAACACCACGGTTACAGCTCCTTTCAAGGGCAAGCTCATCGGAGCCCCCAAGATCAAGCAGGGCGAAGAGGTTGCCGCGGGCACAGAACTTGGCACTCTTGTGGACGACTCCACAATGCTTTTGGAGCTCTATTTCAGCCACGCCTACATAAATGACATCGCCGTCGGTCAGTCGGCCAATGTCTCGGTTTCCGACAGCATGACATACACCTCGGGCAAGGTATATCAGATCGACAAGATAAAGAAGGTATCTCCCGACGGTTCGATACTCTTCAGGGTTTACATATCTGTTCCCAACCCCGGCACTCTGGCCAAAGACGCAGTTGCGGCAGCCAGCGTCAACACCCCCGCAGGCGAAGCTTTCCCCTATGAGGGCGGCAAGCTTGACTACATCAACTCCATGGCCATCACCGCAAAGAGCGGCGGCAAAGTCACATACGCCAATGTAATGGACTACGGCGAGTACAATGCCGGCGCCACAATACTCTCTGTCGACCCCAAGAACCTTGAAAGCGCCGTTGCCGACGCACAGAAAGCCTATGAAGAGGCCGACAAAAAGGTTCAGGAGCTGACAAACTCCATCGAAAACACAGAGATCGTCGCCGAAATCGACGGCATGGTCTCCTCTGTAATGATCTCCCCCGGCGACAAGCTGACAGCTTCGGGCACATCGGTTCTGTCGATTTCCGACACCTCTTCCCTTTTTGTCGAGGTCAACATAGACGAGCTCGATGTCAACAAGCTTCAGGTGGGCATGCCCGCTACAATTACATATAACGGCGGCGCCGAACCCAAGACATGGCAGGGCACCTTGGATTATCTCAGCTTTGAGGCAAAGCGCGGCGAGAGCAACTTCGGCGGCTCTGTGGCATATTTCCCCGCTAAAATAGCGGTAGAAAATGACGGCACACTGCTTCCCAACATGAATGTCGACTATTCCATGACATCTCTCGTCAAGGAGGACTGTCTCATAGTTCCATCGGGCGCAATAGTTTACAGCGATATGGGTACCCTTGTCTATGTCAAGAACGAAAGCCTTACGGGCAGTGAGAATGTGGCCGATGTTCAGTCCGACAGCATTCCCAAGGGCTTTACTCCCGTCATAGTTGAAATCGGTCTGTCCGACGACGCCAACACCGAAATACTTTCCGGTCTTACAGAAGGTGTTGAGGTGGCATCCCGCACCCTGAACGAGGATTCCATGGGCGGCGAAGTTATCATGGTAGGTTAAAGGCCGGTGATAATATGCTGATAGATATAAGAAACATAAGCAAAATATATAATGAGGGCAAGGACTCGGAGGTCAGAGCTTTGGACGATGTATCCCTCTCCATATCGGAGGGCGAGTTCGTCACAATACTCGGACAGTCGGGCTCGGGAAAATCCACCCTTATGAATATTTTGGGCTGCCTCGACATACCGACCTACGGCACATACTATCTCGAAGACGAAGCGGTGTCCGACATGCATCCCAAAAAGCTGGCCATGATAAGAAACAACAGCATCGGCTTTATATTTCAGGGCTTCAACCTCATCCCCAACCTCACCGCTCTTGAAAATGTCGAGCTGCCGCTTATTTACCGCGGCATGGGCAGAACAGAGCGCAAGCAGCTCTCATATGACGCCCTGTGCGAAGTTGGCCTTGAGGCCAGGGTAAATCACAGGCCCAGCGAACTTTCGGGCGGCCAGCAGCAGCGCGTCGCCATAGCGAGAGCCATCGCCGCAAAGCCACCCATAATAATGGCCGACGAGCCGACGGGTAATTTGGACTCCAAGGCGGGCGCCGACATAATGGGCAAGCTTATAAAGCTCAACGACGAGGGAGCCACCATAATTCTCATCACCCACGACAACAAGCTGGCAAAGGTGGCCAAAAGAATCATCACCATAAAGGACGGCCACAAGATAGGCGATGAGATCACAGACGAGGCCCTCCGTCAGGCCGCAATAGCGGAGGTGTTGAAAGTATGAATATAATCCAAACCTTTAAAATGTCCATAAAAAGCATATGGCACAACAAGACGAGATCACTGCTCACCATGCTGGGCATCATCATAGGCGTCGCCTCCGTCATAACGCTGGTTTCGGTTATGCAGGGTGCCCAAAAGCAGATTATGGACAGCTACAACTCCATGGGTACCAACCGAATAGATGTCTACTATTCCTCATGGCAGAACGACCTCACTGACGAACTTTACGCCTTCTGTAAAACCTTAGACGAATATGTCGACGGCATAACTCCCAACGCGGGAGCTTCGGTGCAGGCCAGGTACAAGACAAAGAACATAGAGATGCGCCTCAGGTACGGAAGCGCCGACTATGACCTCTGCAACAACTGGACCTTGAAAAACGGACGCACCATCTCCTACGCCGACATAAAAAACCGCGTAAGGGTGTGCACCATAGGCTCATACATAGCCGACTCATTTTTCGGCCTTGAGAATCCGGTGGGCAAACAGATAAAAATAAACGGCTACAACTTCACCGTCATAGGAGTGTATGAATCCAAATATCCCGACACTCCCACCGATATGCAGCAGTACACCGACGACAATCAGATCGTGGTGCCCTATACTCTCAACAGAACTATTTCGGGCACCACCACCATCGACCAGTTTGTCATAAAGGGCAAGAACGGCGAGTCGGTTACAGCGGCCATCGAGGAGATAAAGGCATTTCTCAAGCCCCACTTTAAAAACGAATGGGATTACAGCGTATACTCCTCCAATGAATGGCAGGACGCCATCGCCGAATCCAACACCATGATGACCCTTCTTGTGGCGGGCATCGCCTCCATATCCCTTCTCGTCGGCGGTATCGGCATCATGAATATCATGCTGGTGTCGGTCACCGAGAGAACGAGAGAGATAGGCATAAGAATGGCCATAGGCGCAAAGCAGTCCAACATAACATGGCAGTTTCTCATCGAAGCTGCGGCGGTCAGCGCCTTCGGCGGTGTCATAGGAATAATAATCGGGGGAATCGGCTCTGTGGTGCTGTCGGCGGCAATACTCAAGGAAGTATATCTGCCCAGTATTCCCACAGCGATAATAGCCTTTACATTCTCGGCCATTCTCGGTATGTTCTTCGGCTATTATCCCGCCAACAAGGCCGCCAAGCTCGACCCGATCGAAGC
>CAJKFC010000070.1 GCA_905199135.1 uncultured Eubacteriales bacterium
TGGTAGCCACAAGAAAGACAGGTAAGCCAGTGGGACTGTGCAGATGTGTCATAGAGCTTACAGCCGTCATAATAGGTTTCTTTATGGGCGGCTCTGTCGGTCTCGGCACAATTATTATAGCCCTCATAGCAGGCCCAATGATGCAGCTTATTTTTGCCCTTGTGAAGTTTGACATAAAATCGGTAAAACATCTCTCATTTTACGACACGGCAAAGCTCTTTGCGAAAAAATAAGTAAGCCAATTTAATACGCTGGAATAGCTCAGCCGGTAGAGCAGCTGATTCGTAATCAGCAGGTCGTCAGTTCAAGTCTGATTTCCAGCTCCAGAAAGCAGTGAAACATTGTGTTTTGCTGCTTTTTGTCTTTTGATGAATATTGATGATTTACAAACTTATTTGAAGGGTGTATAATATTATAAAATGACACGGAGGATAATCGACATGTATTTTTTTGTGAATGATTACAGCGAGGGAGCGCACCCCAAAATTCTTGAAGCTCTTGTAAAGACAAATTATGAACAGCACCCCGGATACAGCGAGGACGAATACTGCAAAGAGGCCAAAAAACTTATAAAAGACCACCTTAAAAATGAAAAAAGTATAGTGCATTTTCTCGTAGGAGGAACACAGACCAACGCGACTGTGATAAGCGCCGTGCTCCGCCCCCATCAGGGCGTCATATCGGCAGTTACAGGACATATCAATGTCCATGAGTCGGGAGCCATTGAAAATACAGGTCACAAGGTCATAGCTCTGCCGACAGACAACGGCAAGATAACTGCCGAGCAGGTGAGACAGACGGTAAAAGCCCATTATGAGGACGAGACCGCAGAGCATATGGTGCAGCCCAAAATGGTATACATATCCCAGCCCACCGAAATAGGCACTATATACTCCAAAGAGGAGCTGACCGCACTTTACAATGTCTGTCAGGAAATGAACCTCATTCTCTTTGCAGACGGAGCGAGACTCGGCTGCGCACTTACATCGGATAAAAATGATGTTACACTGGCTGATATGGCAGCACTTACCGATATTTTCTACATAGGCGGAACAAAGCTGGGAGCGCTTTTCGGAGAAGCTGTTGTAATCAACGAACCCAAATATGCCGAGGACTTCAGATATATCATCAAGCAGAAGGGCGGACTTTTCGCAAAGGGCAGACTTTTGGGAGTTCAGTTCAAGACCTTCTTTGAGGACGGTCTCTATTTTGAAATAGGAAAGGGCGAGAACGCCTGCGCTCAGAAACTTCAGAGAGAGATAAAAAATCTCGGATTTGATTTCCTTATTGAATCACCCACAAATCAGATTTTCCCGATTTTCCCCAATTCTCTTCTTGAAAAGCTCAAAGAGCGCTTCGCATATTCGTTCTGGCAGAAGATAGATGACGAGAGATCGGCCATAAGACTGTGTACAAGCTGGGCTACAACAGAGAGTAAAGTAGATGAGCTTGTCGAATATCTCAAAGAGATAAAGTAATGAAAAAACTTGAAAAATGCCTGCTCTGCCCCGTGAAATGCGGGGCGAACAGGCATAAAACATATGGAGCCTGCAAGGCGGGAGAAAATGTAAAAATAGCGAGGGCAGACCTTCACGAATGGGAGGAGCCGGTGCTGTGTCAAAGGGCGGGCAGCGGCGCAGTTTTCTTTTCGGGATGCAGTCTCGGCTGTGTGTTTTGTCAGAACGGAGAGATAAGCCACGGCGGCTTCGGAGCAGAGGTCTCCGTTGACAGGCTTGCGGAGATATTTCTCGAACTTGAGGCCAAAAACGCCTGCAATATAAATCTTGTGACAGGAGCGCAGTATGCACCCCATATCGTAAAAGCCGTGGCATCAGCGAGAAAAAACGGTCTTAAACTGCCGATAGTATATAACAGTTCAGGCTATGAAAATGTCGAGACCCTGAAGCTTTTGGAGGGTACGGTCGACATATACCTGCCGGATTTTAAATACATGGACGAAGAACTTGCGGTGAAATATTCCAAAAGGAGAAACTATCCGTCCGCGGCGAAGGCGACCCTAAAAGAGATGTTCAGGCAGGCGGGAGCTCCTGCATTTGATTCGGACGGACTTATGAAAAAGGGAATGATCGTGCGCCACCTTGTACTGCCGTCCATGACCGAAGACAGCAAAAATGTCATAAAATACCTTTATGATACCTACAAAGACGATATATATATCAGTATAATGAGCCAGTACACGCCCCACGGAGATCTGTCGGCATATCCTGAAATAGACAGAAAGCTCACCGAGAAGGAATATGACGATGTAGTATCCTTTGCCATGGAAATCGGAGTGGAAAACGGGTTTCTCCAGGAGGGTGAGGCCGCCGACGAGAGCTTTATACCGGCGTTTGATTTGAAGGGAGTTTTGAAATGAGAAAAATTATGTCCCTCCTTATGTGCCTGTGCCTTTTACACGGCTGTACCTCTGTTGTGCCGAATAGTGTAAAGGAAAGCAGCTTTGCCGAAGATACAGAGGAAAGCACACCGGAGAGCGAGACCGAAACTACTACGGCAGAGCCTAAAGACCCCTTAGAGGAGATGATAGAAGGCATGACCCTTGAAGAAAAGGTCTGCCAGATGTTTATAGCCAGATGTCCTGCCGAAAATCAGACCGAGATACTTGAGAAATATCCTCTCGGCGGATATATACTTTTCGGAAGGGATTTTAAGGACAAAACAGAGGAAGATGTAAAATCACAGATTGAATCCTTTCAGCAGGCATCCAAAATAAAAATGCTGATAGCCGTCGATGAAGAGGGCGGCTCCGTGGTCAGAGTGAGCCGAAACGAAAACCTCAGAGATACTCCTTTTAAATCTCCGTCGCAGATATACGGCGAGGGAGGACTTGAGGCGGTAGCCGAGGATACAGAGGAAAAGAGCAGACTTCTTTTGTCTCTGGGAATAAACACCAATTTTGCTCCCGTCTGCGATGTGACCACCGATGAGCAGGCATTCATGTACGACAGAACTTTGAGAATGGGAGCCGAGGACACTGCGAAGTATGTAAAGACGGTGGTTCAGACCATGAAAAAAGAGGGAATAGCCTCGGTGCTCAAACATTTTCCCGGCTATGGTAACAACGGCGACAGCCATGAGAGCATAATAACCGATGAAAGGCCTTTGAGTGACTTTGAGAGCACCGACTTTGTGCCGTTTCTCGAGGGAATAGCCAACGGGGCAGACATGGTGCTTATAAGCCACAATATCGTGACGGCGGTCGACGGTGAGTTTCCCGCATCCATATCTGAAAAGGTACATGAGCTTTTGAGAAATTATCTCGGCTTTGACGGAGTTATCGTCACCGACGATCTGATTATGAAGGGTCTGACTGACTACATAGGCGAGCAGAGTGCCGCCGTACTGGCTGTAAAAGCGGGCAACGACCTGCTGTGTTCCACCGATTTTGAAACCCAGATAGAGGAGGTTTTGACGGCGGTCAAAAACGGCGAGATAGCGGAAGAGAGAATAGATGAGTCGGTTTACAGAATACTCAAACTCAAGCAGAATATCGGCATTTTAGAGTAATTGCAACGATCGGTTGCGCAGTTGCACCTGTGTATATGCAGAATTCTACCGCTCCGCGAGGTATAATACAGACAGAGGAGGAAATATGAAATTTTCTGAAAAACTCTACGAGATACGAAAAAACAGCGGCCTTTCCCAGGAGGAGCTGGCCGAGAAAATCGGTGTTTCAAGACAGTCTGTATCCAAGTGGGAGACGGGTCAGGCGATGCCTGAGTACGAAAAGCTTTTAGCTATTTGCGAGTACTTCAAGGTGTCTGCCGACAGCCTTTTGAAAGGTGAAGATATGGAGGGCAAAGAGGCAAACGCCGAAAAGGTTAAAAATTATTCCCTTGCGGCAGGGACGGCGATATTCGGACTGTCCCTCGGGGCGATAATTCTTATCGGAGTTTTCTCGGCGCTGTTTCCCGAAGCTGCGGGCAGTCTTGACGCCTCATCAGCCATCACGGTGAACGGCAGGGGAATAGCTATGATTCTGTGTACGGCCGCCATGTTTTTCGGGATATCTCTGATTTTGAAAAGGAGATAAGAAGGAAAACCATGAAAAGCAAAACTTTGTGGTACAGGATTTTCTGTATATCGGCCATCGCCCTGTTCGGAACAATGTGCGCCGTAGTTTCTGCCAACTATGTGTATCTGAAAATGTGTCCGGGCTGCAGCGCCCCGGCGTATGTGGCATTCTTTTACGCAATACCCTTTGCGCTGGGAATTCTGATATGCCTTATCGCAGCTGCGGCGGTGAAGAAAAAGTAAAACCTTTTGAATACAACCCTCAAAAGATATTTTTGGGGGTTGTATTTATGTTTTCGGCAGCTTTGCGGGGATATACTGTTGAAATTGACAATGAAATGTGATATAATATCTATATAAATATTTTGATTACCGTCTTTCAATTCGGAGGTTTAAATGAGAATAGATAAATATCTCAAGGTATCGAGACTTATAAAGAGAAGAACCGTGGCCAACGACGCCTGTGACGGCGAAAAGATAGAGGTCAACGGAAAGCCCGTAAAGGCTTCATATCAGGTCAAGGTGGGCGATAAAATCACCATTTATTTCGGAAACAAGAGCACTACGGTGGAGGTTCTCAATGTTTTGGAGCATGTGAGAAAAGAGGACGCCGAGCTCATGTACAGGCAGGTAAACTGAGAATATAATCGCTTTTCCTTTCATATAATCGGATATATTGTATGAAAGGGAGTAGACTCATGAAAAATGAAAATGCAGCGGTCGCGGGCATTGCTCACAACATAGTTTTGGAGTCGAGAGAAAAGATGAGCGTGTCGGGCGTGGAAGAGGTTTTGGAGTTTGACGAAAATGAGATAGTCATGGAGACTTCAATGGGCTGTCTCATAATCCGCGGCGAGGATCTCAGAATCGAAAAGCTCAACATAGAGACAGGAGACACCGTGATAGAGGGTCTTGTGTCGGCGATGGAATACACCGACAGCAAACTGGGCGCGGGTTCTTTCTGGTCGAGAGTGTTTAAATGAATTTTTCGGTTTTCGAGCAGTTCAATATCCTCATATACTCGGTTTTTGTCGGTATTGCAGTGGCCCTTTTGTTTAAAATTTCGGGCTTTATCTGTAAAAAGCTCCCGTGGTTTATCTCATTTCTGCCTGATTTTGTCTCATCACTGATTTCGGCGGTACTCCTTTTTATATTCATACTGGTGTTTTCAAAAGGGGAATTTCGCCTTCATCAGCTGTTGTCGGTGCTCTCGGGCATATTGCTTTTCAATACGCTGTTTAAAAAGTCCTGAAAATAATAATTTTAATTGACTTTTTTGAAAAAAGGTATAAAATAAAGTATATAAAACTATTAGCGTTTTTCCCTTGGAGGTACAATGAGAAAAAACAAAGGAGCGGGAATTTTGCTCAAAACAGGCGTTTTGCTTTTTGCCGTCTACGCTATCTACACCATAATATCACTTCAGGTGCAGATACGGAATAAAAGAATTGAGCTTTCTGATTTAACCGATACTGTGGAGCAGCAGGAGCTCAAAAATGCCGAAATAGAGGCGATTATCGAAAACGCAGACGACCCCGAGTATATCGCAAAAGTCGCCCGTGATAAGCTGGGATATGTTACGCCGGGAGAAAAGGTATTCGTCAACATAACCGACTGAAAAAAGAAGCGCCCGCCGAGGCGGACGCCGAATATAGGGTTGTGGGGATAAAGATATGAACGGTTTGGCCATTCACTACGGTTATTATTATATCATCGGATATTTGAAAAATATGTCGTAATAACAGTACAAAATAAAAAATCGGGAGGAAAACACATGAGAATTATCAATGGTAAGCTTCTCACCATGGAGGGAGAGGTTTTCGAAAACGGCTATGTGGATTTTGAAAACGGAAAAATAACCGCTTTCGGCGACGCAAAAGACGCTCCTAAATATGACGGAGAGGTATATGACGCCTGCGGCGGATACATAATGCCCGGCATGGTCGAGTGCCACAGCCATATAGGCGTTATGGAAGAGTCCATTCGCTGGGAAGGCAACGACACCAACGAATCGACCGATCCGTGGACTCCTCATCTTCGCGGTATAGACGCCATAAACCCCTATGACAAGGCTTTCGGTCTGGCTGTAAACGCAGGTATTACAACTGCCGTCACAGGCCCCGGCAGCGGAAATGTCATCGGCGGTCAGCTGGCAGCTATAAAGCTCGTGGGTACCGATCCCGACGATATGGTCATAAAGGCTCCCGCAGCCATGAAGATGGCTTTCGGCGAGAACCCCAAGGGCTATTACAACAGAGACAAAAAGTCTCCCCAGACAAGAATGGCAACAGCCGCCATTTTGCGTGAGGCTCTTTTCAAGACAAAGCAGTACATGGAGAAGAAAGAAAAGGGCATAGATGTTCCCTTTGATATGAAGCTCGAGGCAATGATTCCTGTTCTCAAGGGCGAGCTTTATGCACATATCCACGCTCACCGCGCAGACGATATTCTCACGGCAATGAGAGTCGCCAATGAATTCGGCATCCAGTTCAATATAATCCACACTTCCGATGCTGTAAGGGTAAAAGAACAGCTTAAGAAGAACAATGTGGAGTTCTGCATGGGTCCAACACTGGGCGTATCCAGCAAGCCTGAGACAAAGAACAAGACATTTGCTTCCTACGGTGAGGTTCAGCGTTTCGGCTGTACAATGGCGATTACAACCGATCACCCCGTAGTGGCCATTGAAAACCTTCCCGTATGCGCCATGATGGCAGTTAAGGAGGGTATGGACAAGATGGAGGCTCTTAAGGCAGTCACAATCAACGCCGCAAAGGTTGCACATGTCGATGACAGAGTCGGTTCTATCAAGGTCGGCAAGGACGCCGATATCGCCGTATTCGACGGCAGCCCATTGGAGGTAGCTTCCAAGACAACAGCAGTATTTATAGACGGAGTGCGTGTAAAGTAATATGAGAGAAATAGATATCAAAGAAATTACAGCCGCAGTCAGACAGGCATGCATAGACGCAAACTGCAATATGCCGAAAGATGTCGTCGACGCTGTGGCAAAGTTTAAAGAAGTTGAAGAATCTCCTACCGCTTTGGAGGTTTTTGATAAAATCCAGCAGAATGCCAAGCTTGCAAGAGACAAGCAGGTGGCAATTTGTCAGGATACCGGAGTGGTCGTCATTTTTGCCGAAATCGGACAAGATGTTCATATAAAGGGCGGAAGCTTTACAGACGCTGTAAATGAAGGCGTCCGTCAGGGCTATAAGGACGGATATCTGAGATTTTCCGTCGTGGCAGACCCCATGAACAGAGTTAACACAGGCGACAACACACCGGCAGTTATACACACTTCGCTGGTACCGGGCGATAAAATTAAGCTTACGGTAGCGCCAAAGGGCTTCGGCAGTGAAAACATGAGCAAGATGAAAATGTTTACTCCCGCAGCCACAAGAGACGACATTATAAACTATGTTGCCCAGTGTGTTGAGGAGGCAGGTTCGCTGCCTTGTCCGCCGATAATCGTCGGCGTAGGTCTCGGCGGAACTTCCGACATGGCAGCCGTTTTGGCGAAAAAGGCTTGTGTATCTCCTCTTGACAGCCCCGCTCAGTCGGAATACTACGAGCAGCTGCAGAAGGATATGCTCGAAAAAATCAACTCTCTCGGCATAGGCCCCCAGGGCTTTGGCGGAAGAGTTACATGTATCGGCGTAAAAGTGCTTTCTTATCCGACTCACATTGCCGGCCTTCCTTGTTTTGTAAACATTGGCTGTAATGTAACAAGACACTGTGAGGTAATCATCTGATCTTCCTCCTTTGTCGCGAGAAAAGAGAGGTAAATTATGACTATTATTATTGCTGACAGAAAAGTTTCCGTATCTGAAGAGCTTCGCGAGTACGCAAAGAAAAAATGCGAAAAGCTCGAGCGTTATTTTGACAGAGAATCGGCCGCTCATGTGACCTTTAAGATCGAGCGCGGCAGACATATTACCGAAATAACCGTCAAACACGCAGGATATTATTTCAGAGCCGAGGAAAGCTCAAATGACATGTACACTTCGGTGGACGGAGCAATAGATAGCATAGAAAGACAGATCCAGAAGAACAAGACAAAGCTTGCCAAAAAGCTTCGTGAGAATGCTTTTGACAAACCGTATATCGGAAATATCGACATGAGCGACGAGAACACTTCGGTGGTGAAAATCAAGGAGTTTGATCTCAAGCCCATGACTGTGGAAGACGCTATCCTCCAGATGGAGCTTTTGAACCATGAATTTTTCTTCTTCAAAAACTCCGATGAAAATGAGAAATACTGCGTACTCTACAAGAGAGACAACGGCGGCTTCGGCTTGATTATAAGCAAATAGACCCTATGTGACATCAGGGCAGATATTCTGCCCTGATGAATCTTTATAAAAATAAGTTTAAAAGGAAGTTTTATGAAATACAATTTTTGCGTCCCGTGCCTTATGGGAGTAGAGGGCCTTGTGGCCGACGAGCTGAGATTCAACGGTTTTGAAAATGTTTCGGCCGAAAACGGAAGAGTTTTCTTCGACGGAGATATGGCGGAGTGCGCCCGCGCCAATATCATTTTGAGATGCGGAGAAAGAGTGCTCCTTGTGGTCGGAAAATTCAAAGCCGACACTTTCGATATGCTGTTTGAGGGAGTAAAGGCCCTCAGATGGGAAAAATACATAGACAGGCTCAACGCCTTCCCCGTAAAGGGACATTCGGTACATTCCAAGCTTTTCAGCATTCCCGATTGTCAGAGGATAATCAAAAAAGCCGTGGTTGAGAGACTTCGCTCGGCGCTCTGCGTGTCGGCTCTTCCCGAAACGGGGGCAAAAATACAGATACAGTTTTCGATTATAGATGACATGGCGTATATTTTCCTCGACACCACAGGAGCTCCGCTCTATAAGAGGGGATACCGTTTGGCTTCCAATGAGGCTCCCATAAGAGAAACTCTCGCTGCCGCCATGGTAAAGATAGCCAGATACAAGGGCAGGGAGGATTTTTACGATGTTTTCTGCGGCTCGGGTACCATCGCCATAGAGGCGGCAATGGCCGCCATGAATATCGCTCCCGGCGCCAGAAGAAGCTTTGACGCCGAAAACTGGGCATTCTATGACACCTCGGTGTGGAAAAAGCAAAAGTCGGCGGCCATAGAGCGTGAAAACCGTGTGCCCATGCCGATACACGCCTCGGATATATCTCCCCAGGCAGTGCAGCTTTGCAAGGACAACATAAAAAGAGCAGGACTTGAAGGTCTTATTGAAGTCAAAAGAGCCGACGCCCTCGGGCTGGATTATACGGGGCTTA
>CAJKFC010000071.1 GCA_905199135.1 uncultured Eubacteriales bacterium
TGCTAGTGGGAGCAGTCCCGTGGGGGTTCAAGTCCCCCCGACCGCACCAAGACAACCACTTTGTGGTTGTCTTTTTTGTTTTCATTGATTTTATCTCCCGAATGTGCTATCATTTTAACAGGATTACACAGAAGGTGAAGCCATGACCATAGAGATGACCCCCATAGGCTTTGTGACCTCGTTGGATTTCACCGACAAAGGCGGTTTCGACGGCAATATTTCGGAAAATTCCGCCGTGCTCCACATTCTGCCTCAGTTCAAAGAGGGTCTTTGCGGACTTAAAGCAGGACAGAGCATCGAGGTTCTCTTCCATTTCAGCCTTTCAAAGGGATATTCCCTGACGGTTTTTTCCCAGAAGCACAAAATAGAGACGGGAGTTTTCAACACCCACAGCCCCAACCGTCCCAACGGAATCGGGCGCACGGTCTGCCGCATAATTTTGATAGACGGCTGTGACATAGCCGTAAAAGGCTCGGATATGTTTGAAGGCACTCCCATTCTCGACATAAAACCTTTTGATAAATAAAAGCAAGGCGAAAGCCTTGCTTTTTTAATCGCAGTATACACCTTTATATCTTACAAACTGCCACAGCACCACAAACAGAGTCACCGCTTCGGCGAAAGGTATCGCCAGCCAAACTCCGTCTATGCCCATTTCATAGGGCAGCAGCACTACAAAGGGAGCCTGAAACACGAATGTCCTGGAAAATGAGATTATGGCCGACGCCTTTCCGTTGGAAAGCGCAGTGAAATACGACGAGGCGAATATGTTGACCCCTGCCAGAAGGAAATTCACGGCGAAAATCCTGAACCCCCTCAAAGCCATGTCAAAAAGGCTTGTGCTCTCTTTGGCAAAAACCGCTATCAGAGGTCTCGACACCGCCAGCGCAAAGCACACAGACACCACCGAAAACAGCACTATGAGCGAAAAGCATATCTTTCTCAGCTGTTTTATCCGCTGTCTGTTCTGACTGCCGTAGCTGACGCTGAAAATGGGCGCAACGCCGTTGGAAAAGCCAAGATACACCGATGTAAAGAGGAACTGGGTGTAAAGCACTATGGTGACGGCGGCCACCCCCTCCTCGGCGGCTATCCTCATCATGGTTATGTTGAATAAAAATGTTGTGACGGCGGCGGCTGCGTTGCTGACCATCTCGGAGGCTCCGTTATACATGCTTTGAAATATGACTCCCGCGTCAAATTTCGGCCTGCCGAAATACAGCTCTCTACTTTTCCTCAAAAAATACCACAGGGGAAACAGGGCGCCCACGGCAAAACTTGCCGCCGTAGCCAGTGCCGCTCCCCTTATGCCCATGCCGAAATGCGCTATAAAGAGATAGTCGAGCACCACATTGGAAAGCCCCGAAATAACGGTGAGATACAGGCCTGTCTTGGGTTTTCCCGCCGTTACGAAAAACATCTGAAAGACTATCTGAAGCATTGACAGCGGCGACGCCGCCATCATTATCGCCCCGTATTCGACGCACATGGGAGCGATTCTGTCGGTAGCTCCCAAAAGGCCTGTCAGCTCCTCCATAAAAATCAGCGAAACAAGCGACAGCACCGCACCTGTAACAGCTGTCACAAGGCATATAAGGGAAAACTGCGACCTTGCCGCCTCCTCATTTCCCTCGCCCATGGTCTTGCCCACGCAGGCGCTGCCGCCCGTGCTGAACATTATTCCGATTCCTGTTACAATAAATATCATGGGGTATACTATATTTACCGCCGTCAGCGCGTCGGCGCTTACAAATCTCGAAACAAATATGCCGTCCACCATGCTGTAAATCGATGTGAACACCATCATTATAACGGTGGGCATTGCAAATCTCAAAAGCTTCGGCACATCAAACCTACTGTTTAAATCCATAAATGTCCTTTCACGAAAAATATTTCAGATCTGATGTTGATTGTGTGATCATTGTATGTTAGTATATACTATGGTGTAACACCACAGTCAACCCCCCTAAATAATTTTTTCGGAGAAGTTTATGTCACAGATGTTTTTCAAGAGCGGAGAATTCGCCTCCCTCTGCGGCACAACCAAAGACACCCTGCGCCACTATGAGAAAATAGGTCTTTTAAAACCGGAAAAGACGGGAGAAAACGGATATAAATACTATTCTGCCCGTCAGTTTTTAATTTTTGACATAATATCGGCTCTCAAGTCGGTTGGCACCTCCCTGCCCGATATAAAAAGCTATATAGCCAGCCAGAGTACCGCAGGCTTTTTGTCTCTGCTCAAGGAGCGCCGCGCTGCGCTGGAATTTGAAAGACAGCGTCTCAACAGGATGTGGGACATTCTCTCGGACGCCATCTCCACTACCGAACAGGCTGTACAGCTTGAAAATGACTCTTCCTCTTTTGAGGGCTGTTTCTTTGAGGATTGCCCCGAGGAGTATCTCATATGTATGGAGAGCGAACTCACTGCACAGGGCGACCAGTATCTCATGTCCATAAGAGACCACATAGAATACTGCCGCAGCATAGGCTACGGCTATGAAATCCCCATAGGCGGCATAGTTTTCAAAGAGAGCATGGAAAACGGCATTTTCGCCGAAAGTATTTATTTCAGCAAAGCCGACAAAGAAATACCTTCCGAAAGACTTTTTATAAAGCCCGCGGGCCGATACGCCGTCTTTTACCGCAAGGGAAGCTACGGCGACCTGCCCGAAATATACCGAGGAATATACGAATATCTGAAAAGCCGCTCCGTTGTCCTGAAAGGTCATTTCTATGAGGAAGACCTTCTCAACTTTCTCAACACCCCCGACGACGAGCGTTACCTCTTTAAAATCTGCGCGGAAATTTTTTGATTTTATCCGGCTTTATTACAAAAATCTATATCACACTGTAAAACGGGTAAGATAGAATGAGTATTTATTTAAAAAAACTATAAAACCGGTGTATGCTGTTTTCACAATCTTTGTTTATACACTATTCAAATATATGAGTCATATTTGTCGGAATTAACAATGGTTTTTATATAATTATGCGCTAATTCGCATATTTTCTAATATTCATTCTAATTAACGCAAGGCATATTCCGTCAAACAAAGTATTTTTTAAATTTTTTATTTACATTTTGTCCCTTTGTGTGTTACAATAGTTTTACAACATTTCTGAAAGGAAGAAGATATGAAAGAAAAAAGAGAACTTCAGAAAAACCTCGGAGTCATGACGGCCATGGCCATAGTGGTCGGCTGCGTCATAGGCTCGGGAGTTTTTTTCAAGCCCCAGGCGATATACACCGCCACGGGCGGCGCCCCCGGTCTCGGCATTCTTGCCTGGATTATAACGGGAATCGCCAGCATAGCGGCGGCGCTGACCTTTGCTGAGGTGGCCATAATGATGCCCAAGACGGGCGGAATGGTGGCCTATCTCGAGGAGATATACAGCCCCATCATGGGCTTTCTGGCAGGCTGGGTGCAGACGGTGCTGTTCTACCCGGCCATGGTATCGGCCCTTGCCGTAGTCTTTGCCCAGCAGGCCGCCCTGTTTATAGGAACGGAGAAATACACTGTGCCTCTGGCAATAGCCACAATAGCCCTTGTTGTATTTCTCAACAGTCTCGGCTCAAAGGTCGGCGGCGGAGTTCAGGTTGTGTTTACAATATGCAAGCTGATACCGCTGTTTCTGATAATGATTTTCGGATTTGTAAAGGGCAGCGGAACCAACACGATTTTTACTCCCCTTGTGGCCGAAGGCCTCAATCCCGCCGTAGTTTTGGGTCAGCTGATGGTGGCAGTCCTGTTTGCCTTTGAGGGCTGGACAGGTGTCGGCGCCATAGCGGGCGAGATGAAAAAGCCTGCAAGAGACCTGCCTATCGCCATTGTCGGCGGCGTGTCGGTCATAATGGCGGTATATTTCATGATCAATGTGGCCTATCTGTGGGTACTTCCCGCCGACGAACTGGCTCAGCTTTCAGCCCCTGCTTCGGCTGTCGCCCTCAGAATTTTCGGCGACATCGGCGGCAAGATAGTGTCCGTCGGCATAATGATTTCGGTGTTCGGCGCATGCAACGGATTTCTGATGTCGGGCTCGAGAGTTGCCTATTCTTTGGCTGATGAGGGCAACTTCCCCGCCTCCCGCTTTTTCGCAAAGCTCAACAGAGCCGATGTCCCGGCAAACTCCATAGCGCTCGTCGGCTTTATTGCCGCCATATATGCCATAAGCGGACAGTTTAACCTTCTGACCGATTTAGCTGTATTTTCCAGCTGGACATTCTACACCCTGACCTTTGTCGGCGTCATGAAACTGAGAAGAGACAAACCCGACGCAAAGAGAACCTACCGCGTTCCTCTCTATCCCTTTGTGCCGATTTTGGCCACTGTCAGCGGCGTATTCGTCATAATCAATCAGATCTTTTTGGCGGGCACAAAGTCCACATTGCTGTCGGTGGGCAGCATAATAGTGACCCTCATAGGCATACCCGTCTATCTGGCAGTCCAAAAACTCAAAAAGGCATAAAAGAAACCCGAGGCTTTGAGCCTCGGGTTCTTTTTTATTTTGTCTTCTTTTTTCCGCCGTGTATAGCCATAAAATCCAAATCGGCTATGGCTTCGTTTATCGCCTCACCGAAGGTGGGATGAGGTCTTATAACAGCCAAAAGCTGCTTTTTTGAAAGCTTATTTACGATGGCGTCGCTCAGCTCATTTATTATGTCGGTAGCTCTTGCGCACATGAGCTGTGCTCCCACAAGACGGTCGTTGTCCTCGTCATAGACCACCTTTATAAAGCCCCTTGTCTGCATGGCTACAAGGGATTTGCCGTTGGTCTGCATGATAGACTTTCCGACCCTTACATTGAGCCCCGCCTCTTTTGCCGCCTCCTCGGTCATACCGACACAGGCAATCTCGGGCAGAGTATATATGCAGTCTGGCACAGCCGAAAGATCGGTGGACCTTTCAAGACCCGCCATGTGCTCCACGGCCGATATTCCCTCGGCCGACGCCACATGGGCAAGCTGAGTTCCCGGTATTACATCGCCTATGGCGTAGACATTTTCCATGCTTGTGACAAAGTTTTCGTCCACCTTTACAGCTCCCTTTTCATCGGTCTCCACCGACACTCCGGGGCCGAAAAGATCCTTTGTGTTGGGGGCTCTGCCTGCCGCCAGAAGGACGCCGTCACCCTTTACGCTCTTATACTCCTCGCCGTCGAGATACCAGCACTCGAGCTGTCCGTCATCGGTTTTGGTTATCTTTTTAAGTCTCGCCTTTTTGACTATCTTGACTTTCCTCTGCTTGAGAACCGCCTCAAGATTCTGGGCAACCTCTTTGTCTACCTTGGGGAGTATCCTGTCTCTTGAAGCCATTATGGTGACATTTTTGCCCATGGAATTGTAGAAAAATGCAAATTCCATTCCGATTACTCCCGCGCCCGCCACTATGAGGTGGTCGTAAAGATGATCCATATTCAAAAGCTCGTCACTGATTATGACATTGGGCAAATCCATGCCCTCCACAGGGGGATTTGACGGCACACTGCCCGTTGCAATCAATATCTTATCGGTATAAAGCAAGGTCTTTTCTCCCTCGTGTGGTGTAAAAAGCACCGAGTCATTGGACATAATTGTGCCCGTACCCTGGAGATAGTCTATTCCGTTGACCTTAAACAGGTGCTCAACTCCTCCTCTGAGTCTCGACACCACATCGTTTTTGCGCTGCAAAATCTTCCCCATATCGTAGGAGACATTTTCGGCGTGAAGTCCCAGGGTCTCAAAGTTTGCCTCGGCTTCGTGAAAAAGCTCGGCGGTGTGAAGGAAAGATTTTGTCGGTATACAGCCTCGGTTGAGACAGGTACCGCCCGCCTCCCTGGCGTCTATGACCGCGGTTTTAAAGCCCAGCTGCGCCGCTCTGACGGCGGCAACATATCCGCCGGGGCCTGCGCCTATGACGATGAGTTGATATTTATTTTCCATAGTCCTCTCCTCCTTTTCGGGAAAAATTCCTCTTTTTAAAAGCTCTGCTCCTCGATGAGGGCAGCTATATCATAAAGCTCGGTTTTTTTGAGCTCATATTCCAGACCGTCTCCCTGCAATTCGGCAAGTCTCCTTACCGCCTCGGCCATTTTTGCCGAAGAATAAGGAATATTTTCAAAAACAGACGGCAGGTGTGACATGATGGCGCTGTCCATCGAATCGGAAAAGACCTGCGCCGTCTTTATCACTCCGCCCTCGGCGTGAAGCCTTATATTGATGCCGCCCCAGGCGAAACGCCCCGAAATCTCGCTGTCAAAAGGCAGATTTCTGCCGTATTTCCACTGCCACGACGAATATTTCTCGGTGAGGGCGTCGAGCTCACGGCATTTGAAATAATCTCCGTCAAAAATTTCGGAAGTGACGCCGTAGACCTGTCCGAAGGCCTCGGTCAGCCTTTCAATCATGCCGCTTACCGTCACATCGGGGTTGAATTCGGTGAGATTCGCCACTCGGGATTTTACCGACTTTACCCCTTTGAACTCCAGCTTGTCCTTTGGCACGGTGAGATAATGTCCGAGATTTGCAAGGTCGGCCGAAATCATCAGAGTGCCGTGGTGGTAGACCTTTCCCTTTCTTTTGAAAAAGGCGTTGCCTGAGAATTTTCTGCCGCCTATCAGTATGTCGTTTCTGCCTGTCCTCTCCACATCGAGACCGTAAGACGATGCCGCCTTCGATATGACCTCGGTCTGACGGGCTGTATCAAAGTCTTTTTCGGGCAGCAAAAAGGTGAAATTGAGGTTGCCCATGTCGTGAAAGACGGCTCCCCCTCCTGAAAGACGGCGGGCCAGATGCCCGCCGTCCTCTTCGAGCTGTTTCACCCTGCACTCTGCCCAGGGATTCTGATTATAGCCTATTACCACCGTCTGACTGTTCT
Organism: uncultured Eubacteriales bacterium; assembly: GCA_905199135.1. GTDB lineage: Bacteria > Bacillota > Clostridia > Oscillospirales > Butyricicoccaceae > SIG471. The sequence goes on from CAJKFC010000071.1 coordinate 6,858, forward strand.
GCCAGAGATAGAGAATGGCAAGGCCTTCCCCCGTCCTGTCGAGAAGATATTCCTCGAGGGCAAGGTTTTCATAGGGGTTTACCCCCTTTGTTATCACAACAGCTGTCTTATTTATCATTATTTCTCAAAATTGTACCTTACAACGGGCTCTCTTGCCGCCTTTACCTCGTCGGGACGGCGAATTACCGTCTTGAGGGGCAGCTCGTGCATCTTCTCGGGGTTTTCCTCCGCCATGCGGTATATTCTCTCCATGGCTTCAACCACATCGTCGAGACCCGCCTTGCCCTCTGTCTCGGTGGGCTCAAACATGAGAGCCTCATGGACTATGAGGGGGAAGTACATTGTCGGCGGATGCATGCCCTCGTCGAGCATGGCTTTGGCTATATCTGTCGCCGTAACTCCCTTTTTCTTGTGGAGTTTTTCCATGCTTATGACAAACTCATGCATACATATGCCCTTTGTGTATACATCGTAGGTTTCGGAAAGCCTCTTCATGAGGTAGTTTGCGTTGAGGACTGCGTTTTGGGACGCTTCGGGTATACCCTCCTTGCCCAGTGTGAGGATATAGGTCAAAGCCTTTACCACCACCGAGAAGTTGCCGTAAAACGCCTTCATTCTGCCGATGGACTGGGGAATATCACCGTTGAGGAAATACTCCTCTCCTCTCTTTTCGGCGTGGGGCTTGGGCATATAGGGAGCGAGGAAGCTCTTGAAGCCGACTGCTCCGCTGCCCGGTCCTCCTCCGCCGTGAGGTGTGGAGAAGGTCTTGTGGAGATTGAGGTGAACCACATCAAAGCCCATGTCGCCCGGTCTCGCCTCGCCCATTACGGCGTTAAGGTTGGCGCCATCGTAGTAACAGAGACCGCCCGCGTCCTTTATTATCTTTGTTATCTCGAGGATATTTTTGTCAAAGATGCCGAGGGTGTTGGGGTTTGTCAGCATGAGACCTGCCGTATCCTCTCCCACAGCCTCTTTGAGCTTTTCTATATCGATGCCGCCCTCTTCGTCGGAGGGGACATTCACGCAGGTAAAGCCTGCCATTACTGCTGTTGCAGGGTTTGTGCCGTGAGCCGAATCGGGAACTATTATCTTGGTGCGCTTTGTATCGCCGCGCATCTTGTGATACTGCTTGATGAGCAGTACGCCCGTCAGCTCACCGTGGGCGCCTGCCGCAGGCTGGAAAGTCATCTGATCCATGCCTGTTATCTCACAGAGATACTGCTCGGCCATGGCCATGACCTTAAGACATCCCTGTACAGTATGCTCGGGCTGAAGGGGATGTACCCACGCAAAGCCGGGCAGAGCCGCAATTTCCTCATTTATTCTTGGGTTGTATTTCATTGTACATGAGCCGAGGGGATAGAAACCGCAGTTTACACCGTAGCTGCGCTGAGCCAGCTTTGTATAGTGTCTGCTTATGTCTGTTTCCGACATCTCGGGGAGCTTCGGAGCCGAGGAACGCCTCATGCTCTCGGGCAGCTCCTTTACGGGCACATCACACTTGGGCATCCTTGTGCATCTCCTGCCCTTTACGCTGTTTTCAAAAATGAGATTCATCGAGCCGCCACCTCCTTGAGAATATTTACAAGAGCGTCTATCTCTTCCTTGGTGTTCATCTCGGTAACGCACCAAAGGATATTGTCACCCTTTAAGGGCAGACCGCCCAGAATGCCGTATTCCTCCAGCGCCGCCATGAGCAGTTCAGGAGAGCATGGGCATTTTGTCACGAACTCGTGGAAGAAATCTCCGTCAAATACCTTTTCAAATCCCGGTATGGCCGTTATCTGCTCAAAGGCGTAGTGTGCCTTGGAGTAGCACTGTGTCGCCGTTTCGGCAAGACCTTCGGGGCCCTGAGCGGCCAGATAGACCGAAGCTGTCAGTGCGCAGAGAGCCTGATTGGAGCAGATGTTGCTGGAGGCCTTTTCTCTTCTTATGTGCTGCTCTCTGGCCTGAAGAGTCAGAACAAAAGCCCTGTTTCCGTCGGCGTCTGTCGTCTCGCCGACGATTCTGCCGGGAAGTTTTCTCATAAGCTTTTCGGTGCAGGTCATAATGCCGAGATAGGGGCCGCCGAAGGCGAGAGGCATGCCGAGGGGCTGTCCCTCCGCCGTAGCTATGTCGGCGCCGCACTCGCCCGGGGTTTTCATGATTCCGAGAGCTATGGGGTTGCAGCCCATAATGTATTTTGCGCCCTTTTCGTGAACTGCCTGACCGAGGCCTTCGCAGTCCTCAAACAGACCGAAATAGTTGGGCTGCTGCACATAGAAGCAGGCCACTGTCTCGTCCATCATGGA
>CAJKFC010000072.1 GCA_905199135.1 uncultured Eubacteriales bacterium
TGTAATCATTTTATTAATAACAGGTCTTTTATCCGGAAATATAGATAGCGGATTATTATGGGCTGTTTCTTTTATCCCTTTCCTCTTTATTTTGCCTTTGACATTGTTATTGACTTTCATCAACAATTACAGAAAACCTAAAAAGTTGAGGGAACTAATGCAGACGGTTTTGATGCGTTACGAATGGGATGGTCCTATCAATCAAACCGGACGGTTGCAGTTGGAATGCAGGAAGGACCATTTTCTGTTTAGAACGGAAGTTTTGCGGCAAATGAATCCCAAAGGGCGTAATGTGTCTTTGATTTTCATATCCGTTCCTTTCTATGTACCGATAGAAAAGGAGCTGATACATGCCGAAGATATAATTGCTTATCTGAAAGGCAAGTCTCTTTTCGTGATTGAGCCAGATATGGCTTGTTTGGGAATGTCGTTTAAAATGTTTCAGAAACTGGATTTGCGTGAAGATATTGATCAGTTGATTTATGTGATGAAACGTTTTTCCCTTCGCCCCGGAACACTCTTCAAGGCGCAGGATATAACTTTGAAAGTTCCTGAAACACTGGAAATACAGGCACTATTCGTTTTCGGTCAAAAAATAGACCAAAGGTTTCTGAATTGGGCTAACCTGATGCTTGATGCCGGATTTGTGAGTGATAATATGAAAATTATGGCTGAACAAGCATCTCTGACTCTCCCTCAAAAAGAATTGAAGAAAAGAGTAGAGGTGATTTTCCTGGAGTTTAATTTGTATTTCTCTAAAGAGACTGCATTAAATAATTATTTGATATTCCTTATACTGGAAGAACAGGAAGAACGAAGGTCTGTTTTGGAGATTATACAATGTCTGGCCAGTCTCTATCAATCTTCCAGGCTGCCTCTGTTGCAAGAATATGATCTGTTATATAAAGCTAAAAGGGCATTGGATGAAACAGGAGAACAAAATTTCTGGACGGCAGACCCGCCTTTGACGGTCGATAATGTGGATACTTATATATTAACCTATTTGACCAGAAGGCTAGCTGACCTGATAGCTTCTCGAGAAAAGGATCAGTGATCGATCATCCCTTTGTAACAGATGCGTCAAAAAATGACGTAAATGTTGCATTTTTATTAAACCTCTATGAATTAAGCGCATAATTACAAATAATTGGCGAGTTCGTGCTTTTTGTGCTATTGGAATCGCTTTGATGCATATCCTTGCTAATATTTCTCCTACTCCTCATTTACACAATATAACTCCTGTTATTGAGTGGTTTACAAACTTTGTTTTTCTATTTTTTATTCCTCTACAAGCACCTTGGGGTACATGGTGACCATGACCTCGATGGCCCTCCTCTGCTCGGTCTTTGTAACCTTGACTCTGAGGTTCTGATACTCGAACTCGTCGCCCTCCTCGGGGATTCTGCCCAGAATGTCGACGACCCAGCCGCCCACCGTCGACGACTCAAACTCCTCGTCGATGGAAAATTCTTTCATTACCTTGTCTATGTTGGCGCTGCACTGAACCTTATAGGTGTTGTCGGACACCTGCTCGATGTCCTCCATGACCTCGTCGTGCTCGTCCCATATCTCGCCCACCAGCTCTTCCAAAATGTCCTCCATGGTGGCAAGACCCATCGTTCCGCCGTACTCGTCGGTGACTATGGCGAGGTGAGACTTTTTCTGCTGCAACAGGGTGAGCAGCTTGGAGATCTTCATATTATATGTGGTGAACACCACAGGTTTTACAATGTCGTCTATGGATTTCTGACCGGTCATTACAAAGTTGTGGAAATCCTTTTCGTTTATGACGCCCAGGATATTGTCGATGGTATCGTCATATATGGGCAGTCTCGAATAGCCGCTCTCGGCAAAAACATTGGCGATTTCTTCCCTTTCGTCGCCCTTTTCCACAGCGACGATGTCGATTCGGGGTGTGAGAATGTCCTTGACATCGAGGTCGTTGAACTCGATGGCCGAGCGTATCAGCTCGCACTCCTCCTCGCCTATGCCGCCGTCCTGGGCGGCAGCCTCCTCCACAAAGGTGATGAGCTCCTCTTCGGTTATGCCGCTGTCGTCAGAGGATTTGAAAATCTTTGAAAGCAGATTTTTCCACAGCTTGAATATATAGTTTACGGGGGTGAGCACCACGGTAAACGCCTTGAGCAGGGGCGCCGAAAACATGGCGAAGCTCTCGGGAGATTCCTTTGCCATGCTCTTGGGGGAGATTTCGCCGAAGATGAGGACGACCACAGTCATTATAGCGGTGGCAACGCTGACGCCCTTATCGCCCATCATCTTTATAAAGATGGCGGTGGCGATGGAGGACGAAGCTATGTTGACTATGTTGTTGCCTATGAGTATTGTGGAGATCATTGTGTCAAAATCGTCGGAAAGCTCAAGAGCCAGCTTTGCCCTGGAGTTGCCTCCCGCGGCGAGATTTTTGACCTTTATTTTGTTCATCGTTGAAAAAGCCGTCTCGGTGGCGGAAAAATACGCCGACATTATTATTAAAAATACCAAAACAAATATCATTTATGTAACCTTACCTTTTCTTTATATAATTGTGTGTTTAAAGTCTCTCAAAAAGGCATCATATCAAAAGCCTCACGCCCCGTCTCCGTCTTTTAAAAACGCAAAAAAAGCCCGAAAACGCATTAGCCGACAAAATCAGCCGTTTCCGAGCAAAATATTCAGATAAAAAGACAGCAAAACAAGACGCCTTCAAAGCGCCTCTATTCAAATCACATATACTGTACGGATTAGGAGGCTCGTCGCCCAAGAGTTTTCACCTCGTTTCAATATTATGACATATATTATATCACATGGCGGCGCCGATGTAAAGAAAAATTTCACGCTCTTGCCAAAGGTCGAAAAATGTGGTAATTTTATATTATGAAAAAGACTGTATTTTTTGATTTTGACGGCACCCTAACGAGGGCGCCGAAGATCTGGAGCGTCTGCGCCCAGAGATCTCTCCTTGAGAGCGGAATAGATGTGGACACAGAGCTTGTCCGCCGCTACACACGCCGCATCTACCCCTGGGACAGGTTTTACATGGACAACCGAGGCCTTACGGGGGATAATTTCTGGAAATATGTGGAAAATAATTTCATTCGTGGGTTTGCCCGTATGGGTATCCCCCAAAAAAACGCCCGAAAGGCGGCAGGTCTCATAAGGGGACATATTCTGAACAGCGGAAACTATGAGCTGTTTCCCGACGCCGTGCCCGCCCTAAAGCTCTGCCGTGAAAAGGGTCTCCCCTGCCACATTCTTTCAAACAACTACCCCGAGCTTGAAAAGGTGACGGAAGACCTCGGCATAAGGGAGTATTTCGGAAAGATTTTCGTGTCGGGTCTCATGGGCTACGACAAGCCGAGAACCGAGATGTTTGAAATTGCGGCAAAGGAGACGGGCGGAAAGCCATACATCATAGGCGACAACCCCATCGCCGACATTGTCGGCGCCAAAAAGGCTGGTTTTTTCACGATTTTGGTCAGAAAAGACGACATAAACAACGCCGACTTTACCTGCGGCGGCCTTTTGGAAGCGGTAAACAGAATAATTGAGGACTGACATTCCGCCCCATCGGGGCGGAATTGTTTTGTTTTTAAACCGCACAGATTTTATATCCATCTTGCACGGAACGACCGCCGTGTCGTTCCGCCGGCGGCGAGTGCCGCCGAACCCTATTTAATCTCTCGGGGTCCCCATTGACTTTGTCAATGGGGTAATGGGCATTTCAGCCGTTCCTTACACAAAGCTTAAAACCTGCACCTCGTAGGGAACGACCTATGTGTCGTTCCGACTTTTGTCTCACCATTCTCCGTAAAAATCTTGCTCGCCGCCGTGTCGGGCGTTCGCCCTCCGTCTTTTAATTGTGCTCCTCTGTTTTTCGCTCTCTGCAAAACAAAAACCACCCGTACAGCGGGTGGTTTTTTATTTTCCTCAAACATCTCTCCTATTGGCAAAGTCTTATCATTTAACCGACAGATGTCCTGTAAAGTTTTGCCATCCACAGCCCTAAAGCGGCAAAGATCATAAGGAAAAATACAATTTCTATATATCTCCTGCGTCTTATAAAATAGATAGCGTTGCTCACGATACATATACAGTAAAGCCCCGAAACGAGATACGACAGGGGTTTTCTTCTTATAAAATCGGTCATAAACGACGCATACAGCAAAATGTTCATGACAACATTTGCTCTCATCCAATTCTTTTCTTCCGAAAGATACCTAAGGGCTTTAGATGCAAAATTCTTTATTTCGGAGAGCATAATACTACCTCCTGATAATCGGCAGAATACGCAATGACATTATCAACACAATTTTTCACAAACTTTACAGGTATAGGAATCGTCATGCCATCATGTGGCAAATCGATATCCAATTCCCTAACATAATCATTCAAAGCCGCTTTTTGATCATTATTCATTACATCTAAATCAAATATAATTGCTCCTGCAACTTGACTGTTCTCATCAAATAAATCAATTTTGAAGTCTTCAAAACTAACCGGAGCGTTTGCCAAATCAAAAGCTGATGAAGAAGATGAGAACAGCAGAGATAGAATAATTATCCAAGGAAACAAACGCACAATTACTCTTCATACCGTTACAGCCGTAAATTATGATTAAATTATACACCATATTCACAATAAAATCAATACTGCTATTTCATTTTTAGTTAAATTGATTATTTTTAAAAGTTATTTTATTAAACTATACATTTTATTAACCAATTATGACAGTTAATTATAACAACAAATTTCAATTGAAATTAAGTAGTTTATTATACAATTTCTTCGTCACCTTTTCTGCAATAAAAAAGACCTGCTTTCGCAGGTCTTTTTATCTATCTATTTTTGAGCTTCAAGAGAGGTTTGCAGACGATGAGACCCACTATGCCGCCCGAAAGTATTTCAAGAATACCGTTGAGGCTGGCGACGGTGGTGAGAATTACCGCAAAGCCTACTCCGAGATTGGAGAAGAACATAGCCAGGCACGAAAGCACCGTCACAGTGTGGACAAGGGACGACACCACGGCCGAAACCACTATCGATGTGTTCTGATTTACTCCCTTTTTGGTGAGCAGCTCAAAAATAACGCCGCACAGGAAGCCCAAAAGTATCCTCATGCCGACCGCCATTATGAGGGAAGCTATGGCGTTGCCGCCCACCGACGACGCGAGAAACGGCGAAAAAGCCATGTCCACAGGGCTTGCCGCCGCCGTTGTCGCCTTGATGACGCTGCATATGCCGAAAACTCCGCCCAAAACGGCTCCGCCCTTTTTGCCTGTGAGGATTGCGCCCACTATGACAGGTATGTGGAGCACCGTGATGGATACGGGGGGAATCATGATGAATCCCAGCGGCGTAAAGGTCAGAATGACCTCGATGGCTGTCAGCAGAGCGAGCTGAGTCAGCATAAGTGTTTTGTTGTTTTTCATTTTTCCTCCTTGCTGCCGTTCCCTTTGGGATACAGCGCATAAAATATTTATGTAAAGCCGAGGCTTACATACGGTTTTTGAGATATATTGTATAAAGTCCCTCGAGTATCATGTCGTCGTCGATTTCAAATCGGGTTTTGCAGCAGTTTATCACCGACTGAGGACAGCCCGACATCAAAAATCGGCAGTCTCCCCCTATTTCGGCGGCTATTTTTTCCGCCATGCCGTCTATCATGCAGGCAAACCCCGACACAAAGCCCGAAAGCAGGCTGTTTTCGGTGTTTTTGCCTATGGCCGACGGGGGATTTTTGTTCAGATCCACCGTGGTCAGAAGCTCTGCGCTTTTTGAAAGAGCCGAAAGAGATGTGGATATGCCGGGAGCTATGGCGCAGCCTATGAGATTCTTTGAGCCGTCCACCGCCACAAAGGTCACCGCCGCGCCGACAGATACAATGACGGCGGGAAATGCCTTTTTGGAAAGAGCCGCTGCCGCAAGGCACACCAGATCGCCCCCCAGCTCCGAGGGATTGTCTGTTCTTATGCTCACCCCTGTCTTTATTCCTGCCCCCACCGCAACGGGCTGTGAAGCGGTCAGCTCGAAGAGAGCCGATCTTAAAACAGATGTGAGAGAGGGCACCACCGACGACAGCGCCGCCCCCTTTATATCGGATATCTCCACACCTTTGAGCCGCAGCACCGTGCGGAAAAGGGCGGAATACTCGTCGGAAGTCTTGTTTCTGTCGCACCCTACGCGAAAGGAGGCGAAAAGTTTTCCGTCTTTTGCGAAAACTCCTCCCGTGATGCGCTCATTGTCAGCCGAAATACACAGGGTCATCACAGTTTCATGGCGGTGCCGAAGGGGGTGAAGCCCAGCTTTTTGTAGAAGGGCACCAGCTCCTCATTGCATATGAAGTTCAAAGCGAGGCTGTGCTCCTTGCAGAACTCCGAAAGCTTGTTGATTATCTCCCTGCCTATGCCGTGGCCCTGATATTCGGGCAGAACGCCGATGCCGCACATGTGGGCATGGGTCACGCCGTCGGAGATGATTCGTCCCGTGGCGATGAGTTTGCCGTCGTCATAGACATATATGCCGTAAAAGGAATTTCGCATTGCAAGGTAAAGCTCGTTTGCCGAAAGGCACAGCTCCTCGTTCCAGCCGAGGGCGCCGTAAAGGGAGAGGATATCCTCTTTTTTGGGAATCTCGCTTGTGTATACTAACATGTCTGCCTCCTGTCATTTCAAATAGGCCGAAAGGGCCTGAACTTTTGTGTGCATGAGATTTTTAACCTTGTCCCAGGGCACATTGTATCCCGTGCCCTTGTCGAAAAACACCGAGTCTGCCGTCACCGACCTGTCGCTCTCTGCATCGTAGCCGACGCTCTCTATTATCTCCTTTTCAAAAGGAGACGGGTAATAGCCGATAAAGCTGTGCCGCATGATTCCTCTGCCCGAGGTCATGGACATAAAGACTTTGGAATATTCCTCTATCTTCTCGGCGCTGCCCCTGCCTTTTATCACAGCAGAGCCGTCGCTCTCCTGCAAAAGCTCGGCCTCCGCATTGAGAAGTGCCAGGTCTTTGAGCACCTTTCCCGCGATATTCGGCTCGGTTTTCAGCTCAAAGGAATAGAAAGGCTCCAAAAGAATACATTCGCCCTCCATGAGACCCTGTCTTATGGCTCTCGACGCCGATTCAAAAAGGTCTCCGCTGAAGGTGTGCTTGAGATCAAAGCGCCCAGCCTCTAAAATTATCCTTACATCGGTCAGCTCCGACCCTGTGAGAACGCCCTTATGGGGATTCTGCATCACATAATCTTCCACAAGGTTCTGATAATTTTTCGGGAAATCATTTATGTGGACATCGCTTTCATAGCTTATGCCGCTGCCGCGCTCTGCGGGCAGCATGAGGAAATGTATCTCCGAGTAGTGGCGCAAAGGCTCAAAATGTCCGCAGCCCAAAACGGGAGATTTCAGCGTCTCCTTATATATCATACGCCTTTTGCCGAAATCTATGCCGAAGCCGAAGCGCAGGGGGAACTCGCTCTTTATGACCTCCTGCTCGATCTCACCCGAGATGTCGATGTGGAGGGCGCCGCCCTCCTCACGGGGATTTAAGAGAGGTTCTTCAAGCTCCAGCTCCTTAAAGCATTTGAGCAGGGTGTAGCTGTCCCTTTCCCCCGTCACAGAGCAGGTCATAATCGGGGTGTGCTTTGAGGAAAACTCTTTTCCGCAGCCCAAAGCCGCCCCTATGGGGATACCGCTCAGCCCCGTCAGAGCCACGGTCATGCCCTTTTGCGCCCTGTCTGTTCGGATCATCTTCTGACCGAATGGGCGCATAATTGCCTGCACCTTGAAATCGCCGTATTTCGAGGTGACATTGTCCTTGACTTTGAGACTTCCCGATGTGATTTTCACATGGGTCATTATCTGCCCGTCCTCGACGGTTATCTTGCACACCGTGCCTCCGAAGCTTTCGCCGATGTCAGACCTCGGAAAGAGAGAGCATATGCCGTGCATCAGCTCCTTTACCCCCGTGCAGCTTAAAGCGCTGCCCTTGAACATTGGGTGAAGCCTTCCGGATTCTATAAGCTCTGATGCTCTCTTTGTCCATTTGCCGCCGTCAAAATCGCCGTTTAAATAGAGCTCTGTGAGAAAATCGTCCTCGTCGCAAAGGCGCTCCATGAGGCTTTCCGAAAAGCCTTTTTCGGAAAAGCCTTCGGAAAAATCCACCACGCCGCCCGTTATCTCGTCAAGGCTCTTTACCGCCCCATCGATGTCGGCCGAGGGCAGGTCGCACTTATTCAAAAACACAAAAAAGGGCAGATTTCTCTCTTTAAAGGCTCTCACGGCGTTTTCGGTGCCGCTTTCGGCCCCCTCTTTTGCGCTGACCGTCAGCACGGCGCAGTCGACAGTCATGAGGGCGCGCTCTGCCTTTGGGAAAAAGTCCATATGGCCCGGGGTGTCGATGAGGGTTATATCCCTGCCCATGTATTCAAAAAAGGCGCTGCCCGAAAAAACGCTTATGCCCCTGTCCCGCTCGGCGGGAGAAAAATCCAAAAGGGCGGTCTTTTTGTCGACCCTGCCGGCGGATTTCAGCGCTCCCGACGCTAAAAGTATATTCTCCGAAAGGGTTGTCTTGCCGTGGTCGACATGGGCAAAGACACCTAATGAAAAGCACACGGCAAAACACCTCCTTAAAATATCGCCGCAATATATATCTGTATGGACATTATACTCTAAATTTCCCTTTAAGTAAATAGAAATAAGACAAAAAACGCTTTTTTCGCCCTTTCGCATAAAAGTAAGTGTTTACAAACCGTTTAAAAAGCTGCCAATATCTCACCAAACAACAAAGATATAATAAACCCGTAAAGTGAGAGAGCAAAAAAACGGCGATAAGTCAAAGTTCACTTCATTTCTTTTTTCCCCTTTCCCGAAGCGTCAGCCAGAGCTTCGGGAGAGGAACTCCATTTTTTTCATACTTTTTCATTGATGTCCCGCATACGCGGGAAAATACCTTTCTCTTTTAAAAAAATAAAAGTCTGCCTTAAGCAGGCTTTTATTTTTTATTTCACCCCGAGAGATTTGATACTCGCTCCGCTCGGCGCGGCGGCACTCGCCGCCGTG
>CAJKFC010000073.1 GCA_905199135.1 uncultured Eubacteriales bacterium
TGCTCCGGTCCTCCATCAGAAAGCGGACGAACTGCCGGTAGATCCGGCAGCGTGGGTAGTCCACCACCTGTTTAATTTGTAATTGATAGGTTGGCATTTGAATTCTCCATTCTGTATGCTATAATGTACCTGGCGGAATCGAGTGTTTTATCCAATTCACTTGATTCGCGCTAAGGAAGCTAAGGAAAAATACGAAAAACCCCAGTCACTCCCGGAATACCGAGGGACACATGACACTACATGCACCATTCGATAAATCCAGTAATGACGGGGGTTTTCGGCTATTACAGACGCTTTGGGATTCCTGCGGATAATAGGGGTCGTACTCCTCCTAAGGGTTAGTTGTGAGTTCGATTCTCGCAGGGGGTGCCAAAAAAGCCGAAAATCCCTATGAATAGCGGATTTTCGGCTTTTTTACTTAAAATTGTATTATAGAAAATTTGTCCATACCATTCTTGAAACAGACACATTTTTAATCTGTGTCATTTGATATCCGTTTTGTTCATGATAGAATATACCTATCAAACAAAGGAGGTTCAAACATGAACACAGACAAAATTTTTGCCGAATCTATTGCAAACGAATATGCGCCAAAGGATACTTCCAAGGTTGTCGCGCTGAAAAAACCCGACCGTAAAGCCAAAAGACCGTCTGAGATTTTCGCCTACTCTTTCGGTATTATCTCTTCTTTGGTTTTAGGCTGCGGTATGTGCCTGACTATGGGAGTCATCGGCTCCGCCACACCGGCTGCTTTTACCATGGGTATCATCATCGGCATATTAGGTATAATCGGCGTCGGCGTAAATTATCCGATTTACAGAAAAATGCGCACCGACAGTATGCAAAAATACGCAAACGATATTCTCATTTTGGCAAGAGATATCAGCGAGAAAAGATAGCAGCATAAAGGAAGGGGTAAAACAGTGAATAAATCTGAAAGCAAATATTTTAACACTGCAATAAAAATTGATGAGGCTTTTTTGAAGCTGCTCAGCAAAAAGGAACTCGAATATATTACAGTAAAGGAAATATGCTTAGCTTCAGATGTCAGCCGTTCCACTTTTTATCTGCATTATGAAACCATAAATGACCTTCTGCTCGAAACCGCGGAATATATAAACGGAAAATTTTATTCGTATTTTGACCACTTGGAGATAGACTGCAATTCTATACTTACTGCGTCAAAAGAGGAACTTATTTTTATTACACCCGAGTTTTTAAACCCGTGGCTGTCGTTTATAAAAGAGAACAAGCTCATATACAGCACCGTATTAAAAAAATTTGATACAATACAGATTTTCAGCGATCTCTTCTCAAAAATCAATAAGACAATTTTACGCGGCCTAGTAATTTTCAGTGAAAAAAGATGGCAATATATAGAAAATAGCGCAAGAAACCGCAACAGAACTCGTCTTTTCAGGTTCATTTCAAAATTTCTTATTCTTTTGGATTTTGCCTTAATCATTCCGATTTCTCTTATGGTTTTGTCACGCAGAACTGTCGTAATGGGCAAAATACCCGCCATCGCCACGGCTGCCTACACCGCATACAAAATAACCGTTTCGGCCGTAAACTATAAAAAAGCGAAGAACCGTGAAAATCTTTCGCTGCTTTGTCCGAAAATCATAAATCTCAAAGATGCCATGGTTTCGGTGCTGACATTACAAAATACTCTTATTTCGGTCTTTGACTCAGGAAAATCCATGCTCACTCTCACCTCATGTACAAGTGCAGCGCAGCTGACTTCAATAATCATAATGACTTTTTTCTGGATAAAAAAGGGTAAGTCTATCGACTGAATCTGTTTTCATTTCCGTTAATATGATTACTGTATATAACCATGAACATACTATTTCAAAATTGCCTCTTGACATGATGGTCCTCTAATGATAAAATAAAATTACATAAGAAGTCCATCATGTAATTTCAGGAGGTAATTATGCCGGTATTAAAAATTTCTCTCAGCGAAGAATACCACGATAAACTTGTAAGCGAAGCCGACAATTTAGGTGTATCTGTTCAGGATCTCATACGCAGCAAACTTTTTAACGAGCCCTGCGATTTTGTTCCGAAAGACGCGGTACAGAAGGCTTTGTCAAAGTACTCAAGCGGCGATACCTTTACCCTGCCCCAGCTTTACGGCGACGAATGGAGTTTAAAGCGCGGTTTTGCTGGAGTTTTCGGCAAGCAGTTTTTCAATTATGTAAATAATCACTGCTCTGATAAAATCACCTTTGTCGGCATGACCGATTACGGCAGACACGCCCAATACAAAATTATTTAAACACAAAAAGTACGGCTTAAAGCCGTCCTTTTTTATTGACACACTATTTCTGCAAAGCTTCCGCCGCTTCTGTCCTTTTTCACTATGATCTGTCTTTCTATCCTCTCCTTGAGCTCCGAGACATGGGAGATTATTCCCACAAGGCGCTCGCCGTCTGCAAGACTTGTCAAAGCCTTTATCGCCTGCTCCAGAGACTGCTCGTCCAATGAACCAAAGCCCTCGTCGACAAACATTGTGTCGAGCTTTATACCTCCCGCCGACGACTGTATCTCGTCGGCAAGTCCCAGTGCCAGAGACAGCGAAGCTTTAAAGGATTCGCCGCCCGACAGGGTTTTTACGCTGCGCTCCGATCCATTGTAATGGTCGATGACATCGAGGTCGAGACCGCTTTTACTGCGGTTGTTTGCCGCCTCTCTGCGCCTTTTGAGCTCATACTGTCCGTCGGTCATGACCATAAGGCGCGTATTTGCCCTCTCAATTATGCTGTCGAAATAGGTCATCTGTATGTATGTCTCAAGCATAATCTTCTCTTTGCTGGCGAGTTTGCCGTTGGCGGTGTCGGAAAGTGCCTTCACCCATCGCCATTTTGCCTCTATCTCGGCGCTCTCTTCCATCTTTGCAGCTATATTCTCGGCGGCGCTTCTATTGGCAGAAAGTCTTGAAATTACATCTCTCAGCTTTTTGTCAGCCTCATCTTTAATCTGTTTAAAGTGTCCCTGTCTGCTTTCCAGACTTTCTATGTCTATATCATGTCCGTTCTTAAGGGCATTTTCGGTCTCCTCTATGGCAGCTCCCAGCTTTGCCATCTCGGTCTCGCAGTCCGATACGGCTTTTTCAGCGGCTTTGATGGCAAGCGTGTATTTTTTCTGGCAATTTTCCAGCTCTTCTATTCTCTCCTCGGCCTCGGTTTTGGACTTAAACTGAAGCTTCCCGTAAAGCTGTTCAACACTCGATGAAAGAGCGGCTTTTTCGGCTTCATATTTTGCCGCCGCATTTTCGCCCTCTCTTATCTCTCCGTCGAGCTTTTGGTATTTCTCCTGCTTTTCCGCCGTCAGCTTTTGAATTTCCGCTCTTCTCTTTTCCTTTTTCTCTATTTCATACAAGGTCTTTTCAAGCTGTTTCAAAAGCTCGCCGTTTTTCTCTGCGGCACATTTGATTGTCTCCTCTGCCCTCTCAAAATTCTGTGATGACAGCTGTTCTGTGAAGTTTTTTTCAAATGTCTTTCGCTTCTCATCGAGAGAAGTTTTTAAATTTCCCGCCTTTACACTGGCTTCCGACAGAGCTTTCTCCGCCTTTTCGCAGGTCTTTTTGTCCCTGTCGAGCTGTTCCTTAGTGGGGGCGTTTTGGGATTTTTCCGCCTTTTTTGGGTGAGATACCGAACCGCACACGGGACAGGGCTGACCTTCTGTCAATGTCTCGGCAATAATTCCCGCCTGCTCATCAAGGTAGGCTCTGTGTTTTTCCTCATAATCCCGCCTCTTTTTCTCGGCGTCCGATGCCTTTTCAAGGTAGTCGTTTTGCGCGTCTTTCAGCTCGCCTTTGAGTTCTTCCATTTCGGAATACAAATCGCCCAGCTCTTCCAATGCCTTGCTTTGACTTTTTGCGCTCTCGGCCTTTGTTTCGGCTTTAAGCCTTTCTTCACCGAGATTTTCCAAAAGTTTACCTTCGTTTATAAGGCTTTCAAGGTCATTTTTGAGTTTTTCGGCGGTCTCTCTGTTCTTTTTCAGCTTGCCTGCCGTCTCTTCCGCTTTGGTTTTCGCATCGGCAAGTTGTTCTTTTTTCTCTTCAAGCTCGTCATAATCGGAAAGTCTTGCCTTGAGCTTCGAGATATTTTGAGCGATTTCCGTCATTTCAGGCTCTCTTTTTCTCTCATTTTCGAGATTTTCTCTAAGCTGTAACCGCTTTTCTGTCTCGGCAGCAAGTTTTTCACGGGATTTTTCGGCAGAATCACGGAGTTTTTTTCTCTCATCGGCCTGGGTAAGCTTTTTAGTGATTTCCGTCAGCTCCTTTTCGGCGCGTTCCCTCTGCTCTTTCAAAAGCTCATCGGCCTTTTCATCACGCTCTATTAGCTCTTGCACAAGAGAGAGTACCTCCGAGACAGGCATCTCTCCGTTTTTGGCCTTTTGTATATCCTCTTTTAAATCGTCATCTTCCGACCACTCAATACCGTCGATATACTGCCTTATTCCATCGGCTGTTTTCTGATATCTGCTGTCCAAAGCATTCGATTCTGCTTTGAGCCTGTCCTGTATACTGCTGTAAAGCTGGGTTTTAAAGAGCTTTTGAAATATCTTTATCCTGTCTTCGGTGGAAGCCAAAAGCAGTTTCAAAAAATCTCCCTGGGCTATCATGGCTATCTGAGAAAACTGATTCCTGTCAATGCCCATTATTTCTGCCACGGCTTTCGTGACATTTTTTGCCCCCGTTATCAGCTTTCCGTCAGGCAAATGAAGCTCGGCATCGGCCTTTTCCGTGGTTGTACCCTCACCTTTGGTCTTGGGTCTTGTATATTCGGGATTTCGCTTTATAAGATAGTTCTCTCCCCTGTATTCAAACAAAAGCTCGGCAAATGTTGGAACATCGGGGGCGGCGTATTTTGAACGCAGCATATCGGTTTCCCTGTTGCTTCCGCTGGCTTCGCCGTAAAGGGCAAAGGTTATGGCGTCGAATATCGTCGTCTTGCCCGCTCCCGTATCTCCTGTAATGAGATAGAGGCCGCCTTTTCCCAGTTTTTCGAGGTCCAGCTCGTTCTTCCCCGCATAGGGGCCGAAAGCCGAAACTGTCAGTTTTATCGGTCTCATCTCTCGCCCTCCTCTATCTCTTCTATGATTTTGCCTATGAACTCGGCCTGCTCGGCAGACATTTCCGATCCGTTCTGTAAGGCATAAAACTCTCTGAAAAGCTCAAATGGAGATTTCTTTTTGACTTCTCTCGTGCCGTCGAGCTCGGCCTTGTGCCTTGTACGCCTGTTGTCATAGTCCATCTTCATGAGATTTGGATATATCACCCTCAGTTTTGCCGCCGCATCTGGTATATCATCCTCATCGGTGAGGGTTATGTGCATATAATCCTCGCGGTATGTGGCGTTTTCGTAAAAGCTTTTAAGAGTCAGCTCTGCATATGTGCCCCTTATCTCCGCCATGTCTCTTTTTGGAACGAGAGGAACTGTACGTACCTCCAGCCTGCCTTTTTCAAACACCTCGACTACCGTAATGGATTTCTTGTGGGAAACCTCAGAAAATGAATATTTGAGGGGTGTGCCAGAATACCTCACTCTTTCCGAACCTATATTCTGCGGGCCGTGAATGTGTCCCAAAGCCACATAGTCAAAGCCGTCAAAGACCGAAGCGTCCACATTGTCGCTGCCGCCCACCGATATCTCCTCCGATTCCGAGCGGCTCGCTCCCGTGACAAACTGGTGGGTTACAAGCACATTTCTCACATTTTCGTCTATATTCATCTGCTCTATGGCGATTCTTACGGCGTCTGTATAGGAGTTTATCTCCTTTTCGGGAAAATGCTTTCTGACATGGGAAGGCTTTACAAAGGGCAGCATGTATATCCTGACCTCTCCGCAGTCATCGTTAATTGTAAAATATTTTGTGTCTCCCGAATAGACAGGTGAAATATATATCCCCTCTCCGCTCATGAGACGATTTCCAAAGGCGAGACGCTCGGGGGAATCGTGGTTTCCGCTTATTATAAACACCTTGAGCTTTCTCTCGGCAAGGCTTACGATAAAATCGTCAAAGAGCTCCACCGCCTCGGCAGGCGGAATGGGCTTGTCGTATATGTCGCCGGCTATCACGACGCAGTCGGGCTTTTCGTCATCTATAATGTCCGTTATTTGGGACAGTATGTATTTTTGATCCTCCAGCATGGAAAACTCGTTGACCCGTTTTCCTATATGCAGGTCGGACAGATGTATAATTTTCATCTTTTCATTCTCCGTACCGTTGATTTTACCCTAAAATTATACCATAAACTACAACTGAAAACAACGATGACAAAAATAAAAGCGGCTTTAAGCCGCCTTTATTCAGTTAAATCCGCCGTTCCACAGCGGCATATTTGAAATATAGCTTTCCTCTATCGCAGGCACATAAAATGCGGCATAGGTTTTCACCCCTTCTTCCGTCCATTCGGTGGGAATTTCAAGGTAAAAACGGTAATACGGCATGATATATTTATCTGCCGAACTGCTTCTGTATACAAGCTCAGCTTTTTCTATACTCTTCTCTTCTGCCGGTTTTTCAGGCGATGTGGTTATATATTTACCCTCGGAAAACAGTTTTTTTGCCTCTTCAAGGGATATTATCGGATATTTTCCGACTTCTTCGTAGGCGTTTTCGCCTCTTATGCGCACAGATATCAGCCTGCCATTATCGTCAAGGTAAAATACCGCTTTATAGAGGCCATAACTTACGATGCGCTCTGCAGCTTTGCCGCTACCGTCAAAAACGCCTATCGAATAGCTCTGCTCACCGTATATATCTCTGTCTCCGCCGAAAACATCGATTTCGATTTTCTCAAAGCTCAGCAGATCTTTATATTTCTCGCCTAGATATAGGGCGGTCTTTTGAGCGGTCTCAATATCTGTGTCTCCGTACCCCTCAGGCAAAGTCACCGGAGCTTTAAAGTTTATTGTCGCCCTGAATCCTTTGCCCACCGAAATTGTAAAATCTGAATTTTCGGCGGTTACCTCTGTGGGCATAAATTGCTCCTCAGGCACATCCATACCCATATCAGCAAATTTTTGCTCCAGATTTTTCATTTCATTTTCATCAGGCGCGTTGTTTGATATGGTTACATTATCCATTCCCAAACGGTCTGCTATTTCTTCTGCAAATTTTTCGGCCTTTCTCACTTTGCTTTTTGTCAGATGATAATCTTCTTCATAATAATACGGATTTTCAAATACGGGAAGCTCTGATATCTCGGTATCTTCGCTCCATGGGTTGCCGTCTGCAAGCTCGGATATATCTTTCACCATGTAGCCTTCAAATCCCGAGCCTTCGCTGCCCTCGGAAATCTGAAGCATGGGAAGCTTTTCAAAAGGCTTTATTCCGAAATAATACACGGCCGAAAGGCATACAAGCGCCGCACAGGCTGCCGCCGACAGTTTTAAAAATACCCTTTTGCCCTTTTTTCTGTACTCCAAAGCGCCGTCTATGTATTTCTCGTCCAAAAGCTCCATTGCGTCAAAAAATGACTTTGTGTTCATATCAGCACCTCCCTTTCCGCAAGGTATCCCCTCATTTTCTCCCTTATTCGGTAAAGTCTTACCGACACGGTCTTTTCCGAAAGTCCCACGGCACAGGCGATATTCTTATATGAATCGAAAAACCAGTATCTCCTTATAAATATCGCCCTGTTTTCCTCGGTAAGGGTATCGAGAAAATCCTCTATGATTTTCACAAGCTCCTTTGCCTCTGCGGCTTGTTCCACATTGTCATCAGATTGCAGACAGCTCGATATCTCCTCGAAAGAAATGTCGTATTCTCCCCTTCTCTTGTCTGCGTTTTTCGCCCTGTGAAGCTTTAAAGATATGTTTTTCACTATCCTGCAGACATAAGCTTTGAGAGAATATGGTCTTTCGGGCGGAATGACATTCCACACTGCGAGATATGTGTCGCTTACGCACTCTTCGGCGTCTCTCAGGCTGCACAGAATATTATAGGCAATATTGTGGCAAAGCCTGCCGTATTTGAGGTCGAGAGCCTCTATCGCCCTTTCGGATCTTTCGAAAAACAATTCGATAATTCTCTCGTCCTTCATTTTCCATACCTCCCTTCACCTATATACTACCTTTTTAAAGGAAAAAACTACATGAAACAAAAAATTTTATCTCAGTCTTGCGATGAGTTTTTCACCTTCCGCTCTGAGCCATTTTCTCTTTTCCGCATAATCCGGCATGACCTTTTCCACTTCACGCCAAAAGGCAGGTGAATGATTCATCTGTTTCAAATGGCACAGCTCGTGGATTACCACATAATCCAAAACATCTTCCGGCACAAGGGCAAGCAGGCAGTTGAAATTGAGATTTCCCTTTGACGAGCAGCTGCCCCACCTTGAAACCTGATTTCTCACCGTTATTTTGGAATATTTCACACCGATGATTGCGGCAAAATACTCCGCCCTCTGCGAAATAATAGGCAGAACTTTTTGAGCCATTTCCCCTATTTCCTCATTTGCAAATTTCGGCAGATTCATAGAGTTTTTCTCACGCATTTTCGCCAAGTGCTTTTCTATCCAGCCCTGTTTTGATATGACAAACCTGTCTATATCCTCTTTTTTCATTCTCATAGGTGCTCTCACTATGAGTCTGCCGTCTCTTTTTATCTCAACCGATATGGTTTTCCTATTGCTTTTTATAATTTCCCAGTCCATTTTTAAATCCTTTAAATATATTTTCCCCTATTATACCATAAACAGCCGCGGCAGACCACAGTCTTGACAGTCTCTCTCCTAAGGTCTATAATATCTCTATTAGATATATCGGAGGACAACATGGAATATATCATTTTAGGTCTGCTCATTCTCTCTCCCATGACGGGATATGAATTGCAGCAGTTTATCAAGAAAAACCTGGCCCTGATC
>CAJKFC010000074.1 GCA_905199135.1 uncultured Eubacteriales bacterium
TTAATCAATTACCCGGGGTCCCCATTGACAAGGTCAATGGGGTGAAATACCCTACAAGACAGAGTATTGGGTCGGCATTATTTCAATAAAAATGGATTTGGTCAAAGGTATTCGTTTTGCTTACGGCAGGGGGAAGTTCTCTCTTTCCAGTTCTATAAGGTGGCATATGCCGGGGATGCTTTCGCCCTGGAAAGATGTGACGGGAGACAGCAGGGCTCCCGTTCCGCAGAACAGCACCCTTTTGAAGTGCCCCAGTTTGAGCCTGTCCAGAATATACGATGTCAGCACGACGGCGCTGCAGCCGCAGCCCGAGCCGCCCGCCGAGCACTCCTCGCTTCTGAAAATCATGCAGCCGCAGTCGTCGTAATTTTTGTGCATCTTTATATTGTTGCACTCGCACAGCTCCAAAACTATCTCCTTGCCCACCGTGGCAAGGTCGCCTGTGACGATGAGGTCGTAGCTTTCGGGTTCCTCGCCGCTGTCTTTAAAAAATGCGGCGATGGTGTCAAAGGCGGCGGGAGCCATGGCTGCCCCCATGTTGGAGCTGTCGCACACGCCGAGGTCGACAACCTTGCCCAAAACCGCCCTTTTTACCCTTATTCCGGTGTGATTTTCGCTTGAAAGAGCGACGGCGCCGCAGCCTGTCACCGTCCACTGAGCCGAGGGCGTGCGCTGACTGCCGTATTCTATCGGCGTGCGGTACTGCCTTTCGGCAGAGCAGAAGTGTGACGAGGCAAAGGCAAGGGCGTTTTTTGCCCCTCCGCCGTCTATGAAGGCGGCACAGCCCAAAAGACTTTCCGCCATGGTGGAGCAGGCGCCGTAAAGACCCATAAAGGGCACTCCGAAGCTTCGCATGGAGAAAGACGCCGCCGTACACTGATTCAAAAGGTCGCCGCCCATAGCCATGTCAAGGTCACCCATGGACATTTCGCCCTTTGCGGCGCACAGCTCTGCCGCCCTTATGACCAGCTCCTTTTCGGCGTTTTCCCAGCTCTTCTGATCCATGAGATCGTCCTGAAATTTGAGGTCAAAGTATTTGGACAGCGGTCCTTCGGACTCTCTTTTTCCCACCGCCGACGCCCAGGATTTCACATAAACAGGGCGGTCAAACACTATAACTCTTCGGTTTTTTACCACAGTACCACCTCCACAAGCCACACTATAAATCCGTATATTATGGCGGCAGAAGTACCGAAAACGATGACGGGGCCCGCTATTGAGAACATTTTTACCGCCGTGCCCGTGATGAGACCCTCGGTTTTAAACTCCATGGCGGCGCTGGAAACCGCGTTGGCAAAGCCTGTTATGGGGACTAAAGTTCCTGCGCCGGCTTTTTTGGCAATCTTTCGGTATATGCCGAAAAAGGTCAGCATGACCCCTAAAAATATCATTATGACGGGGAGAGCCGTGTCGCACAGCTCCTTTTCAAATCCCCACGACATAAGGGCGTCTTTTATGAGCTGAGCTATAAGGCATATGCCGCCGCCCACGCAGAATGCCCACAGGCAGTTTTTCAAAATGGGCGATTTGCCCGAATATTTCTGATATATTTCCTTGTATTCTTCCTTTGAAAGTTTCATGTTTCCTCCTTTTTTATATATCTTTTCCACATAGTTCGCCTTTATTACAAAAAACAAATGAGGGGCGTTTTTTTGATAAAATACTGTGGTATTTTTATAAAAATTATGGTAAAATATTCGTATGGATATTTTTTTCGGTCAGAGGTATTTTTATGATAAAGTTCACAAAGGTGCAGGGCATAGACACAAGATATTATGAGGCGGGCGAGGGCGAAACCATTCTCTTTCTCCACGGCTGGGCGGCGCCCATAGATGTCTACATGTCGGTGCTCAAACATCTTGAAGAGAGATACAGGGTGATAGCCGTCGAGACCCCCGGCTGCGGTCAGACAGGAGAGCCGCCTATTGGCTGGAATGTCAGCAAATATGTGGATTTCGTGCTGGATTTCTGCAAAGAAATCGGCATAGACGGGGGGGTTTTAATGGGTCACTCCTTCGGAGTGAGGATAATGACCAAGCTCATGTCGGAGAAAAAGAATGAGTTTTCCTGCAAAAAGGCGGTCATCATGGACGGCGCAGGCATCGTGCCCAAAAGGGGCATGGACTATTACGCCAGGGTTTACAGCTATAAGCTTGCCAAAAAGGTGGTGTCCACCAAGGTGGGTGACTTCTTCTTCGGTCCTCTCTGGGAGGAGAGAAGGGGCAAGATGGGCTCTGCCGACTACGCTTCGTCCAGCGACATTATGAAACACACCTTGTCCCTCGTTGTAAACGAGGATTTGAGACATTTATATAAGGACATCGACGCCGAGGTTCTGCTTATATGGGGCGAAAAGGACGACGCCACACCCATTGAGGACGCAAAAATCATGGAGAAAAACATGAAAAACGCCGCCCTTGCCGAGATAAAAGGTGCGTCTCACTACCCGTTTTTGGATAATCCCAGGACATTTTTCGCGATTTTGGACAAATTTCTTTAATGCGTAAGGAGATAAACATGAACAAACCGAGAATCGCCGTCATCATGGGCGGCAAATCAGTGGAGCATGAGATTTCGATAATCTCGGCCCTTCAGGCCTACCACGCCATAGACAAAAACAAATACGATGTTTTCCCCATCTACATCTCCAAAGAGGGGGAGTTTTACCACGGGGAAAAGCTCCGGTACATGGAGAGCTTTAAAAACATTCCCGAGCTTTTGAAGAGCTGCGTCAAAGTGGCCCTTGTGAAAGAGGGCAATCATGCCGCCGTTATAAAATACCCTGCTTCCATGTTCCAAAAGGCAAAGATAGACTATTTTGATGTGGCTGTCCCCGTAGTCCACGGCACCAATGTGGAGGACGGAGCCCTCCAGGGCTTTTTGGAGTATCTCGACATTCCCTATGCCTGCCCCGATGTGACTTCCTCCGCCGTCGGCATGGACAAATGGCTGTGCAAATGCCTTTTGAAGGCCGAGGGCATACCTGTGGTAGAGGGCATCAAGATGAGCCGTGAGGAGTTTTTCAAAGACAGGACGGCAGCGGCAAAGAGAATCGAGGAGACTTTGGGATATCCCATAATCGTAAAACCCTATAACCTCGGCAGCTCCATTGGCATAAGCCGCGCAAAGGACTGGGAAAGCCTTGTGAGCGGTGTGGAAAACGCATTGAGATTTTCCAAAAATGTGCTTTGTGAAAAGGCTGTGCAGAATCTCCGCGAGATAAACTGCTCTGTCTTGGGCGACGAGCAGGAGGCTATGGCTTCGGTATGCGAAGAGCCTTTAAATGCCACCGACATTCTGACCTTTGCCGACAAGTATACCTCGGGCAGCAAGAGCACAGGCATGGAGAGCGCAAAGCGCCGCCTGCCGGCAGAGCTCAAAGAGGGTCAGACCGAGGAGATACAGCGCCTTGCCGTAAAGGCTTTCAAGGCTTTGGGTCTTTCGGGGGTCTGCCGCATAGACTTCCTTTTAAATGACGAGACAGGTGATATATATATAAACGAGCCCAACACGATACCCGGCTCCCTCTCCTTCTATCTGTGGGAGGCATCGGGCATAAACTTTACAGAGCTTATGGACAGACTTATAAATCTGGCCCTTAAAAAATACAGAGAAAAGAAAAAGACGGTATTTTCCTTTGAGTCCAATGTGCTCTCCATGCAGGGCGGCTCCAAG
The DNA here is from genome assembly GCA_905199135.1 of uncultured Eubacteriales bacterium. Lineage (GTDB taxonomy): Bacteria > Bacillota > Clostridia > Oscillospirales > Butyricicoccaceae > SIG471. Next base: position 3,676 of record CAJKFC010000074.1, read on the forward strand.
GGAAAGGCGTAGGAGGTAAAGATGAAGCTTCTCATTAAAAACATAGGACTTTTGGCAACCCCCACAGGCTCTTATGCCAAGAGGGGAGCCGAGATGAGCGAGATTTCCAAAATGCGCGATGTGTCGGTGGTGGCGGAAAACGGCGAAATAGTCGGCATCTACCCCAAGGGCACAGAGCCTTCGTCGGATTATGACAGGGTGATAGACGCAGAAAACCGCCTTGTCACCCCGGGATTTGTCGACAGCCACACCCATCTGGTCTTTGGCGGCTGGCGTCAGCACGAGGTGCCACTCAAAATCCGCGGAGCGTCCTATCTCGAAATACTGGAAAACGGCGGCGGAATCCTTGACACCGTGAGAAACACCAGAAACGAGAGCTTTGAGGAGCTTTATCAAAAGGGCATGACCTTTATAAAGAAGATGGCGGCGCTGGGCGTCACATCTCTTGAGATAAAGAGCGGCTACGGCCTCGACATGGAAAACGAGCTCAAACAGCTGAGAGTTATCAAGAAGCTCAGAGAGGACTCGGGTCTTGACATCATGGCAACCTTCATGCCTGCCCATGCCACACCCCCCGAGTTTTACGGAAACACCGAAAAATACACAGACCATATATGCGAATACATGCTGCCCGAGCTAAATAGGCTGCAGAAGGGCGGCGAAAAACTGGCTCACTTCTGCGATGTTTTCTGCGAGAGCGGAGTTTTTGGCACTGAGCAGAGCGAGAGAATACTCACCGAGGCAAAAAAGATCGGTCTTATCCCCAAAGTCCACGCCGACGAGATAAATGTCATCGGCGCAGTGCCCATGGGGGTAAAGATGGAGGCCATTTCCGCCGATCACCTCATTGCCATAGACGACGAGGGCATAAAGACAATTTCCGAAAGCGGCACAATAGCCACAGTTCTGCCCTCCACATCTTTCTATCTCGGCGAAAACTTTGCCCCTGCCAAAAAGCTCATAAAGAGCGGAGCAGCCGTCGCCATAGCCTCCGACTTCAACCCCGGCTCCTGCCCCTCTTTCAACATGCAGCTTTGCGTAAATCTCGCATATCTCAAGTACAGAATGACCGCCGAGGAGATTCTGACGGCGGTTACGATAAACGGCGCCGCCGCCATAGATATGGCCGACAAAGTCGGCACAATAGAGCGCGGCAAGCAGGCCGACCTTGTAATTTGGGACGCCGAAGACCTCGAAACCCTCCTTTACAGGCTGGGTGACAACTTAGTGAAAACCGTTATAAAGAAAGGAGAAATCATATGCTGAAAGACATCGAAATCGCCCAGAGAGCCGAGCAGCTCCACATTAGGGAAATAGCCGAAAAAATAGGACTTTCGGAAGATGACATAGAGCTTTACGGCAAAAACAAGGCCAAAATATCCCAAAAAGCCATAAACGAGGCCAAAAAAGAGCAGGACGGCAAGCTCATTTTGGTTACAGCCATGAGCCCTACACCCATGGGCGAGGGAAAGACCACCACATCGATAGGTCTTGCCGACGCCCTTTCGAGACTTGGTAAAAAAACCATGGTATGTCTCCGTGAGCCGTCGCTGGGCCCTGTTTTCGGCGTAAAGGGCGGAGCCGCAGGCGGCGGATATGCCCAGGTTGTGCCCATGGAGGAGATAAATCTCCACTTTACAGGGGACATTCACGCCGTGACGGCTGCAAACAACCTGCTTTGCGCCATGATCGATAACAGCATTTATCAGGGAAATCCTTTGAATATAGACCCCAAGAGGGTGGTTTTCAGAAGATGCATGGACATGAACGACCGTCAGCTGAGAAATATTGTCGGGGGACTGGGCGACAGGACAGACGGCGCAGTCCGTGAGGACGGCTTTGACATCACCGCCGCATCGGAAGTCATGGCTGTGCTGTGTATGGCAGACGGCATCGAGGACTTAAAGGCGAGACTGGGCAGAATAGTCGCCGCCTATACTTATGACAAAAAGCCCGTCACCGCCGCAGACCTCAAGGCTTCGGGCGCTATGGCGGCTCTTCTTCAAAACGCAGTTCTGCCCAATCTGGTGCAGACTTTGGAGCACACTCCCGCTTTAGTTCACGGCGGCCCCTTCGCCAACATCGCCCACGGCTGCAACACCGTGACAGCTACCAAATTCGCCCTTAAAAAGGCCGACTATGTGGTTACCGAGGCAGGCTTCGGCGCCGACCTCGGAGCCGAGAAGTTCCTCGACATCAAGTGCCGCGCAGCGGGACTCAAACCCGAGGCCGTCGTAATAGTTGCCACCATCAGGAGCCTCAAATACCACGGCGGCGTCAAAAAGGACGAGCTGACGGGCGAAAATCTCGAGGCTTTGGAAAAGGGCTTCGCAAACCTCGAACAGCACATAAAGAATATGCGTGAGGTATATAAGATTCCTGCCGTTGTGGCGGTAAACCGCTTCCCCTTTGACACCGAAAAGGAGATCGAGCTTTGCGAGAGCCTTTGCGAAAAGGCTGGGGCAAAGGTGGCTCTTTCCGAGGTGTTCGCAAAAGGCGGCGAGGGCGGCGTAGAGCTCGCGCGAGAGGTCGTGCGCCTCTGCGAGGAGCCGAACGATTTCCGCTTCGCCTACCCGGACGAGCTGGACATCCGCAGCAAGATCGAGGCGGTCGCCAAGAAAGTATACCGCGCCGGCGCCGTGAACTTCACCGGCCCGGCAGAAAAAGAGCTCAAACAGCTGGAGGCGCTGGGCTTCGGCGCCCTGCCGGTCTGCATGGCCAAGACGCAGTATTCGTTCTCTGACGACGCATCGAAGCTCGGCGCGCCCGAGGACTTCACGCTGACGGTGCGGAAGCTCAAGGTCTCGGCCGGCGCGGGCTTCATCGTTGCCCTTACAGGGGATATCATGACGATGCCCGGCCTGCCCAAGTCCCCCGCAGCGGAGCGGATAGACGTGGACGAAACGGGCAAGATCTCGGGTCTGTTTTGAACCTCGAGCTTTTTGCTTGCGTTTTTCACAATATTGTTGTAAAGTAAGTTAAAAGGAGTGGACTGCCGTGTTCGAGCTCATACGCGCCGGTGAATGCAGTTATTACATCGACTGTCCCGCCAAGATGGGGCTTTATCAGGCTTCCGACAGCGAGGTCTACCTTATTGACAGCGGCAACGACAAGGACGCAGGCCGTAAAGTCCGCCAGATCCTGGACAGGAACGGCTGGAAGCTCCTCGGCATTTTGGTAACACACTCCAATGCAGACCACATCGGCGGTTGCCAGTACCTCCAGAAGCAGACGGGATGCCGCATATTCGCACCAGGGATAGAGGCCGCGTTCACGCGGTACCCGGTGCTGGAGCCCGCCTTTCTCTACGGCGGTTTCCCTCCGAAGCCGCTGAGGCATAAGTTCATGATGGCGCAGCCTTCACCAGCCGTGGATTTGAACTCGGAGGGCTTCCCCGCCGAGCTGGAGGTCTTGCCCCTAACCGGGCATTTCTTTGACATGGTGGGCTATAAGACCCCGGACGGGACTGCGTTCATAGCCGACTGTCTCTCCAGCGCTGCCCCTCTGGAGAAATACGGCTTTCCCTTCATCTACGACGTCGCCGCCTACCTCGAAACACTCAGGAAGCTGCCGGAGCTCGGCGCGAAGATGTACGTACCCGCACATGCGGAGGCCACGGAGGACATCGCCCCCCTGGCCGAGCTGAACATCCGGCACGTGGAGTCCCTGTGCGAGACTGTGCTCGGTTTCTGTGCGGAGCCTCGCGGATTTGAGGAGATATTGAAGCTCTCGTTTGACAGCTGCCGCCTGCAGCTCACGTTGGAGCAATACGTCCTTGTGGGAAGCACCGTCAAGTCCATTTTGGCCTGGCTTTTGGACAGCGGCGCAGTCGAAACCGTCATAGAATCCAACCGCCTGCTTTGGCGCAGGAAATAGTGATAAAGTCACTGATGCTTTACCCCGCCCGTGTTATTATCGCATCAACAAAAAGAACACGGGAGGAATAAAAAATGTCAGCTGTAAGGATAACCTCATCGAACTACGCCGGGCTTGTGATGGCCAGCGAAAAGCCGGTCCTGTTGGACTTCTGGGCCTCATGGTGCGGTCCCTGCCGCATGGTATCCCCTGTGGTGGACGAGATCGCCGCGGAGCGGGACGACCTGCTCGTAGGCAAGGTCAATGTGGACGAAGAACCCGAGCTTGCCTCTGCCTTCAACATAAGCAGTATACCGACCCTTGTCGTCCTGAAAGACGGCAAAGTGGTCAACCGGGCGACGGGCGCGAGACCCAAATCGAGCATTCTGTCCCTGGTCAAATAACTAACTTTGTATTACTCTCTCCCTTCCAAATCCAAACCTGCGGTGCAGAAGAAGATGGCGTGCGCGCAAGCGCCGCCATCTTTTTATGTTCTGGCCTTTCCACGAATCATATTCAAAAAATGGGCGTCGTCATTGCAAAAGGTGCCAGCACAGCCCCGGACGGCGCGGTTGACAACGCCGGCGATGTATTATATCATTTTTATATTGTAAGCAACACCAGGACCCAAGAGGTGATACAACATGAAACACAGGCGTATGCAACGCGCGCTTACTCTGCTCCTGGCCGCGGCGCTCCTGGCGCTCTCGGGCTGCGCCTCAACTCAGGAGCAGCGCAGGGGTACTGACGGCGGCGAGACCTCGGTGATCCTCGCCCCCTCGGGCGAGCCATTTCGCTTCTATGCTCTCTCCGATGAGGGCTGCGCCGGGGACGACAACCTGGTCCTCTCCAACGTATACGATTGCCTGACTTTTCTGGAGGCGGACGGCAGTATCTCGCCCGGCCTGGCTGAGAGCTGGGAGCTCTCCGAGGACGGACTGTGCTACACCTTCCACCTGCGCAAGGGAGTGAAATTCCAGAACGGCTACGACTTCAGCGCCGAGGACGTCAAGTTCACCTTCGACAAAGGCGCGGCCGGCCCGCTAGGCTCCGCCCTCTTCGTGAACTACAAGAGCTGCGAGATCGTGGACGACTACACCGTGAAGATCTACCTGACCTCGCCCTACGCCGGCTTCCTCTACGGCGTGGCCTCCCGCCTCGGCGGCATCTGCAGCAAGGCCTATTATGAGGAAGTAGGGGATGAGGGCTACCTGGAAGCCCCCGTCGGCACCGGCCCCTACCGCCTGGTCGAGGCCATCGGCGGGGAGAAGATTGTCCTTGAGGCCTTCG
>CAJKFC010000075.1 GCA_905199135.1 uncultured Eubacteriales bacterium
TTGTCAATGTTTTTACCGTTAATTTTTTGATTTTTCCAGCAGTTCCGAAGAAATTATGATTTTATCATAGTCATAAAGGCCATCGGCTGCGCTGTCCGCCTTTTTGACTATATAGTAGCTGTCGGTTTCATAAAGCCATTCCACTTCTTTGAATACCGCCTGCTCTCCCACAAGGCAGTAGACTCCCCATTTGCCCGCCTCCTGTCTTATAGCGGTCTTCGGTATCTTTATGCCTGTGTATTCCCCGAGAATTATCTCACTCTGCTGACATCTTGTGTCCATACTGACATTCGTCATATGAGTGCTTTTGAATATTGCTACATTCTTGTCGTTGCCCTCGCTTTTGAGAGATACCAGTGTAGCCGGCTCACTGCCCGATGACACCTGCGGAAAGACTATTTCAAAGCTTTTAGTCAGATCCACCTTTTTGGCGTCGGCATCGGACAAAACCACCGCGAAATACCACTCAAATTCTGTCACTATCTTGCCGGCACTTTCGTCATAAAAGCTGTCCTTTTGACTCACAGCGTTCTCAATGTCCTGAGATGTGAGATATTCCATATTGGACGGCAGGAATATCTCGTCAAAACCGTCATTTGAAGAAAAAAAATATCCTCCCGTAGGGCTTTTGACCTTTCTGCCTCCGAGATTTGCACTGTCAATGCTTTTGAGTTCGCTCTCCAGCTGAGCCACCTCACTGTCATAACTCTCCTTCGTGGATATTCCGCTGTTTTGCAGCTCTATGAGGGATTTGAGCTGATAAGATGAATCGGTAATTTTAGACACATCGCTTTGGCTGTAAGCCTTTGCGTATTCCTCCACCGCCGACTCTATGAGTGAGCTGAACTTGGCTCCGCCCACATCGTCGCTGACATATGCTTCTCCCGCTTTAAGTGTCTCAAGCTTTTTGGAAAGCTCCACATATTTCGCATATGAACTTTTGGAGCCGTCGTCGGAAAAAATCACGGCCACATCCTGCCCCGCCGAGACCTTCTCTCCCTCGTCGACGAGAAATTCCGTCATCTCTCTGGCGCTCCAGTCTACAGCCACCTGCTGCCTCAAAAACACGCCTTCGGCGCTTATTTTGTCGACGGCCGTCACCGAGACAGCCTCCACCGTCTGTTCATTTTTTTCCATTTTCTGATAAACCTGATATCCCATATAGGCCACAAAGGCCAGGGTTACCAGAGTCAGAAACGACCTTTCCAAAAAGCTCTGTCTTTTCATTTAAACCTCTATTCAGTCTGCTCGAAATATTTTACATACTGCGCGGGCGCCACAGTGGACACGGCGTGTTTGTAAATGAGATACTGTTTGCCCTCGTTGACGAGCAGTATCGTATAGCCGTCAAAGGAAGTTATGTATCCCTTCTGCTGAAAGCCGTTGGTCATGAACACCGTAACGGGAACTTTGCGCACCCTCACTTCGTTGAGTATTTTCTCTTGAATATCGCTGCTTTTAGACATTTTAATGCCCTCCTGTGTGTAAATTGTATTATAATTCTACACCATTTTCACACAGGATTTTTGTCGCCTTTTGCAAAACGGTTTCAAAAGCTGTATCTTTTTCGTATTCTATCCAGTTTATTCCATTTTTTCCGTTGAACCAGGTCAGCTGTCTCTTGGCGTAATTTCTGCTCTTGCGCTTTAACAGCTCACAGGCATCCTCAAAGGACATTTCACCGTTCATATACCCCAGCATCTCTTTGTAGCCTATCGCCTGAGCTGCCGTACCCTTGAGAAGCCCGCCTTTAAGAAGCCTTTCGCTCTCATCCAAAAGGCCGTTCTCCACCATTATGTCAACTCTTCTATTGATTCTCTCATAGAGAAACTCCCTCGGAACAGGGTTCAGACATATAAAAACGCTGTCAAGTCTGTCAGCTTTACTCTTTGTGATTCTATTGTGTTCACTTAGAGTAATGCCGTAATCCTCATAGACTTCGAGAGCTCTTACTATTCTCTTTCTATCATTTGGGTGGAGTTTTTCGGCGCTCTCGGGGTCTATCTCCGAAAGCCTTTTGTGCATATGTTCTCCCCCCATGGCGTCATACTCTGCTGAAAGCTTGAGTCTTGTGTCTCTGCTGATATCGGCTCCGGCAAAGTCGTTGCCTCTTATGAGGGCGTCAATATAGAGACCCGTGCCTCCGCACACTATGGGCACCTTTCCCCTTTTCACTATGTCAAGGACACACTCGTAAGCCTCTTCGCCGTATCTTGCCACCGAGTACTCCTCGCCCGGGTCGCATATGTCTATCATATGGTGTCTTATGCCGTCGGCCTCCTCCTCGGTCACCTTGGCTGTACCTATGTCCATTCCCCTGTATATCTGCATGGAATCGGCCGAAATTATCTCACCGTTCAAAAGCTTTGCCAGCTCTATGGCGAGAGATGTCTTGCCCGAGGCCGTCGGACCGCAAATCACTATTACCTTTTCCATATCAGCTTCTCTTGAACATCTTTTCGATTTGATATCTGCTCATGGCGAACACGGTCGGCCTTCCGTGGGGACAGGTTTGAAGTCTGGCGTCGCCGAAAACGGCGTCGACCAAAACCCTGAGCTCGTCCTTTACATTTATAAATCCCGCCTTTATGGCGGCCTTGCAGGCGACATTTTTGATTATATCATCGAGCATGTCTCCGTAAGCAAATCTGTGCTCGGATATTTTGCCTATTATCTGTGTCACGGCGTCCTCTATATCCCCGTGGTCTATATAGGACGGCGCCTTTCTCACCGATATATTATTGGCTCCCAAATCATCTATCTCAAAGCCCATGTCGTCAAAAATCTTGGAGTTTTCCGACACAAGTGCCTTCTCTTCTCTGGTGAGGGCTATGTTTACGGGAGACACCAGATACTGCCCGAACTGCTCGGGCTCCTTTGACATTATCTTGTTGTATACCATCTTTTCATGGACGGCATGCTTGTCAATGAGCTTAAGCTGATTGTCGTGCTCAACAATTATATAGGTCTTAAAGGCTTCGCCTATGATGACGGCTGATTTAGGCTGTTCTTTTGTCTCAAAAACATAGTTTTCTCTTTTGGGAGCAGGGGGCTCGGGGGCTTTTTCGCTGTAAAGCTGAGAAGCTTTAGAGGTATAGGGAGAAAAGGGCTGAGCCGCCGAAGTATGTCTCTGCATAGGCGGTTCCTTTTGGGTGTAAAGATCTTCTGAAAACTTCTGCTGGGGAGCTTCTTCAAAGGCCTTTTCCTTCTCCTCTTTCTGCATCATGTCGCTTTTGTATTTGATGATTTTCTTATAGAACTCGGTCACATTATTTCCGCCGTCGACTACGCCGCCGCTGAAATACTCCTTGGGATAGGTGGATACATCGTCCTGTACAACGGGATTGTGACATTCCGGCTGCTTTTCTTCCTCGCATTTTCCCAAAGCCGCCGAGTTCAAGGCGTCGGTGATCAAATTGTATACAACATCGAATATCTTCTTCTCGTTGGCAAACTTGACCTCCATCTTAGAGGGATGGACATTTACATCGACGCTCATATACGGCATGACGAGATTTATAAAGCAGATGGGCATTCTTCCGCTCAGTATTCTTCCCTGATATGCCCTTTCTACCGCGGCATAGAGCAGCTTTGACTTTATATACCTGCCGTTTATAAAGAAATTCTGCATATTTCTGTTGGATCTCGTCATGTTTTCGGGAGAGATTATTCCGTATACCTCAACTCCCTGGCTCTGACCCGCTATGCTGATAAGACCTTCGGAAAACTCACCGCCGTATACCGAATACACGGCTTTTCTCAAATCTCCGTCTCCCACTGTGGAAAATACCTGGCGGCCGTTCTTTATAAACTTCATGGCTATCTGCGGCTTTGACACGGCAAGATGTTCAAGTATTCCCGAAATATATCCTGCCTCTGTCTTGTCGCTCTTTAAAAATTTCATTCTGGCAGGGGTGTTATAGAAGAGATCCTGCACGACTATCGTAGTGCCTTTGGGGCAGCCGTGCTCCGATATCTCCTTCTGCTCTCCCCCTTCGAGCACCATATGCGTGCCCATTTGAGAAAGTCTATGCCTCGAAAAAATGTCTATCTTCGACACAGCCGCTATGGCGGCGAGAGCTTCGCCTCTGAAACCTAAAGTGCCTATGGCGAAAAGATCGTTTTCATCCCTTATCTTGCTGGTGGCATGGCGAAGAAAGGCCACGGGCATGTCGTCGGCCTGTATGCCCTTTCCGTTGTCGGTGACCCTTATATAGCTTATTCCGCCGTCTCTTATCTCCACCTCGATTTTCGTGCTGCCGGCGTCTATGGAGTTTTCAACCAGCTCTTTTACGACAGATGCAGGTCTTTCGACCACCTCTCCCGCCGATATGAGGTTTGACAGCTCTTTTGGAAGTTGTTTTATTTCCGACATATAAACCACCTATTCCTTTGCTTTTTTGGAAAGCGTATTCAAAATATTGAGGGCCTCTATGGGTGTGAGCACCTCGGGAGTTATCTTTTTGAGTTCATTTATTATCTCCGACTGAACGGCATTTTCAAAGCCTATCTGTCCGTTGTCATCGTGGGGTTTTTCCACATAGATTGTCTTGGGCTTTTCATTTTCCAGCTCTTTGAGTATGTTTTTTGCCCTGTTTATGACCTTGGACGGCAGCCCCGCCAGCTTGGCCACCTGAACACCGTAGCTCTCATCGGCTCCGCCCGGCACAATCTTATTTATGAAAATAATGTCATCTCCGCGCTTTTTAACGACAATGTTGTAATTTTTTACTCCCTCCACGCTGTTTTCAAGCTCTGTGAGCTCATGGTAGTGAGTTGCGAACATGGTTTTTGCACCTAAAAGCTTTCTGTCGGCGGCAAATTCCAAAACAGCCCTGGCTATGGCCATGCCGTCATAGGTAGATGTACCTCTGCCTATTTCGTCCAAAATCAAAAGACTTCTCGATGTGGCGTTTTTCAGAATATCGGCCACCTCGGTCATCTCCACCATAAATGTAGAGCGTCCCCCCGCCAGGTCATCGCTGGCGCCCACTCTTGTAAATACCTTGTCGCATATGCCTATCATGGCCTGAGACGCAGGGACAAAACTGCCGCACTGGGCCATTATGACAATCAGCGCAACCTGCTTCATATATGTGGATTTACCTGCCATATTTGGGCCTGTAATTATCGCCATACGGTTTTCACGGCAGTCAAGATATGTGTCGTTGGGCACAAACATGATGTCTTTGAGGGCCTTTTCCACCACGGGGTGACGGCCGTCTTTTATGGATATGACGCTTCCGTCGTCTATCTCGGGCATTACATAGCCGTTTTTTTGAGCGGCTGTGGCAAAGGACAAAAGCACATCTATATCGGCGATGGCTGCCGCCGTCCTCTGGAATCTGTCAGCATTGCCTCCGACTATGTCTCTTATCTGTGAAAACAGCTCATACTCCAAAGCGACGCACTTGTCGCTGGCGGAGAGTATCTCGCCCTCCAGCTGTTTCAGTTCCTCTGTGATGTATCGCTCGCAGTTTGTAAGGGTCTGTTTTCTGATGTAATGCTCGGGAGCCTGCACCGACGCCGCCTTGGAAATCTCTATGTAATAGCCAAAGACCTTGTTGTATCCTATCTTCATGGTCTTGATGCCTGTGGCTTCCTTTTCACGCCTTTCGATATCGGACAGAATGCCGCTGCTGTTTTCCATTATCGCCCTGTAACGGTCGACATTTTCGTCAAAACCGTCCTTTATCATTCCGCCCTCTCTGACGCTGAAAGGCGGATTTTCGCATATCGAGCTGTCTATAAGCTGATATATGTCGTCTAAAACATCTATTTCAGATGTCAGTTTTTTCAAAAGAGACGACTCGGCCTTTTCAAGATTTGCCTTTATTTCGGGCAGCTTTTTGCAGACCTCTGCCAAAGCCTTGAGGTCTCTTGCGTTGGCCGTGCCGTATGCCACCCTCGATATTATCCTCTCGATATCATAGGAGTTTTTAAGCTCGTTTCTTATGTTGTCGTTCATCAGGACATCGCACCTGAAATTCTCCACGGCGTTCTGCCTGGCTTTTATGGCCACCACATCAAGAAGCGGATTGGACAGCCATTTTTTGAGCTGTCTTGCTCCCATGGCGGTGCTGGTAAAATCGAGCACTGACAGAAGTGTATTGCTCTTCTCCCCGTTTCTCAGAGAGGCGAGGATCTCGAGATTTCGCATGGCATTTATATCCAATGCCATATAGCCCGAGCTCATGTAAAAGTTCAGCTTGTTTACATATGAGAGACTGTTTTGCTGGGTCTCATGGAGGTATATCAAAAGACCTCCCACGGCGGTGAGAGCTGTGTTCTCTATGTCGGCGCCGTTTCCGAAATGCTCTCTGCAAAGGGTCTCTCCTGCGTCGCAGCCGAATTTATCGGAGTCTATAAGTGAAACCGATGCGCCTATTTTCTCTCTTATGAAGCTAACAAGGTCGTCGTCCTCAATATCCTGAGGAAGCACAACCTCCGACGGAGAAAATCTCGACAGCTCGTCCTTTAAAGAGTCTGCCCCATTTTGCTCTCCACACACCGTGGCGCTCATCTCGCCTGTCGATATGTCGCAGAAGCACACTCCCGTCTTTCCGTTAGGCGCAGGATAGAGGGCGCAGATATAGTTGTTTTTTCCGTCCTCCAGCATGGAATCCTCTATGACGGTGCCTTTGGTTATCGTTCTTATTATCTCCCTCTTGACAAGGCCTTTTGCCTTGGCAGGGTCTTCGGTCTGCTCGCATATGGCGACTTTATAGCCCTTCTGCACCAGTCTTGAAATATATCCTTCGGCGCTGTGAAACGGCACTCCGCACATGGGGGCTCTCTCCTCCATACCGCAGTCTCTGCCTGTCAGCACAAGGTCAAGCTCTTTGGAGGCTATTTTCGCATCGTCAAAGAACATTTCGTAAAAATCGCCGAGACGGTAAAAGAGTATGGCGTCCTTATTTCTGTTTTTTATCTCAAAATATTGCCTCATCATCGGCGTGTATTCTGCCATATTTTTACCTCTTATTCTACAATTTCTCCGAACAGCGCGTGGGGCGAAGCCTTTGTCACCTTTACCCTTGCAAATTTTCCGATAAGGCTCTTATCACCCTTTGCCTTTACAAGTCTGCCTCCCTCAATGTGGGTTGAAAGGGGGAAGTTCTCGTCAAAGCTCTCGCCGTCCACCAGGGTTTTGAAGGTCTTTCCTATCTCGGCGGTGTTTCGCTCAAGGCCTATATCCTGCTGCACCTTCAAAAGCTCATCGAACATTTTCTGCTTCTCTTCGGCAGTTATGACATCTTCCATAAGCGCCGCCTTCGTGCCGGGGCGCCTCGAATATATAAAAGTGAAGAGCTGATCATATTTGACCGTCTTTACGATTTCCAAAGTTTTTTCAAAGTCCTCATAGACTTCGCCCGGGAAGCCCACTATCACATCGCTTGAAAAGGATATGTCGGGCATATATTTTCTCGCCATGTCGATAAGGCCGAGATATTTTTCCTTTGTATATCCCCTGTTCATGCTCTCGAGTATCCTGTCGCTTCCCGACTGGAAAGGCAGATGGAGCTGCTTGGCTATTGTGTCATGCTTCGCCATGACTTTAAAGAGCTTTTCGGTGGCGTCCTTTGGGTGGCTCGTCATAAATCTGATTATATAGTCTCCCTCGATTGACGCCAGCTCATCGAGAAGGTCGGCAAAATCGGTCTCATATCCTCTGTCGCTGCCGTAAGAGTTGACATTCTGACCCAAAAGGGTTATTTCCTTATATCCCGCCTTTAAAATATCCTTAAAATCTCTGATTATATCCTCTTTGTCTCTGCTTCTCTCCCTGCCTCTGACATAGGGGACTATGCAGTATGTGCAGAAGTTGTTGCAGCCGTACATTATAGGCAGGTTTGCCTTTATGGAGCGGTCTCTCTCGAGATGTATGCCCTCGAATATGCGGCCCGTTTCGTCGCCGCTTATGTCAAAGGCGCGCTTTTTCTCGGTGAGATACTCATAGAAAAGCTCGGGGAATGTGTAAAGGGCGTAGGTGCCGAACAGAATGTCAACATATGGATAGCTTTTGAGGATCTTGTCCTTCATCTGCTCCTGCTGAGCCATGCAGCCGCACACCACGATGACAAGGTCGTCGCCGCTCTTTTTTCTCTGCTTGAGCTTGCCCACATTGCCCAAAACTCTCATTTCGGCGTGCTCTCTTATGGCGCAGGTATTGAAAACGGCTATGTCTGCCTGGTTTTCGTCGTCTGTCAGCTCAAAACCCATGTCTATGAGCATGCCCTTTATCATCTCGGAATCGGCGAAATTCTGCTGACAGCCGTAGGTGTCCACAAACGCCTTTGCCGTTCCGTTCTTTTTGTTTTTATATATTTCCTTTATTTTATCGGAAAAGCTCCTCTGAAGCTCGAGCTCTTCCTTTGTAAGCTTGGTTGCCGTCTTTTTCATATTCACCTCAACGATATGGTCTGTATGATAAGCCCTAAGGCCGTTAAAAAACACTTCGACACTTTATTATATCATAAAAGGTATTTTTTTGCAAGAAAAACACAGGCCTTTCAGCCTGTGTCGGATAAGTTTGCGGTGAGCACCGCAGAGGATATGAGCAGCAGAGTAAAGTTGCCTTTTGACTTTATGAGGAGCAGCACGCCTATGCAGCAGCCCAAAACCCCTGCCACTGTACCTAAGATTTTCAAAATCAAAAAGGCGGCGTTTTCGGAGAAAAGCTTGGCAATAGATGCGTAGAACGCCCTTCCCCCGTCCAAAGGCAGCACGGGCGCAAGATTAAAAACGCCGAAAAGGGTGTTTACGCCTATGAAAAAATCACAGTT
>CAJKFC010000076.1 GCA_905199135.1 uncultured Eubacteriales bacterium
CAGCTGGCGCCGCCCTTTGTCTCCTTTGCGAGGATCTCCTCTTTTCTCTCGAGAAGCTCGTTTGAGAGAAGGATTTTCTCCACATTCTCCCAGCCGATGCGCTCGACTGTGTCGGAAAGTCTCTCGCCCGAAATGCCCTGATCCTTGAAGAAGAGCATGGTCTTTTCGATCATGTCGTATACCTCGTTCTCCTCAAAGAGCTGGCTTACCGGTGTGCCGAGGCGGATCTTCTTGCCCCAGCGGCCTGCGATATAGATCTTATACATGACCTTGCCGTCGGGAATTGCGCCAAAGGGGCACTTGCCGACGCAGACGCCGCAGTTGTTGCACTGCTCTTTGTCGATATTGAGCTTGCCGTTTTCAACCTTGCTGATCTTGATGGGGCAGCTCTCTGCCGGCATGCACTTGAGGCAGCCGCGGCACTTGTCGCTCTGGAAGTTGGGGATCTTTACGCCTACGATGCCCAGGTCGTTGAGGTCGGGCTTTACGCAGTTGTTGGGGCAGCCGCCGACGGCGATCTTGAACTTGTGGGGCAGAGTGACCTGTCTCCAGCCCTCATAGTAATCGTGGTGGATTTTAGCGGCGATACCCTGTGTGTCGATGTTGCCGAAGTGGCAGACAGTACCCTTACATGCAACGACGGGGCGAACCTTGGAGCCTGTGCCGCCTGTGGACATGCCGTCCTTTGCAACATACTCTTTTACAGTCTCGATGTCCTCATACTTGATGCCGGGCAGCTCCACAGTAAGTCTCGATGTGAAGGAAATCTTGCCGTTGCCGAACTTATCTGCGACTTCGCAGAGGTTCTGCATCTGCTTTGATGTGAGCACACCGTTGACAGTGATAATTCTCATGGAGAAATTGCCGTCCTTGGTGTGCAGGAAGCCCTGGGATTTAACTTCCTTGATCTGTTTGGGTGTCAGTTTCATTATTCATTCTCCTTTATTTGAGGCTATCGGTATAGACCTATCTCAAGCCTTATTTTTCCCTTTTTGCTGTATCCGTTGTCCTTTAAAATCTCCGCCTTGCCGAAACCTCTTAGCGAAAGGCTGTCCCCCTCGAAAAGCTCTCTGTCGGGCTTTTTGCACATTTCGCCGCCCACAAAGACAAGGCCTTTTTCTATATATTCCTTCACATCTGTGCGGGAGAGATTCCATATCCTTGCCGCCACGGCGTCAAGACGGGGAGAAGTGACGGTAAAAGACAGACTTTCCGCCTCTTTTTCCTCATATATCAGAGCCGAAAGGGGCATCTGTTTGCACTCCAAGGCCTTGCGCCCTGCCTTTTCAAAATTGAGAAGCAGGAAGTCGGCCATTTCCGAGAGCACTATTATGTCTGCCCCCATGGGGTGGACGAAAATGTCTCCCACAGTCTCCCTCTCGATGCCGAGACCCATGAGAGAGCCGAGATAGTCCCTGTGAGTCAGCTCGTCTCTTTTGGATTTAAGACATCTTATAAGGGTTAGGCACTGCTCCTTTCCCTCCTCTTCATCCATATAGGAGGGGAGAAACAGGGCGATTTTTCTCTCGGCGAAGTCGGGTCCTCCCGAGAGAACCATGTTTTCCCACCCCTCTCTCGCCGCCGCCTCCAGGGCGGTCTGCTGTTCGGCAGGGGTGAGGAATTTGGTGCTTGTCAGAATATTTCTGCCTTCGCACCGCCTGTATTTATCGGAAAGAGCCCTTATGAAGAGCTCTCTTTCAGCCGCATCAGTCATTGCCGTGAAGTTTTTTGTCGACATACTCCTCATAGGAGCAGCGGTAGTCTCTGACGGTGCCGTCGGGCTCTATTGCCCATATTCTGTTGGCCACCGTCTGAATAAGCTCGTAGTCGTGGGAGACCATAATGATGTTGCCCGGGAAGGCGGCAAGACCCTTGCCCACGGCGGTGATGCTCTCCAAATCAAGATGGTTTGTCACCTGATCGAAAAGCAGCACATTGGAAGAGCCCATCATCATTTTGGAAAGCATACATCTCACGCGCTCGCCGCCCGAGAGCACCGAAACGCTTTTGAATATCTCGTCTCCCGAAAAGAGCATTCTGCCCATAAATCCTCTGATATATGTCTCGGAGGTATCTTTGGCATACTGTCTCATCCACTCCAGAATGCTCAGGTCGACGCCGTCGAAAAATTCGCTGTTGTCCTTGGGGAAGTAGGATCTCGATGTGGATACACCCCACTTGACGGTGCCCGAATCGGGCTGCTTGACCTCTGCCAAAAGCTCCATGAGGGCTGTGCCCGCCATGTCGTTCTGGGTGACTATGGCGACTTTGTCGCCCTTATTGAGGGAGAGGTTTATGTCCTTTAATACGGCGTCGCCGCCCATAAAGCATACATCGGAGAGGGTGAGAATATCCTTGCCCACCTCGCGCTCCTGCTCAAAGCCAACGAAGGGATATCTTCTCGACGAGGCGGGAAGCTCCTCGGGTCTCAGCTTTTCAAGCATTTTGCGGCGTGATGTAGCCTGCTTTGACTTGGATTTGTTGGCCGAAAAGCGGGCGATGAAGTTTTCAAGCTCCTTTATCTTTTCCTCGGCCTTCTTGTTCTGGTTTTTTATAAGGTTCTGTATCATCTGGCTGGATTCGTACCAGAATTCATAGTTGCCCACATACATCTTTATCTGTCCGAAGTCGATGTCTACAATGTGGGTGCAGACAGTGTTCAAAAAGTGTCTGTCGTGGGACACCACGATGACGGTGCCCTCATAGTCCATGAGAAAATCACAGAGCCACTCTGTTGCCGCAAGGTCGAGACCGTTTGTCGGCTCATCGAGAAGCAGCACTCCGGGATTTCCGAAGAGGGCCTGAGCCAAAAGCACCTTGACCTTTTCCTTTTCGGGGAGGTCGGCCATAAGGCTGTAAAGCTTGCTCTGATCTATTCCGAGACCCTGAAGCAGTCTCGAAGCGTTGCTCTCAGCCTCCCAGCCGTCCTGCTCGGCAAATACCGCCTCAAGCTCGGCTGCTCTGAATCCGTCCTCCTCTGTGAAGTCGGCCTTCATGTAGAGCTCGTCCTTTTCCTTCATGACGGAATACAAAAGCTCGTTGCCCATTATGACGGTGTCCAGAACGGTGTGCTCCTCAAAGGCGTAGTGATCCTGTTTGAGAACCGACATTCTCACATTGGGGTCCATGGTTATCGTGCCGCTCTGTACCTCTCTTATGCCGCAGAGAAGCTTCAAAAAGGTGGATTTTCCGGCGCCGTTTGCGCCTATCACGCCGTAGCAGTTGCCGGGGGTGAACTTTAAGTTTACATCTTTAAAAAGAGTCTGCCCATCAAAGCCATGGGTAAGCTCGCTGACTGTTATCAAAAATATTTCCTCCGATTTGTTCTTACATTTAATAATATACAATATTATCATATCATAAAAACGAGGCTTTTTCCACCTGTGATTTATATTTTACCACGGCTTTCTATAATTTGCAAAGCATAGTTTTTTATAAATCTATAATTTCAGTTTATACATATACCACTTGACAAAAGGAAAAAGATGTTATATTATATATCCTGTAATGTAAAATGGGGTTTGCTTTATTCCCCAAATAATTTTTTAAAGGAGTTGAACTGTTTTGCCTGACCCACTTATATGGCAGCTTTTGCTTCAGGTATTCCTGATAGCACTCAACGCAATCTTCGCCTGTGCGGAGATAGCTGTAATTTCCATCAACGACACCAAGCTCTCCCGAATGGCAGAGGGGGGAGACAAGAGAGCCAAAAGGCTTGTAAACCTCACCAGCCAGCCTGCCCGTTTTCTTGCCACGATTCAGGTGGCAATAACCCTTTCGGGATTTTTGGGCTCGGCTTACGCCGCCGATAACTTCGCGTCGCGCCTTACGGAGCTTGCCGTCTCGGCGGGAATCAAGGTTTCTCCCACGGTGCTTAACAGCGTATCGGTCTTTGTCATCACCCTTATCCTGTCCTATTTTACCCTGATTTTCGGCGAGCTCGTGCCCAAGCGCGTGGCCATGAAAAAATCCGAGGAGATAGGCCTTGCCCTTTCGGGTCTTATAAGCTTTATCGCCAAGATATGCGCACCTCTCGTATGGCTGCTTACAGCCTCGACCAACGCTGTTTTGAAGCTCATCGGCATTGACCCCGAGGAGCACGACGACGAGGTCACCGAGGAGGAGATACGCATGATGGTGGACGCCGGCTCGGAAAAGGGTACCATCGACAAGAACGAAAAGACGATAATTCAGAATGTCTTTGAGTTTGACGATATGACGGCGGCGGAAATTGCAACTCACCGCACAAAGGTTGTCACACTGTGGCTCGAGGAGAGCGACGAGGAGTGGGCCGACATCATATATAAACACCGCCACACGGTATACCCTGTGTGCGACGGCAGCATAGACAACATAGTATGTCTCTTAAACGCCAAGGATTATTTCCGCCAGGCCGACAAGTCCAGGGAGAATATAATGAAAACCTGTACTTTCCCCGCATATTTTGTCCCGGAAAACATGGCGGCAGACCAGCTTTTCGCCGAGATGAAGAGCAAGAAGCAGCGTCTTTCCATAGTTTTGGACGAGTACGGCGGAACACTGGGCATAGTCACCTTAAACGACCTTGTGGCAGAGCTTGTCGGCTCTTTCGACGAGGACGATGTGGATATACCGATAAAGTGCTCGGGCGGAGTTTTCAAGATTTTGGGCGAAACCCCGATTCACGATGTGTTTGAAACACTTAAACTCAAGCCCTATGAGGGCGAGTATGAGACCTTCGGCGGTTTTGTGCTGGGCGGTCTCGGATATATCCCCGACGAGGGAGAGAGCTTTACATTCTCCTTTGAGGGCTATGAGATACAGAACCCCAAAATAAAGGATCACCGCCTCTATTCGGCCGAGGTCGTGAAGAAAAAAGTACCCGAAAAAACCGAAGAAGAATAATAAAAGCGGAGCGAAAGCTCCGCTTTTTTGTTATACTGCTTTTGAATGTTGACAACTATTACGGTTAGTGATATAATTATTACAGTAACCGTAATAGGAGGTGTTGCCATGAGGGACAACATGAAAGGCGGTGCCCTTACAGAGGTGACCTTTTATATTCTGCTTTCGCTTTATCAGCCTAAACACGGCTATGCCGTCATGCAGTTTATCGAGGATAAAACCAAAGGGCGGCTGTCGTTAGGCGCGGGCACTTTGTACGGCGCGTTGAATTCTCTGCAAAATAAGGGCTGGATAGAGCCTTGCGGCGAAAGCGAGGGAAGAAAAAAAGAATATAAAATTACGGCCTGCGGGAAACAGGGTGCGGAGAATGAACTGCACAGGCTGAAAGAGCTTTTGCAGGTTGCTTCGGAAATTGTCGGAGGTATATAGTATGAGTAAAAAATGCTGTCGTTTTTTCGGCGGTCTGCTCGACACCCAGGGAAAATGGCTCAACAAGATGTCGGGCATGGGTTATCGTCTTGTCCGCACGGGAAAATGCTGTATGAGTTTGAAAGGTGCAGGCCAAATGAGTTTCAGTACCGTATCGACTTCATAGGAGAAAAATCAAAGGCAGATGCCGAAGAGTATCGCAGGTTTCTTGAAGATATGGGATATAAGGCTTTTTTCAAAAATATCAACCTGAACTATTCGGCGGGAAAGCTCCGCTGGCGCCCCTGGGCTGAAAAAGGAGGGCGTATAGCCACAAATTCCACTACATTCAACCGTGAACTGCCGATTGCCGAAAAGAAAAACGACGGAAAGCCGTTCGAGCTCCACACCTCTTATGAGGATAAAGCGAGGTATTATGCAAATCTGCGAAATCCCCGGCTTATGCTCTTCATATTTTTCGGGGCTTTCTGGGCGGCGCAGCGCTCCGTTCCGTTTTTGATACTCGGGGCAATATCCCTTGTTCCCACACTCATATATCATACGCGCGCGGTGAAAAACAGCCGTGAGGCAAAGACGCGGGAGTGGTAAAACAGCGCAGACATTAAATAGTCACTAAAAAGGGCCCATTGTCCTTGAAAAGGGCAGGGGAAAAAGGTATACTCTTTTCATTGAAATGAAAGGAGAACAATATGGAAAATATATGGGGCGCCCTGGCCGTTTCGGCCATTGCGGGGCTTTCCACGGGGATAGGAAGCATTTTTTCCCTGTTTTCAAAGACCGACGGCAAAAAATTCCTGTCCTTCTGTCTGGGTCTTTCGGCAGGGGTGATGGTATATATATCGCTGACCGAGCTCATGGGGGAGGCGCAGAAGTCCTTTTCCGCCTTTTGGGGTGAGAAAAACGGCGGACTGTTTGCCGCGCTGGCCTTTTTCTTCGGCATGGCTCTCATGGCTTTGATAGACAGGCTCGTGCCTGAAAATGTCAATCCCCACGAGACAAAGAGCATGGAAAACCACGATAAAAGGCTCATGCGGACGGGGATTATGACGGCCGTCGCCATGGCTGTGCACAACTTTCCCGAGGGCTTTGCCACCTTTGCCGCCGCCCTCCACTCCTTTGAGCTGGCTCTGCCCACCGCCTTTGCCATTGCCGTGCACAACATACCCGAGGGCATTTCGGTGGCTGTGCCCATCTACCACGCCACAAAGAGCCGCAAAAAGGCATTTTTATATTCCTTTGCATCGGGTCTCGCCGAGCCTTTGGGGGCTATTTTGGGATTTCTGCTCTTCATGCCGCTGATAAAAAATCCCGCCTTTATGGGGGCGGTTTACGCCGCCGTGGCGGGAATTATGGTGTATATTTCGGTAGATGAGCTGCTGCCCGCATCGAGACAGTACGGTCATCACCACCTGTCGGTCTACGGCTTTGCCCTCGGCATGGCGGTGATGGCTCTGAGTCTTTGGGCGTTTATTTAGCCGCCTCGGCTTGGGCTAATGTGGGCATGCCCTTTTGAGCTCCCTTTTTCTCGGTGGAGAGGGAGGCGCAGAGGTTGGCAAAGGAGACGCAGCTGTAAATATCCTGACCCTCGGCCCTCTTTACGGCAAAAGCGCCGCAGAAGGTGTCGCCCGCTCCCGTGGTGTCTGTCACCGACGCCTTTCTCGAAGGCACAGAGACGATTTTTTCGCCGTCGCAGTAGGCGGCGCCCTTTGCCCCCAAAGTCACTATGACCTTTCGGGGGTATTTTTTCAAAGTCTCTTCCATGGTCATATTCGGGAAAATTATCCCCAGCTCGTGCTCATTGGGTGTGAGGTATGTCACCTTTTCTATGACGCTCATGGGCAGCGGCATGGCGGGAGCGGGGTTCAAAAGGGTGGGAATACCTGCTTTTTCGCAGAAATTCACAATGTATTCCACGGTTTCCATGGGGATCTCGTGCTGGAGCACCGCCATTTGGCAGTCTTTGAGCCTTTCGGAAATGCTCTCGGCGTAGGGAATGTCCACATCGCCGCCCGCGCCCTTGATTACCACGATGGTGTTGTCCTTTTCACCCAGGGTGATGACGGCAAGACCTGTCTCTTTTTCCGAGCGCTTTATAAATGAGGTATCAACCCCGAAGGATTTGAGGTTTTCCATGGCCTTGACGCCGTTTTCGTCACGGCCCACAGCGCCGTACATCTCCACATCTGCACCCAAAAGAGCCATGGCTACCGCCTGATTGGCGCCCTTTCCCCCTCCGCTTACGGCCATGCCTTCCGCCGGACACGTCTCCCCCACCTTCGGCATAGCGCCGACCCTGAGAAACACATCGTAATTGAGGCTGCCGATCACCACAACATGGTTTTCCTTCATCCTTCACGCCTCCATCCAAGGGGCGGCAATTTGACAGGCAAACCGCCGCCCCGTCGCAGCGGGAGATTATTTGGCAACAGCCGAAGCGCTGCTGCGCTGGAACATCATCGCCGCCAGCTTGTCCTGGATGGTTTCAAAGTAGGCCGCGATAACAATGATGATGCCGGTGACGATAAACTGCCAGAAGGACTGGACACCGATGACAATCATACCGATTTTCAGCGCCGCCAGCAGCAGCGCGCCCAGGAAGGTCCCCAGCACCGTGCCTTTGCCACCCGACATGCGCGTGCCTCCGATGGCCGCCGCGGCGATGGCATCCAGCTCATAGCCGTTGCCGGAGGCGGGGTCGCCGGTACCGAGGTTGGCCAGCATAATCATTCCGGCAAAGGCAGCACAAAAGCCGCAGATCGCATGTGCTCCGATCTTGGTCAGCGCCACGTTCACGCCGGAGAGCTTGGCAGCCTCCTCGTTGCCGCCCACGGAATAAATATAGTTGCCAAAGCGTGTCTTTTTCAGCACCACGGAAGCCAGGATGGCGATGGCGAAGAGCACCAGCACCGAGATAGGCACATCCATCATCAATTTGGTGGTGAAGATTTTGCGATATTCATCGGGAATCCCAAGCACCGGCCATCCGCCCGTGACCACATAGGCAAGGCCGCGATAGGCGCTCATGGTGCCCAGGGTGGCAATGAAGGGCTGCAGGTTCATCTTGGTGATAAGCACGCCGTTGAGGCCGCCCATAACGCAGCCCAGAAGCGCGCCCAGGAAATCATTGCCGAGACCCGTCGCAACCTGCAGGCCGAAGCCGATGCTTCCCTGAAGGAACTGCGCGGGCAGGTCGCCACGCTCTCCGGCCAGCTGGCCGTGGGCCACGTGCGCTACGGCACCACCGGG
>CAJKFC010000077.1 GCA_905199135.1 uncultured Eubacteriales bacterium
AGAGGGCACAGGCCTGGGTCTCGCCATAACAAAGAGCATAATTGAGCTCCATGGGGGAAAATGCTTTGTACGAAATATTACGGGCGGAGTGGAATTCGGATTTGAACTGCCCTGATAAAATAAAAGCTCTTCATATGAAGAGCTTTTATTTTATACAAAAATGCCATTTAAAAGACACAGCAAAAGTGTTAAATAAAAGCCGTGATGAACACGGCTTTTATATTTTTACTGTCCGCAGGCGGCCTGGAATTCGGTCCATACCTTTGTATGGGCGGCTTCAGCGTCGGCGCCTATTGTCTCTATCATCTCTGATGTACTCATATCCACATCAGAAGGCAGAGTAAGGAAACTTCTGTATTCTTCGGAAATATGCTCGTCGGCGGCGCTGTTTGTTGAATAATATCCCAGCCACTCAAAGCACTGGGCGCCTATTTCAGGTCTCAGAAGATAGTCGATAAACTTATATGCGGCTTCTGCGTTGGGAGCATCGGAGGGGATAAACTGAGCCATTATGCCGAAACCGACACCTTCTTCGGGAAATACGACTTCAATGTCGGGGTTTGCCATTTTAGCCATAGTAACCTGGGAGGTATACATGATGGCGGCGTCTATCTCACCCGAAATGAGGTCATCCTGAATGTTATCGTCCTTGATAAGCCTGATGTTGGGAGCAAGAGACTGCATGAGTTCGCCGGCTTTTTCAATGGTGGCTACATCTTCGGTGTTGTAGCTTTCGCCCATGACTTTGAGCGCCATGCCGTTTACAACACGGTAGTTGCCTATAACACCCAGCTTGCCCTCAAGGGAACTGTCCCACAGATCTTCATAGGATTTTATCTCCTTGTCCACATTGGCGGGGTTATAGGCTATCGTCATTATGCCTGCGCCGTAGGGAACGGTATATTCGTCGCTGGGATCATAGAACTGTCCCTGATATGTGGGGTTGATATTGCCGTAGTTTTCAAGTTTGGAAGTGTCGAGTTTCTGGACAAGACCTTCCTCGATTGCCGTCTTGATGATGTAGTCATCGGCGATTACAAGGTCATAGTCGCCGCCCTTTGATGCTTCGAGCTTTGCAAGCATAGTTTCATCAAAGTCAAAGTTGACATAGTTGACGGTTATTCCGGTTTCCTCCTTGAAACCGTCCAAAACCTCCTGGGGGAACATTCCTTCCCATGTGAAAAGGGTGAGGGTTTTGCTGTCGCTCGTTGAGCAGCCTGAAAGCAGGGACATGCACATGAGTACTGCAAGAGACAGGGCTAAAAACTTTTTCATGTTTTTTCTCCTTTTATTTAAATTATTTTTTGACGGAAGTTTTTTGCTTATAATGTTTGAAAGCACAACTATCAGTACTGTGGCTATAAACATCAGAGTGCACAGGGCATTTATCTTGGGAGATACACCTGTTTTAAGTTGGGTGTATATCTTGATAGGCAGAGTGTTTGTGCTGGCGCCAGTTACAAAAATGCTTATTATCACATCGTCAAAGCTCATGGCAAAAGAGAGCAGCATGCCCGAGAGAATAGCCGGGGAGATGAGTGGAATTGTAATATCCTTAAAAGCTCTTATTTCGCTTGCTCCCAGGTCTCTCGCTGCCTCAACATAGCTCTTGTCGAGACCGACAAGACGGGCTTTTACCAGCATAAAGACATAGGGCACACAAAATGTGGTGTGGGCGAGAATCAGAGAGGTCATGCCGAATGGTATTCCTATAAGGGAGAAAAAGACGAGAAACACCATACCGAGAATTATTTCGGGTATCATTATGGGCAGAGTTGATATATAGCCTATAATGCCGTTGGCTTTGAAATTTGTCTTGGACATGCCTATGGCGCCCAGTGTTCCGATTATCGCCGCCAGCACACTCGACGAGAAGGCGAGAATTATGCTGTTTATAAGGGCGGTAAACATGGATTTATCGGCAAACAGCTCCCTGTACCATTTGAGAGAAAAACCGTCCCACACCGAGCTTATCTTGCTCTGATTGAAAGAGTAGATAATGACGAGAAGTATGGGCAGATACATCATCACAAAGATG
This sequence comes from uncultured Eubacteriales bacterium, assembly GCA_905199135.1. Classification (GTDB taxonomy): domain Bacteria; phylum Bacillota; class Clostridia; order Oscillospirales; family Butyricicoccaceae; genus SIG471. Next base: position 2,039 of record CAJKFC010000077.1, read on the forward strand.
ACTGCAAGGTAAATATTCGGAAGTTTGGTGCGGTTTTTCATAAAATTCCCTCCAGGTCATCTGCTTTTGCAAGTTTTCGGTAGAGGAATATCATAATAGTAGTCAAAATGGTCAGCGCCACCGATAAAGCTGCGGCAAAAGGCCAGTTGTGAGCTTTCATAAGCTGAGTCTGAATTACATTGCCTATGAGCACAACCTTATTTCCGCCCAATATGTCGGCAATGAAAAACAGACCCATGGAGGGGATAAAGGTGAGTACAATTCCCGAGAGAAGTCCCGGCAGGGTGAGCTTTAAAGTCACGGTAGTAAAGGCTTTAAAAGAGCTTGCACCCAGGTCTCTTGCCGCTTCCACAAGGCTCCAGTCCATTTTTTCCGCGCTGGAGTATACCGAAAAAATCATAAACGGCAAAAGGGCGTATATCATTCCCACAACGACGGCGGGGTAGGAGTAGAGTATCTTCAAAGGCTCCGATGTCAATCCCAGATTCATGAGAATGGTGTCCAAAGTGCCGTTGGCGCGGAATATGATAATCCATCCGTAAAGCCTTATGAGAGAGCTGGTCCAAAAGGGTATCATCAAAAGCAGCATGGCGCGCCCTTTCCACAAAGGGCTGAGCTTTGCCATGAAATATCCGAAAGGATAGCCTATGAGAGACACCGAGACCGTAGTTATAACGGCCAGCTTAAAAGATTCTATAAAGGTGTTTAGATATACAGGCTCAAATATATTTTTGTAGTTTTCCAGTGTGAAATTGGCGGTAACACCCCAGCTTTCGCCTCTTGTCAGAAAGCTTATTATCACCATATATATAAGGGGACACAGGACGAACACTATCGAAAAAAGATAGATGGGAGCCAGCATGAAAAGGTGTATTTTGCTTGTTTTTTTCAGCATATTATCACTCCCCGTCTACTATTGAGGCATTTTGATCGCGCCAGGAAACTTTTACGCAGTCGCCCTTTGAAAGAGAGCTTTCGATGCCTGCCTGCATGGCTACGATTTCCTTCCCGTCGGGGAAGGCGAGGGTTATGTGAAGCATGCTGCCGTAGAAACGGACTTCAGCAACTGTGGCGTCAAGACCGAAATCAGCGTTTTCAGCGTTGAGTTCGATGTTTTCACCTCTTACCGCTACGCCGACTCTCTGATTGGGAGATGCGTCAAAATCTCCTGAAATTCTCGCAAGACACACTCCGTAAGAGGTGGAAACCTTGGCGATATTTCCCGAAATCGACAGAATTTCACCGTGCAGTATGTTTGACGAGCCTACAAAACGAGCCACATAGGCTGTCTTGGGATTTGTATATATTTCATACGGAGTGCCTATCTGTTCAAACAGACCGTTGCGCATTACAGCTATTCTGTCTGACATATTTATGGCCTCTTCCTGATCGTGGGTTATGTATACAAAGGTAATGCCGAACTGTTTCTGAAGTTTTTTAAGCTCTGTTTGCATGTTGCGTCTGAGCTGAAGATCGAGGGCGCCGAGAGGTTCATCAAGAAGAAGAATCTTGGGCTCGCTTATTATCGAGCGGCCTATGGCGACGCGCTGTGCCTGTCCGCCCGAAAGCTCTGAGGGCATTTTCTTTTCATAGCCTTCAAGCTGAATTATCTTGAGCATCTGAGCGACTTTTTCTTTTATTTCGGCTTTGCTCTTATTCCTGATTTTAAGACTGTATCCTATATTCTCGGCCACCGTGAGGTGGGGGAAGAGGGCGTAGTTCTGAAAAACCGTATTGACATTTCTCTTGTTGGGCTCATAATTTGAGATGTCGGTTCCCTCGAGGAAAACGCTGCCGCTGTCGGCTGTTTCAAGGCCTGCTATAATCCTCAGAGTAGTTGTCTTTCCGCAGCCGGAAGAGCCGAGAAGAGTTATAAACTCGCCTTTGCCGACGGAAAGATTTATGCCGCGGAGAACATGGGTTTCTCCGAAGCTTTTATTTAAATTTTTAAGTTCGAGTATAGTGTTTTCCATTTAATACCTCTTAACTTATAACATATTGACATTTACCAACATATATAATATACTTAAATTGCAAAAAATACAAGTACGATTTTTTATAGTGGTTAGTAACCTTTTGGAAACTAAGGGAGACAGCGGTGGACGAAAAAGAAATGCTCCAGCAGGAGCTGTACAACAAATGCCCCTATATGGTGGCTCAGAAATTGCTTTCAGGCAAGTGGTCGATTCTGATTTTGTGTTATCTGAGAAACGGCCCCATGAGATTCAGCGAGCTCGGCAGATATATGCATGCCTTAAATCAGACTACGCTGACCAAGCAGCTAAGAAAACTTGAGGACGACAAGCTTATTGAGAGAAAAGTGTATCCCGTGGTGCCGCCCCGTGTTGAATACTCATTGAGTGAGATAGGCTGGGAGATAACAGAAGTTCTCGACGCCATAAGCAGATTTGGCATGAAATATATAAAGTATGTAAATAAAGACAACGGCGAAGGCTGTATATGTGAAGAGGCAGGCAAGAGGGGATGTATCCGCTCGGATTCCTATTCGCCGCCTCAAAAAGACGATAACTGAAAGGAACGGATATGGATAACAATTTATTTGAAAATGTTCTCGCTTCGGAGCATCCCGAAATAATTCTTGAAAGCGCAAGGCCTTTTATGGAGCTTATGATGTATTACAGATGCGCCATGAAAGAGATAAGAACAAAGCTTGAAATTCTCGATGCCGAACTTTCGATGCACAGCAGGCACAACCCATTTGAATCGATAAAGTGCAGAATAAAGGGACCCATGAGCATCGTCAATAAAATGAAAAGAAAAAATCTCGAATTTTCATTAAAAAATATCGAGGAAAATATTTTTGATGTGGCCGGTGTCCGCGTCATCTGTTCCTTCAAAAGCGATATATATAAGCTGGCGGAAAATTTGATGAACCAGGACGATGTGACGGTATGTGAAATAAAGGATTACATAAAAAATCCCAAGCCAAACGGATACAGAAGTCTTCATCTCATCGTGGAAATCCCCATATTCCTTTCGAGGGATAAGAAGTTTGTAAAAGTTGAAGTGCAGTTCCGCACGATAGCCATGGACTTTTGGGCAAGTCTTGAACACAAGATAAAATACAAAAAAGATATTCCGGACGCCGAGGAGATTGTATCGCAGCTCAAGGCCTGCGCCGATGAGATATGTGAAATGGACGACAAGATGCAGGATATAAGAGATAGAATTGACGATATAATGGAGAATACGAAGTAATAAAAAAACAGCCTATTTAAGAGGCTGTTTTTTGTTTTATTTATTTTGTAAGTCTTTCAAGTATGCCGAGAAGCAAGTCAAATGCGTGTTTAAAGGAAGGAAGCTCAACATACTCATCGGGAGTGTGGGCTCCGCCTGCGTTGGGGCCTATGCCTACAATGTCAAGGCCGGGGAGAAGGGCACGGAAAACTCCCGTTTCGGTTCCGCCGTGGACGGCGTTTACCTTTCCGTCCTTGCCGGTCATCTCCTTGTAGACTTCCATTGCAATATTCCTTATCTTGGAATCGGGATTGAAGGCGAAAGCAGGGTAGCTGCCTGTTGCTTCAAACTCTGCTCCGACAAGGTCAGCTATATCGGCAACGGTGTCAGATATAGAGTGTACGAGAGAATCTTCAGCCGAACGGATAGTGATTTCATAGACTACCTTGTCATCCTGCATTGTAACAACTCCTACATTGAGAGATGCGTTTACAAGACCGTCTATGGCCATGTGCTTCATCATTACGCCGTTGGGAAGTATATGGCTGAGGCGTACGATTTTATCTGTTGCCTCGCGGCATATCATCTCGGAAACCTCTGTATTTTCGGTTATAACCTTGAGACCGTTATCGGAATGCTGAAGCTCATTCTGGATTTCAGCTTCGGTATTTTTGATGATTTCCAAAGCTTTATCGATGTTTTCAGCCGCCATGACTATTACGCAGTCACTCTCACGGGGAATGGCGTTGCCCTTGAAACCGCCGGATATTGAAGCTATATTAAAGGGTATCTCTTTCTTTATATTGTAAAGGATGCGGCCCATGATCTTGTTGGAGTTGCCGCGCTCTTTATCTATCATGCCGCCGCTGTGACCGCCCAAAAGACCGCGGATATGTATGGCGAGAGCCTGACCGCAGCTCTTTTCCTTTTTAAAGGGGACAGTTATGAAATTATATATTCCGCCTGCAGAAGACGCGAGAAATTTTCCCTCCCCACCGCCGTCCATGCTTATCATGGTTCTTGCGGAGAGATGTTCGCCGCTCATTTTCATGGCGCCGACAAGACCTACCTCTTCCATGGCCGTCATGACGCACTCAAGGGGAGGATGTACTACATCGTCTCTGTCCAAAACTGCCATCATATAGGCGAGAGCATAGCCGTCATCACAGCCCAAAGTTGTGCCTTCTGCCTTGAGAATATCGCCTTCTACCTTGAGCTTAAGGCCGTCTTTTTCCCAGTCGTGTACTGTGGCCTGATTCTTTTCAGGGACTATGTCAAGGTGTCCCTGAAGCATTACGGGAGGGAGATTTTCGCAGCCTTTTGAACCGGGCTTTTTGATGATTACATTGTTCCACTCGTCTTTTACGGCCCAAAGGTTTCTCTTTTTGGCAAAGTCCAGCATAAAATCGGCTATTGCAGCTTCGTTGCGGGAAGCGCGGGGAATAGCACTTATATCTTCAAAAAAGCGAAGGGCGTCTGCCGGCTCTCTGCCGTGAATGACATAGTTCATACTTAACACTCCTTATAAAATAATTTATTTAATATAGACAGTATACATTAAACATCGTAAAATTACAAGTGCAATCTGCGAAAAAAATATTATAAAAAATTCTTTAACCTATTTCATTATAAGATTTTATATGGTATAATAGGGTTAAAATAAAAAAGGAGAAAGGGGCTTATGGGAAAAGGAACAAAAGACCTTGATACCAAAAAGGTCAAAACAGCGCTTGATGACCTGCCGTGGGGCGAAGAAAAAGAAGTGGACAACAAGCACATAATGGGCAAGCAGCCGCTGCCCGAAGGCGTGACTAAAAAGATGGTCTATAACGACATCATCAAAATAGCGGGTCCTTCTTTTGTGGAGCTTATGCTCACTCAGCTCACATCAATGGTCGACCTCATGATGGTGGGAAAACTCGGCGCATGGGCTGTTGCCGCAGTTGGTCTGACTACACAGCCGAAGTTTTTGATCGCAACGGTATTCATGTCGCTCAATATCGGTACCATGGCTATGATAGCAAGGTACAGAGGAGCCGACAACCGTGACAAGGCAAGGCTGATTTTGCGACAGGCAATGCTGATAAACTTTATTGTCGGCGTTATAGGCTCGATTCTCGGCTTTATATTCGCCGAGGACATGATAAGATTTATGGGAGCTGCCGATGATCAGACTCTTGCAGGCGGTACAGCCTATCTGCAGATTCAGATGCTCGGCATTTTAACGGTGTCGCTCACATCGGTGGTAACCAGTGCATTGAGAGCAACTGGCGACTCAAAAACCGCTATGATATACAACACCACGGCCAATGCCGTCAATGTTGTATTCAACTATCTTCTCATTTTCGGACATTTCGGATTCCCGAGAATGGAAGTTGCCGGCGCTTCTCTGGCCACAGTCATCGGTCAGATTGTAGCCTGCATTATGGCTATGACAACTATAATGAAGAAAAAACAGTATGCAAGACTTGAGTTTGTAAAAGGCGGTTTCAAACCTGATAAAGAGGCTATCGCAGGTATTTTCGATATAGGTATGCCCGCTATGGGTGAGAGAATTGCCATGCGTATAGGCATGATAATCTATACAAAGACGGTTGCATCTCTCGGAACGGTCGCCATGGCAACCCATCAGATATGCATGAACATCCAGGCGCTGACATTTATGAACGGCGAGGCGTTCTCAGTTTCTGCCACATCGCTTGTCGGTCAGAGCCTCGGAAAGAGAAGAGACGATATGGCTGTTCACTATTCCAAATCGACTCAGAGACTCGGTATGTTTATATCCCTCTGCATAGGCATAGGTGTTTTCTTCTTCAATCAGCAAATCCTGGCTCTTTACAGCGATGATATGCAGATAATCGCCATGGGCGGAATCCTGCTCCAAATGGTTGCTCTTATACAGCCTCTTCAGGCTTCGCAGTTCATATTTGCAGGTGTTCTCCGCGGCGCAGGCGATACAAAATATACTGCTATCGTTTCGTTTGTTACAATGCTTATCATTCGTCCCGTTATGGCAATTATCGCCATAAATCAGTTTGGTCTCGGACTTAAAGGTGCCTGGTACGCTCTTGTGGTAGATCAGCTAACGAGAACTCTTCTTATAGGACGAAGGTATTATCAGGGCAAGTGGATACATATTCTTAAGCACCATGACGCTTCCGCTTCCAATGATAGTGCTGCTATGGAGTAAAACATTAACATAATAAAAAATCGGAAAGCTTAGCTTTCCGATTTTTTTTATTTTGTGTAACGAAAACTACCGGCAGTGCCGGTAGTTCCAAAAAGCTTTAGCTATGA
>CAJKFC010000078.1 GCA_905199135.1 uncultured Eubacteriales bacterium
ACAGAGAAATCCCGACGGCAGCGAGCCTCTTTCCCTCATGGAGCTGGTGCGCCTTGCCCTTCCGAGAAGAGTTTTCACCATGTCTCACATACTTTTTGCCGCCGACAGAATAGGCTGGCTCTTTAAAAACCGCCATCTCATAGGCGGTCTTGAATGGACGGAGGAGCCCGAGGTTTTGAGGTTCTTCTTCGGCAAGCTCAAACCCAAGGGAGACTGGCAGGAAAAACTCTTGGCAAAATTCCTCGAAGATTTCCCCGAGGGCAGATAGTTTCGTCAAAAAACGACTTTTTTCTCCGCTGTACCTTGACTTCCCTCTCCCCTTTATCGTATAATGAAAACGCAAAGACTTTTGCAAATATTATTATATCGGAGAAAAATTATGGATAAGACAAAAGGCTTTATAGCGGAATTTAAAAAGTTCATAGCGAGGGGAAATGTCCTCGATCTGGCAATAGGCGTCATCATAGGCGGAGCTTTTACATCTATTGTAAACTCCCTGGTAAACGACATATTCATGCCGATTATCGGAATACTTTTCGGCGGAATAGACTTTACAGAGCTCAAATATGTCATAACTCCCGCCGCAGGCGATGTGCCCGAATCGGCCATATACTACGGAAACTTTATCCAGAATGTGGTCAATTTTCTGCTGGTATCCTTCGTCATCTTCTGTGTTGTAAAGGCGGTCAACCGCTTCCACCAGAAAAAACAGCAGGCGGCTCCCGCCCCCAAGACTTCCGAAGAAGTCCTGCTTTTAAGGGAGATACGCGATCTTATGAAGGACAAATAAAAACACAAACAGGACGGCAAATGCCGTCCTGTTCTTTTTATATTGAGATTTATCTGCTCATTTCCTCTGCAAAAGGCACGGGGAGATCTTTCGGTATGGGGCAGACATATTTTTTGCCACCCATCATCTTTTCAAATTCCTCTTTGGCCTTTTTGAGTATTTCGGGATCTTCTATGACCTTGAGGGCACAGAGAGCCATGGCTCTTGCCGCAAGTGTCATGCCCTTCTCGCCTATGGTAGAGCCCGACGAAGCCGTAATCTGCCAGCTGTGACCGGGAGCGCATATGGGATAGCAGGCCGTTGTAAAGGATGTGCCGGGGCATATATGCTGCACATCGCCCACATCGGTAGAGCCGAAATGACCGCATCTTGTCAGCTCATAAACTCCGCTGTGAAGATGCTCAAAGCCCTCCTGCTTCACTGCGTTATCATATATCTTGCCCGTCGTCTTGTTTATCTCCTCGGCGAACTCCAGCTCCTCCTTTGTCCACTCGTCTCTGGGACACTCCTTGAGGCTCTTCTGGAGGGTGTCTGCCAGCACGCTGTTCATTGTGCTCTCATAGCAGCCGCCCTTGAAGTCGATTTCCAGCTCGGTCTCGGTCATCATAGCTGCGCCTTTAGCTATCTTGACGAGTCTGTCATAGACCTCCTCGACGCTCTCCCTCTTTGGAGCACGGACATAGTACCAAACAGAGGCTCTGTCGGGAACGATGTTGGGAGCCATACCGCCGTTTGTTATGACATAGTGGATTCTGACATCGGATTTTACATGCTCACGGAGATAGTTTGCGCCGACATCCATGAGCTCAACTGCGTCGAGAGCCGAGCGTCCGTTGTAGGGGTCGCCGCCTGCGTGAGCAGTTACGCCCTTAAACCTGAACTCTGCCGAGTTGAGGCCGTTGGATGTTCCGACTCTTACGCTGTTTATTGCACCGGGGTGGAAAGCGATGCACATGTCGAGATCATCAAAAGCTCCGCCTCTTGCCATGAAGCCCTTACCTGTAAGAACTTCCTCTGCAGGGCAGCCGTAGTATACGATGGTACCTGATTTGCCCGAAGCCTCAAGCTCTGCCTTGAGTCCTATGGCGCCGCCCACATGGGCTACACCAAGGAGGTTGTGGCCGCATGCCTGACCGTATGCGCCCTCAACGACGGGCTCTTTGTGGGTGCAGACCTTCTGGCTCATGCCGGGAAGGGCGTCGAGCTCACCCAAAAGGCCTATAACGGGATGTCCGCTGCCCCATGTGGCCTTTATGGCCGTAGGCACTCCGCCTGCTCCGACCTCTACCTTAAATCCTTTTTCTTCAAGGTATTTTGCGATCCATTCACAGGCCTTGAACTCACGGTACGGTCCTTCGGGGTTGTTCCACATATCAAGCCTGATTTTGTCGAGAGCTGCGCGCTCTTTTTCGATGGCTTCATAAGCGATTTTACCAAGCATTTTTTCATCCTCCGTATATAAAAATTTTATCAATCGAAAATGGTTACGCTGTATATTATGCAGTTGTGCTGGCGCATATAATATATAAGGTTATCGAGGGCTGTAACGCTCTCTGCATCTGCCGAAAAAAGTATTCTCGATGTGGCCCTCTTCTCTATATGAGCCTTTACATTGGCTATTATCGTCTGAGCTTTTCCTGTCGGAGCATATGTGGGAGAATATGTTTTATATCCTCTGCTCTCCAGTTCCTCGGCGTTCTTATTCTCATACGACGCCTTTTCAAAAAACACAAGATTTGTCTTTTTGAGGGTGCCCGCCTTTATCATGCGGTTTATCGCATCAATGTCCTCCGCCGTGCTGCCCTCTTTGAAAAGTATTCCGACAGAATGACCCTCGGCGCATATCTTTCTGAGAGCATCTCCGTCCGCCGCCACATTCTCATCGACAAAGAACACGGTTTTCTGGGCTCTTGTCTCAAGGACATCGAGCACATCGTCCACCTGTGACGGATCGGTGCACTTTACGGCGAGATATACATTTCTGGTGTCGGTCTCGGGCTGCTCTGCATCGACGCTTTCGCTCTCAGTGGTGCTCTCGGTGCTCTCCGTGGGCAGCTCCGTCTCATTCATATATGTTTTCATATAGCTGAGATACATATTTTTCATGGTCTCGGCGTTTTTCTCTATAAACATATAATCGTCTATGGAGGTGCGGCTGCTGTTTATCCTGACCACGGGGCCCAAAGGCGAAACCGTCACATAGGAATAGTAGTATCCGAATTTGTCACACACCATCTTTGCGGCCACATAATTTCTGCCGCTTTTTCGTATACATGCTTTGGAATAGGAAACTCCCGATTCGTCCTCGGCAGTACCTGCTGACATATCGAACATCAGGTGCTCTTCGCTGTTATACACCAAAAGCTGATTGGTGCCCGAATTATAAAAACTTGAAAGACCCAAAAGCCTGGTGAAGGTCTCGGGCAGGACATATACAGTGCCGTCCGACCTTATAGGAACATTGGAAGGCGACGGCCCCAGCTGCAAAACATCGTTTATGGCGGTAAAAATAAGCGGGTTTGCCGCCTGCGACGGAACATTCAAAACCGATACGGATATAATCAACAGCAAAAATATCGCTAATATTTTTTTCATATGGGGTTTATCTCCTTTACCATAATAAATTATAACACACTTTAGATAGTTTTGCTATTGTTTTTTTTTAAATTTTTTGATATAGTGTATATAGAAGCTTTAAGTATTTTAAAGGAGGAACCCTTTTATGGCATTGTCTATTACCAAAACAAGAACGAGCTCCCCTAAGACAAAACCCGATCAGAGCAACCTCGGCTTTTGCCGCTATTTTACGGATCATATGTTCACCATGGACTATACGCCCGAAAAGGGCTGGCACAACCGCCAGATAGTCCCCTACGGTCCGCTGCATCTGGACCCTTCCTGTGCGGTTTTCCACTATGGCCAGGAAATTTTTGAGGGTCTCAAGGCTTACCGCGCCGGAAACGGTGATATTCTGCTGTTCCGCCCCGAACAGAACGCCATGCGCCTCAACGCCTCCCACGAGAGACTTTGCATGCCTCCCATACCTGTGGAAGAATTTGTCGAATGTGTAAAGGCAATAGTTGAGTTTGACAAGGACTGGATACCCACGGCTCCCGAAACCTCCCTTTACATAAGACCTTTTACAATAGCCACCGACATAGTTCTCGGTGTTCATCCTTCGTCTACATATAAATTTGTAATAATTCTCTCTCCCGCCGGCTCCTACTATCCCACCGGCTTCAACCCCGTCAGAATCCTTGTTGAGGACGAATATGTCCGCGCCGTCATGGGCGGCACAGGCTCGGCAAAATGCGGCGGCAACTACGCCGGCTCCATGCTCGGCCAGCACAAAGCCTCTGAAAAGGGATATTCCCAGGTTCTCTGGCTCGACGGCCTTGAGAGAAAATATGTTGAAGAAGGCGGTGCCATGAACATCATGTTCAAGATAGACGGCGAGATCATCACCCCTCCCGCCGACGGCTCCATACTCCCCGGAATAACGAGAAAATCCTGCATAGATATTCTGAGAGACTGGGGAATGAAGGTCTCCGAGCGCAAGCTCTCTATTGACGAAATAGTCAAGGCTCACGATGAGGGCAAGCTTGAAGAAATATTCTGCACGGGCACCGCAGCCGTCATCTCCCCTGTAAGCGCCATAGGCTATAAAGGCAAGGACTATGTAGCCGGAGATGGAAATGTCGGCCCTGTCACCAAAAAGCTCTATGACGAGCTGACAGGCATTCAGTGGGGCAGAATCGACGACATCCGCGGCTGGACTGTAAAGCTCTAATAAAAAACGATATTTACACGGCGGCTCTATGCCGCCGTTTTTCTTTTCAGTTTTTTTAAAATTAAGAACTTTTTTGTCTTTTTTTAAATCTTTAATAATGTAAAACAAACAGGCTATTTGGAGGAAATTATGAAAAAGACAATTTTGTTCGCCCTTTCCCTTCTGACGGTTGTGTGTCTACTGTCGGGCTGTTCCAAACAGGAGAGCACAGATACATCGGGTCAGACAGTCTCATCGGAAAGCACAGAAAAAGAAACTGCCGCTTTTCCCTCTGACGAAGAGATAATCGAAGAGATGTCCCCCTATCTTGAAAATGCCCAGAAACAGGAGATAGAGAGCGCCGGCTCTTTGGAAGATTTTCTTCTAAATAACCTCGGGCTTGAAGCAGACGGTATAGAAGACGCTGTTCTCTATCTGGGAATGCCCAACCAGAACACCACATATTTTCTCATGCTTACTCTTGATGACTCGGCAGACCGCGAGAATATAAACCAAAAGGTCGAAGAACAGCTCAAGGCATGGCAGAAAACCGCAGAAATGGGCTATGTCAGCGGATATACCGAATACAAGATAATCGAAAAGCAGGACAAACTGTTTGCCGTTATGCACGAAAAACAGGATTCCTTTGAAAAGATGTGCGAATATCTTGAAGACTTAAAAGACTGATATAAAGGGCTTCGGATATAATCCGAAGCCTTTATTTTTTATGCCTTATGTACTACTTTGCCGTTTACGAGAGTGTAAACCGTTGTGTAGTCGATGTCCTTGAGGGGGTTGCCCTTGAATATTGCGATATCGGCGTCTTTGCCTGCTTCAAGAGAGCCGACTCTGTCGGCGATGCCTGTAATCTTTGCGGGGTTTATCGTAATGGCTTTCCATGCCTCGCTCTCCTTGAGACCTGCCTTTACGGCCATACCTGCGCACATTGAAAGATGCTGGAGAGGTATGACGGGGGCGTCGGTCACTATGCAGACAAGCATTCCTGCCTCGTTCAAGACCTTTACCGTCTCGAATGTCTTGTTCTGAAGCTCATATTTGCTCTTGCTTCCGAAGGACGGACCTACGAGAGCAGGCTTGCCCTCTTTGACCAGCTCATCAACTATGAGATGACCCTCTGTGCAGTGGTCGAGAGTGATGTCCACATCAAACTCCTTGGCTATGCGGATAGATGTAAATATATCGTCTGCTCTGTGTGCATGAGCCTTGAGAGGAATCTCTTTCTTGAGTACGGGTATAAAAGCCTCAAGCTGCATGTCAAAGGGAGGCTTCTTTGTACCGTTTTTCTCGGCCTCTTCAAGTTCTTCAAGATATCTCTTTGCCTTAAAGAGTATATTTCTCAGATGAGCCGCCGTTGCCATTCTCGTTGTGGGGCTGGTGTTTCTTCCCTTGTAGCAGCGCTTGGGGTTTTCACCGAAGGCCACCTTCATGGCGACAGGATTTTTGATTACCATGTTGTCTATGCGTTTGCCATGGGTCTTCATGGCGAGGAATGTGCCTCCCACTACATTTGCCGAGCCGGGGCCTGTGACAGCAGTGGTAACACCGCCTGCGAGGGCGTGCTCAAAAGCTTCGCACATGGGATTTATGGCGTCTATCGCTCTGAGCTGAGCTGTTATGGGATCGGTTATCTCGTTGACATCGTTGCCCTCAAAGCCGATGCCCTCTTCACTCATGCCTATGTGGCAGTGTCCGTCTACAAGACCGGGAGTTACGATGCAGCCTGCGGCGTCGATGACTTCGGCGTCGGCGGGAGCGTCGACTGTCTTTCCGACAGCTACGATTTTTTCGCCGTCGATGAGAACCTGACCGTTCTCTATGTCTTCGCCCACCATTGTCTTTACAAGACCGTTTTTGATGAGAATCATTTGAGTGCCCTCCATTATGTTTTTAGTATACCTATATCATACTATAAAGACATATCAAAGTCAATATTTTTTATGCATATCGGTGACAAATATATGTCTGCTCTTTTGTATATTTTGCTTTATTGACATAATTCTCGGCCGCTGATATAATTTTTCAAGGAGGTAAACCCATGAATTTTACATTTGAAACCATTGAAATTGATCCCGCTGCTCTCAAAAACGAGGCCGTAGCAATACTTGAAAAGCACACCGAGCTGGTGTCAAGGCAGAAATACCCCGAGCTGTGGCAGGTCACCGACAAGGTAAACGAAAAGGCGGGAGGCAAAAAGGCCGTCCAAAAAGTGTCGAAAGGCAGGCTTGTAAGATACCGCGTATTCGGAATTATCCTGCTGTTTTTAGGCCTTTTTCTCTTTATCCCCGGTCTGACCGACCCCAAAGAGCTGATGATTCCTCTTATCACAGGCGGTCTTGCAGCGGTTTTAGGCGGATTTTACATTTTTCTCGGCTTTTTCGGCAAGCCAAGTTCTTTTGATAAATCTGCCTATATACTCATCTCAATGCATAAGAAAGGATATACGGCGGTATTTGACGACAGCGGCATGAGCCTTGCCGAAAGCAACCCGGTTTCCTATTCGGATATAGAGCGCATGATAGAATCTGAAAACCTTTTCGCTTTTATATGGCAGGGTCAGATAGTGCTTCTGCAAAAATCCGAGCTCAAAGAACAGTCTCTCGAGGATTTCTCCTCTTTTATGAGAGAAAAGCTTGACGAACAGAAGATTTTCACAGTGTAAATTAAAAATCCGCCCGTTTGGGCGGATTTTTTCAGTTTTGAAGTATCATTTTTTCAAAGTCGTCTTCCGAAAGGACGGGGATTCCCAGCTCATTGGCCTTTTTCAGCTTGCTGCCGGCGTCCTCGCCCGCCACCACATAGGAGGTCTTTTTGGACACCGAGCCCGACACCTTTCCGCCCAGTTTTTCGATGAGAGCGGTTATCTCGTCTCGCTTGTAGCGGCTAAGTGTGCCTGTCACTACAAAGGTCTGACCTTTGAGCACATCGAGTGTCTTTTCCTCAAGGCTTTCAAAGGAAACTCCCGCCGCTTTGAGCTTTTCCACAAGGTCTCTGCCCTGCTCCGAGGACATCCAGCTCATTAAGCTGTCCGCCATCTTATCTCCGAAATCATATATGGCAGTCAGCTGTTCACGGCTTGCTTCGGCTATTTCGTCGATATTTTTAAAGTTCTGCGCCAGAACTTTTGCCGCCTTTTGACCTATGAGGTCGATTCCCAAAGCGAAAAGAACTTTTGCAAGCCCTCTGCCCTTGCTGTTCTCTATAGCTGTTATGAGATTCTGAGCCGATTTTTCTCCCATTCTCTCCAGCTGAGCCACATCCTGAACATTTAATGAATATAGGTCGGCCTGATTTTTTATGAGACCCTCTTTCAACAAAAGCTCTATTCTCGCTTCGGAAAGTCCCTCTATGTCCATGGCAGCCCTCGAAGCATAGTGAATTATCCTCCTCGAAAGCTGTGCTGGGCACTCGGCTCCCGTGCACTTTACGGCTGCCTGCTCGTCATCCTCTTTCACTTCGGCTCCGCAGACAGGACAGCGTGTTGGCATGGAAAACTCCATCTCCTGCCCCGTCCTCTTGTCGGTATTGACCCTGACGACCTCGGGAATTATGTCTCCCGCCTTGCGCACTACTATGGTGTCTCCTATTCTTATGTCCTTGCTCCTTATGAAGTCCATATTGTGAAGGGTGGCCTTTGACACGCTGGTACCTGCAAGGCGAACCGTGTCAAACTCGGCGTTTGGCGTCAGCACGCCCGTCCTGCCCACATTTACCGATATATTTCTCAAAACGGTCTCCTTTTCCTCGGGCGGATACTTATACGCCACCGCCCATCTCGGCGCCTTGGCTGTGCTGCCCATGACGGCTCTCTGGGCGAAATCATCGACCTTTATTACTATTCCGTCGATGTCGAAATTATAGGTGTGGCGTTCCGACTGCACCTTTTCTATAAAAGCGATGGCCTCGTCTATGTCGGCGGGA
>CAJKFC010000079.1 GCA_905199135.1 uncultured Eubacteriales bacterium
ATTCATATTATTTAAACCAAATTTTCCATCATAATTTAAACATAATACAATCTCATCTTCACCTGAAACAAATATATCTTCACTAATATTGGATGAAAACGGACCATCCATTGCAAGTTTTTCTACAATAATATCCGCTTTCTTTCTCACTGCATCCCATAAACTTTTTAACTCTTCTTTATCTGTTCTCCAAGTGTTTAAAAGCTCAACACTTGCACCATCAGTTTCAATTATATCTATTGGAAGAATCATAGTGGTTAATGATACTATAATAAATACAATCGTTGATATTATAATAGCTAATCTATATCTACTATAATCCTTATTTTTTAAGTTTATAGTTACTATTACTGTATATATTGTAAATAAATATATCATTTAGGAGACATTTTATGAATAAGCTCAGAAAATCAATAAGCTTTCTTTTAGCTGTGACACTCACTTTTTTTCAACCGATAGTTCCTCTAAAGGCAGCTGATGTTTTAAATTCTGATTTTGATCAAATCCATGCGATCGGAACAAGACTTTTGAGTGATATTAAACCGGAAAAAACACTCTATGGCTTGGGCGACATAGATTTCAACAATCTATATATCGGCGAGAGCATCCCCGCTTATATTTCTCAAAATACAGGATTTACAAAAACCGATTTAAAATACTATCCCATACTCGAAAACGGAAATTGGGTAGCCACCCTTACTTGTTATAAAATAAATGGAGTATGGAATGGTCAAATATCCACTTCTTTCGTTTCAGACCTGCCCTCTATATCGGCAAATGACAATATTGCTCTCATATTTGACAACAGCAATACATATCTGTTAAAAAATTCCGCTATACAAAAAATTGCAGGCTTTGAAACAATCGAAAAACGTGTAAAGCTTTCTGATTCTCCTGCAGCGATAAGTACATTGGCTGTACATAAGCTTGTAAATAAAAAACATATCAATATTGATTCATTCACCAACAATATACAAATGTATTCAAATTCAACAACTCAAAAATATTTGTGCATTCCTCTCATAAAGCAGCAAGAGTCCATGAGCTGTTCTCTGGCGTCTCTCGAATCAATATGCAAACATTTCGGCAAAAATTATACTCAGAGCACATTATGCAATTTATATCCTGTACCAGGCGAAGTAACGCTGCACTCCGGAGCCACTCTGTTCCAACTTCAGCATATATGCTCCGCAGCTTCACTGACCAGTACATACACTCCCATATCGAGCTTTAGTTTTTTACTTTTAAAGAGCAATATAAACAGCAATAAACCTATGATAGCCGCCTGTACGGCAACTGCTGGTTCGGTTGGAAACAGCGGCCATGCAGTCGCAATCAGAGGCTATACTGAATACATTAATTCTCCGACTGCTATCGGATCATTTGCCTTTATGGATCCATGGGACGGAACATATAGAGCAGGAACGGTCAGCAATTCCAATGTATATGATTTCTATATTTTAAGAGAGAACGGCAGCTACTCTTATCAGATCCAAGAAGTTTTAGCTGTGGGAGAATAATAAACATTATGTTTAAAAGACCTATAATATGTTTTTTTGCCTGTTTTCTAATATTTGCGATAATATCCACGATAGACAGTCTGCCTCTGTATGCCTTTGATGAGATAACCGTGTCGTTTGACAATGAGGAGACTTTCAGAGAGCTTGACAAGGAAGAGTGCAGGCTTTTTAAAGACTGGCTTAGCTATATATCTTCAGAAGCCGATTTTCCCACCGACAAAGACGGCAACAGGTATGATGAGCTGGTCAAAGACGAAAAGCTCATGACCATATTGTACTCGAATACCTTTTATCCCACCCAGTATATTTATCTCACAGAAGACGAAAAAGGGCAGCAGTACATATATGTAGTAAGGGGCAGCAATAAACACTTCGGATGGAAATACACCGATCCGACCGACACCACCGAGGTTTTTTATCTGACATTGAAATCATAAAAAACTCCGCTTTGTCCACCCCATAACGGGCAGAGAGATGTACTTTGACAGCGAACTGCCCATCGATATGAAAAAAATCTTAGGACTTTAAAAAAACAAACAAAAGCCACACTAAAGACATAAATTGACGGTACTATATAGGTGTTGATTGAGATCAGTGCTCAAGCAACCATACCATACCCCCCCTACAACTATGACACCGAAAGACCGCGGATCTCCCCATTCCGCGGTCCTTTGCTGTGTTCAGGTTTTCAGCACATTTTTCTTTTCAAACAAAAACCACATTTATGACATAATTTATTTGTAATATATAGGTGTTGATTGAGCTTATACTTAAACAACCATACCATACCCCCCTACAAAGTTTTAAACACAGAGAATACCCGGCTTTCCCCAAGCCGGGTATTTTTCTGTGCTTTTGCATATAATTTTATATGTCGTATTGTTTATTAACACTTTTTTTACTTTTGCCGTTATTTGAATTGACTAATTCTTATTTTTAGTGTATAATTTAGACATAATATACTGCAATAAGGGGTGATATTTTATGAAAAAGGCTTTGCTAATATTTGCCGCCGCACTGATCTTTATCTTTCCCCTGTCGGCAGCCCCCGAAAATAAAGAATCTGCACCGGGAGAAAACACCGTTGAGGGGATTTTCTTTTCCTACATAAATCCTGCATCGCCATCAGCAGGCGCTCTGCCGAGGGAGGATTTTACACTGGAGTGCCGAGCGGTAATTTCGGGCAGCTATATCGCCGACGAAAACGGCATAGTCTCCGCCGGAGTCCCTTACTATTCCGTATATCTAACTCCCATTTACAGCTTCAATAGTCTCCACACGGTCACTCCCATGGGAAAAATCTCATCTGACGGCTCTTCCGTCACCTTTTCGGCGAGTACTTTCGTGCAGGTTCATTCCTTCGGCAGATTTACAGACTTCGACACTGTCTCTCACGAGTTTTCCCTCAGCGTAAAATAAGGAGGTAACATATGAAAAAGTATATCACAGCTCCCCTGTTCATCGCGCTTTTCCTTCTTTACAGCCTTTACAGCTTTGCCGTTCAGCACAGCCGCGCTCTTTTGAATCTCAGCGCTTCATACACCCTGTTTTCAGCTGACACGGCGAGATTTATTACGGAAAACTACATTTGGTTTCAGCTGTTTCTCACGGCTGTTCTGGCGATCTTCCTTGTATTTTTATTCTTCATCTGCAAGAAGTCTGACGACATTTCGGCGGTATACCGCAGTATTTTTGCGGCAATGGCCCTCTGCGCCGTCATATCTCTCATAATGGGATTTTATGTATCCGACCTCGTTACTCCCTATATAGTGCCCCTTATAACCATGTCGGCATACACTTTGGCGGTTCCTCTTTTGGCAAAAGCCGCAGACAAACAGCCGCCTATGGCAATAGACAAAAAGCTGTGGCTCTTCCCTGCTGTATACACGGTTCTTCACCTTGTAAGGTCGCTGACCAAAATATACCTCGTAAAAGCAATGGAGAGCTTTTCCCAAAATCCCGTCGACGCCGCCATTTTATGGAGAGGCAGAGTCAATGATTTCATATACTTCTTTGAGGAATTTCTCCTGGAGGGCGCCATATGGGCGGTTCTGATTTTCGGACTGATAGTGGTGAAAAAGGTTGGATTTGCGGCATTTTTCCGTCTGTCTGTTGTGGCTTTCATAGGCTCTCTGGCGGTATCTGTTGCGGCAGGTCTCATATTCGGCATACCTGCCGATTTCGACAGTCTTTCCTATGTGGCGTGGGATATCTTCAACCCCATGATGAACGCCGCCCCCATGCTTTTCGGTTTTCCGCTGCTTTGCGGCATAAAACTTATTTTGGCGTCGAGCATATCCGCCCTGACGGAAACACCTCAAAAGGAACAGACAGACATTTAACTGTAATCTCTGTTTTCAGGGAGGTCTTATATGCCTAAAAAACTTATTAAAACCGCTTTAATATGCTTTGCGGCGTGTTTTATCTTATTCGCCTTTGTTCAGCGCAACGAGGTTCTGCCCATGAGAGCTTTCCGAACGGTAACCGTCTCTTTTGACGGCGGAGAGACCGAGAGAGAGCTTAACAAAGAAGAGGAAAAGCTTTTTGACGAGTGGGTGTCAAAAATAAACAGCACCTGCGATTCAAACCCCTCCATCTTTGTCCTATACGAAAAAGACAATTCCGAACGGCAGTTCCGCATCTCAGAAAACGCAAAAAAGCTGCTCTATATACACGAAGAACATGTCAATTGGTACTCTACCAAGTATATGTACGCAGAGGATGAAAACGGAGAAAGAGCCTTATATAAACTTGTTCACACAAATTATGGATATAAATTCGCCTGCGACCACAGCGGGATCACCGAAGAGCTGATATCGAAGCTTAAAAAATAAAACGGAGGAAAACCCTCCGTTTTATTTTTATGTTAAATTATTCTGCGTTGTAAAGTCCGTCTACACTTAAATATCTCTGACCGCTGTCGGCAAACACGCAGACGATGGTTTTGCCCTTGTTTTCCGGTCTGTCGGCAACACGCTTTACGGCACATGCCACAGCTCCCGAGGTTATGCCGCATAAGAGACCTTCGTGTCTTGCAAGATGGCGGCACATGGCAAAAGCCTCCTCCTCGCCTACAAGCTCCCATTCGTCTATTATATCTTTATCGAGAGTATCGGGCATAAATCCCGGGGCGAGACCCATTATTCTGTGGGGCTTGAACTGTCCCTTTGAAACAAACGGAGCTTCCGCAGGCTCAACGCCCACAAGCTTTACGCTCTCTTTCTGCTCCTTGAGATATTTTCCCGTGCCGCACAGCGTACCGCCTGTGCCTACTCCCGCCACGAAAATATCCACAGTACCGTCGGTGTCTCTCCATATCTCGGGGCCTGTGGTCTTATAGTGGGCATTGGGGTTGTCCATATTTTTATGCTGTCCCACATAGAAATACTCGGGGTGCTCCTCTAAAATCTCGTACATCTTCTTGCGCGCTCCCGATGTGCCCAGCTCCTTTGGGGTCAGCACGAACTCGGCGCCGAAGGCTTTCATGACCTGTCTGCGCTCGACGCTCTGAATCTCCGACATGCAGAGTATGGCTTTATAGCCCTTAATGGCGGCGATGTAGCATATTGCCATGCCTGTGTTGCCGCTTGTCGACTCTATGAGGGTACCGCCCGGCTTTATTATTCCCTCTCGGCCTCCTCAATTATGTTGAGGACAGGTCTGTCCTTTATGCTTATGGGGTTTAAAAACTCACATTTGGCGTATATATTGGCGTTGTCCGACAGGGTGTGAAGCTTGACTAAAGGGGTGTTTCCTATGGCCTGGGATATGTTGTCCAGTATCTTCATATTAAAATCCTTTCAAAATATGTTTTAAATACTTCGCCTGTCTGCGGGAACAGATTTTACAAAACGGAGGGTCTCCCCTCCGTTTTGGTTTTAATTATTCGGTTTTCATGTTTTTACAGATGAGATGAAACAGAACGGCGGCAACAGTGCCTACTGCGGGAGCTATGCACAGAAACAGCAGAATCAGATAAATCAGCTTATCCCATCCCGTGACCGAAATCATGCACACGGCGAAAAACGCCGCTGCCAGAGCTATTACCGTTATGGGCAAAGCCTTTATATATTTGCTCTGTACCGCTCTGCACAAAAGCAGCTGCAAAAAGAAGGCGGGCACCGCCGAAAAGGTGAAGAGCAAAGGCTCAATAACGCTTTCCGGCCAGTCTACACTCTGAAATATCAACCCCGTAGATATGAAAAATATCATCACATAAGCCCCGAGGGTCAGGGCAAACAGAAGCAGAAGAGAAAGGTTTTTATCGCTTTTCGCGGTGTTCACCTCCCGTATATCGGCTTTAAACCGCCATTAAATTACTGCTCGTCAAAGTAGGAGAGGACGACCTCGGCGAAGATCTTCTTGCCGATGTCCATGGAGGATATGGAGATCCATTCTTCTCTTGTATGGGCGCCCTGTCCCTCGTAAACGCCGAAGCATACAGCAGGAATGCTCTTTGCCAGCCATACATTACAGTCTGTGGAGCCTGCGTGCTCATGCATATCGTTGCCATGCTTTGCGGCAATAGCTTTGATCTTGTTAGTAAGAGGGCTGTTGTCAAAGTCTGCCGAGCAGGGTCTGTTGCCCAGAACCTCGACCTCTACGCCGATGCCGTACTGCTTGAAAGCCTCGATTGTAGCGGCAAACATTTTGTCCATCTGCTCGATGGCTGCCTTTTTGTCGGAACGGTACTCATACATGAACTCACAGTTCTGTGCTATTGTATTGACCGATGTACCGCCGTTAATGATGCCGACATTGTATGTAGTCTTGCCTATTGCGGGGACTTTGAGGGAGTAAAGGGTGTTGATCATTGTAGCGGCGTAGTGAATGGCGTTGCGGTTGCCGAAAGCGCCGTAGGAATGTCCGCCCTCTGTGGTGATCTTTATGTTGTATCTCATAGAGCCGACAGCATCATTGCAGATGCCCTTGTAGCCGCCGTCGATGGCCAGCACTTCGGCAGTTCTGCTGCCGTAATCCTCAAGGATTTTTCTCGAGCCCTTGAGGTTTCCGAGACCCTCTTCGCCTGCGTCGACGACAAAGAGGATGCCCTGCTTGGGTTTGAGGTTGTTCTCTGTGACAAAGCGAGCCATATCCATGACTGCTATTGCGTTGGCTGTGTCGTCGCCGACGCCGGGACCCATGATCTTGTCGCCCTCTATCTTAACGGGAAGCTCTGTTGTATCGGGGAAAACCACATCGGAGTGACCCATGATGACGACCAGCTCGTTGCAGCCCTCTGCATGATAGGGATATACCACATTGAGTGCCTCGTCAATGTATACGCCCTTGGCGCCGAAGCTCTCCATATACTCCTTGCAGTATTTTGCTCTCAGCTCCTCATGGTTGGAGGGAGCGGGGATTTTTGCCATCTCAACGATCTGATCGATGAAACGCTGTCTGTTCTCGTCGATGTACTGATTTGCTCTTTCAAGTAATGTAGCCATTTTTATGTCCTCCTGATTTTTTATCGTTATTTAAGTACAGATTCGGTCTCGCCGTCGACGCCTGCCGCTGCAAGTGTCATGAGATAGGCGTGCTGAATTCCCTTGTACATGTCTTTGATTCTGAAGCGCTCGTCCAGTGTGTGAACCTTGCCGTCAAAATCGCTCTTGCCCATACCGAGGCAGACGGCGGGAATGCCTGCGCCTATCGGCATATTTGCGTTGGTGGCTCCGCCCTTCATAAACTCGGGCTCAAAGCCGAGATATTTTATCGTCTCATAGTCGGCTTCGACTATGGGGTTGTGCTCATCCAATGTACCTGCCGGCACATCGACATATATCTTATGGTCGAAGGTTATGGTGTCCATACCCCAGCGAGCCGTCTCGGCTGCGCAGGCTTCGGCAAAGATGGCCATTATCTTTCTGTCCAGCTTGTCGAGCTCCTCCTGGGAGTTGGAACGGATATTGTATTTGATTGTGGCTTTCTGAACTATTGCGTGGATGCCCGCGTCGTTGCCTGCGTGGAAATTGGAGACGCAGAATATTGTTTTGGGATCGTCGGGTACCTGAAGGTCGGCTATCTTTGCAACGGCCCTTGCAGCTGCATTGAGGGGGTTTGCCACCTTGCCGAAGGCGCCCATGGCGTGGCCGCCCTTGCCGTAGAAGTTGACCTCACAGGTCTTCATGCCTGTGGCCTGATAGACTATTCCGCCGACTCCGCCGCCGTCTATATCTATGTAGCCTTCCACATCTTTGTTGTCCAACATGAAGTCTCTCACTCCGCCGAGACCGCCCATGCCCTCTTCACGGGTGGAGCCCATAAATACCACATCGCCCTTGAGCTTTATGCCCGAAGCCTTTATGGCGCGGATTACGCCCAAAACAGCTATGCAGCCTCTGGTGTCGTCGCCGATTCCGGGGCAATAGATTATGCCGTCCTCAATTTTGGGAGGATTTATAACGCTGCCTCTGGGGAAAACCGTATCCATATGGCCCTCGACGGCTATCTTCTTTCCGCCGCCCGTGCCCTTCATGACGCCTATGGCGTTGCCGTGTCTGTCTATGTGGCAGTCTTCAAGGCCGAGCTCTTTAAAACGCTCCACCATCCATACGGCTCTGTCGCCCTCGTCTTCCGTGGGAGCCTCGATGACAACCAGCTCGCACTGCTGTCTTATCTGCTCGTCCTCTTCATTCTTGATAAACTCAAGGCCGCTTTGGACGGCGGCCATATCGGTTATGGCTTTGACGATGTTTTTAACATTTTCAGAAACAGTATAGCTCATAAGTTCCTCCGTTTTATCTATTTATTCTATAATCAGTATATACTTTTATCTTGCATTTGTAAATATTTTTTTCGAAATACTTTTAATTTTAACATTTTGTTTTTCCTTTGCTTTGGAAAGCAGCTCCAGCCCCTCGCCCTTCATGCCCTGGAAGGAATAGGGGGAGGTGCGGGGCTTGAAGGCGCCGCCCCGGAGCATGGTGGCCCCGGCGGCCTTGACGCTCTT
>CAJKFC010000080.1 GCA_905199135.1 uncultured Eubacteriales bacterium
AGGATTTTGCTAGCACTCATTTCGAATGAGTGCTAATTTTTTGTTGACATTTCTCCAAAAATGTTGTATATTATAATAAAATATTGGTGTATTTTTATTACATCTTATGACATTTTAAAGAGAAAGGCGGCAAGAAAAATGAAGTCAAAAAGAATAATCGCTGTTGTGCTGTTATCGGCCCTGCTTCTGTCTCTGTTTTCGGGATGCACTAAAACAGAGTCCGATGCAACCATTGTTGACGGAAAGAAGGTGGTCGACACCGACATTGTAATGGCCACCACCGCAGACATTGTCACATTTGACCCCCAGGACTGCACCGACGGCTATTCCGGCACGGCGCTGACCTACATTTTTGACACTCTGGTTGAGTTCGACGAAAACTCCGAGCTTGTCGGCTCTCTCGCCGAAAGCTGGGAAAATCCCTCTCCTTTGGAATACACCTTCCACCTGAGAAAGGGCGTCAAATTCCACAACGGAGAGGAACTCAAAGTCTCCGATGTCAAATTCACCTTTGACAGGATTCTTGAAAATCCCAAGTCTAAATACATACTCGACCGAATGGAAGAATTTATAGTCATCGATGACTATACCTTCACGGTCAAGCTCTCCGAGCCCTATTCCCCGCTGCTCAACAGCCTTGCCGAATATCAGGGCTCCATTGTCAATGAAAAAGCCGTCAAGGAAGCAGGCGAAAATGTAAATATGCAGCCTGTCGGCACGGGCAGACTCAAACTGGGCGAATACCGTCCCAACGACTACACCCGTCTCGACCGCTTTGACGACTGCTGGGCTGAAAAACCCGTCATGACCTCTCTCACCCTCAAGGTCATACCCGAGCCGGCCACCCGTACAATAGCTTTGGAATCCGGCGATGTGGACATTGTTACCGCTCTCACCTCGATAGATGTTCCCCGAATTCAGGAAGACCCCAACCTCAAGGTTTATGAGTATGCAGGCCAGGCTCTTACATATCTCTGCCCCAACCATCTCAGAGAGCCTTTTGACGATGTAAGAGTAAGACAGGCCATGAACTACGCCACAGACCAGCAGAAAATAATAGATGTTGTATTTGAAGGACAGGCAATCCCCGCCACCTCCCCCTTCCCCAACATCATGCCCTCCTGGGACGAGACCCTCAATGTATACAGCTTTGACCTTGAAAAGGCAAAAGCTCTTCTGACAGAGGCGGGCTATGCCGACGGTATCGATGTTGAAGTGCTCGTATCCTCCGAGGAACGCATGAGAGCGGCCACAGTCATGCAGGCCGACTGGGCCGAGGTAGGTCTCAACATGTCGATAGAGCAGATAGAATTCGGCACACTTTTAGACCGCACCAACAACGCCGACTTTGACGCTTTCATCATGAGCTGGGGCCACGCCCTCAATCAGGACCGTACCATGACGACAAACTTCCACTCCTCCAACATCAACGGCGGCGGAAACCGCGCAGGCTGGGTCGACGAAGAGACCGACAGGCTTATAAATGTAGGACGCACTGAGATAGAGTGGCCCAAGAGAGAACAGGCCTATAAAGATCTTCAGAAACACCTTGTTGAACAGGCTGTATGGGTATACCTCTTCCAGCAGGTCAACTACGCAGGCATGAACAAGAATCTCGAAGGCGTCATATGGCACAAGAGCACAAACCACGACTACGGCAATATGTATATAGTCGAGTAATCTGATATGTATAAAACAGCGCGGCACATGCCGCGCTGTTTTTTTGTCAAAAAAGCTCTGTCACAATTTTCTTGAAAATTTTCTCAGTATAGGGTATAATAAAGAGTAATGCGAAAAGTTTGTATATTACGGCTTTTTAAAATCAAAATACAGAGCAAAGGATAATTTTTATGCAAAAAATGCTGTCACAGCTGAGACGCTGCATCGACGAATACAAAATGATAGACGAAGGCGACAGAATAATTGTCGGCGCCAGCGGAGGCAAGGACAGCACTGCCCTTTTATATCTCATGGCACATCTTCAAAAGTTCTATCCAAAAAAGTTTGAGCTTTTCGCCGTGTCTTTGGACATGGGTTTCGGCGCCGACTATTCCCCTCTCACCGAGCTGTGCGAAAAAATCGGAGTGACCCACATAATCCGCAAGACCGATATAAAACAGGTGGTATTTGACATAAGAAAGGAGAGCAACCCCTGCTCTCTGTGCGCCAAAATGCGCCGAGGCGCCCTCAACGACGCCGTTTTGGAACTGGGCGCAAAAAAGGTGGCTTTGGGACACCACGAGGACGACGCCATCGAAACCTTTTTCCTCTCCCTTTTCTATGAGGGCAGAATAAACTGTTTCTCCCCCTGCACATTCCTCGACAGAACAGGGGTTATGCAGATAAGACCCATGCTCTATCTTTCGGAAAGACAGGTAATAAACTTCTCCCAGAGGGAAAACCTCCCCACGGTATATAACCCCTGCCCCGCCAACAAAAAGACCAAGCGCGAGGACACAAAACAGCTCATCAAGGAGCTGGAAGGCAGATATCCCGACCTTAAAAAGCATGTTTTCGGCGCCATTCAGCGCCTGCCGATAACAGGCTGGGGCAGAGACCTTTAATACTTCCCCGCCTGATAGAGGGATATGTCTCCCGTCATCTCCATGTCCTTTGCCATGGTGATGAGGTGGGAATACTGAGCCTCGAGGGCGTTCATCTCATATATGCAGGAGGTTATGAGATTGTGGTCGGTCAGCTCGTTGTAATAGCTTCTCATACAATAGAGCTTTGTTCTGACATCGTTCATATTTTCAAATATATCGGGTTTCTTGCCGCGTTTTTTAATCATAGAGAACCTCCTTATGTATCTTATTGTATTATTTTCCAATTTAAAGCATTTTATACCGAAAGGACAGATATATGTCTCCCAAACAGAAAAAATACGACAATGAGAGTATTTCCTCATTAAAAGGCGCCGACAGGGTGCGAAAACGCCCCGGCGTCATATTCGGCTCGGACGGTCTTGAGGGCTGCGAGCACTCTTTCTTTGAAATACTTTCCAACTCCATAGACGAAGCCAGAGAGGGCTACGGCAGCGTCATCAACATAACCTATTATATGGATAAGTCCATAGAAATTGAGGACTTTGCCCGCGGCGTTCCCGTCGACTACAACGCCAAGGAAAACCGCTACAACTGGGAACTCATCTACTGCGAGCTGTACGCAGGCGGAAAATACAACAACCAGTCGGGCGAGACCTACGGCTATTCCCTCGGTCTCAACGGTCTCGGCGCCTGCGCCACACAGTACGCCTCGGAGTACATGGATGTGACTTCCTACCGCGACGGTTTTAAATATACTCTGCACTTTAAAAAAGGCAAAAATGTGACCGAAGCCGAAAACGGACTTATCAAAGAGCCCTATTCCAAAAAACGCACCGGAACTGTTCAGCGTTTCAAGCCCGACTCGGAGGTCTTTACCGATATAAATATACCGAGAGAGTTTTTCACTGATGTCCTCAAAAGACAGGCGGTTGTAAATGCGGGCCTCAAGTTTGTCTTCAATTTTGAAACCGAAAAAGGCAAGTTTGAAACCGAGGAGTTCTGCTATGAAAACGGCATCGAGGACTATGTAAAGGAGCTGGCAGGCGAAAACGCCATAACCTCCGTACAGAATTTCTCGGCCGACAGAGAGGGCAGAGACCGTGACGACAGACCTGTCTACAAGGTCAAAAGCCAGGCCTGCTTCTGTTTTGTAAACTCCTCCCCCTGCTGTCAGTATTACCACAACTCCTCCTATCTGGAGCACGGCGGCTCCCCCGACAAAGCGGTTCGCTCGGCATTTGTCTCTGCCATCGACGGCTACATCAAGCAGATAGGCAAATACAACAAAAACGAGAACAAAATCACCTTTGCCGACATTTCAGACAGCCTTGTAATTGTCACAAACAGCTTTTCCACCTATACATCTTATGAAAACCAGACCAAAAAGGCCATAAACAATCGTTTTGTCCAGGAGATGATGACCGACTATCTCAAATCGGGTCTCGAGGTCTATTTCATCGAAAACAAGACCGAGGCTGACAAGATAGCCGAGCAGATTCTGATAAACAAGAGGGCGAGAGAGCACGCCGAAAAGACAAGGCTCAACATCAAGAAAAAGCTGGCAGGCTCCATCGACATAACCAACAGGGTTCAGAAATTTGTCGACTGCCGCTCCCGCGACACCGATATAAGGGAGCTCTACATCGTGGAGGGCGACTCGGCTCTCGGTTCTTGCAAACAGGGACGAGACCCCGAATTTCAGGCCATAATGCCTGTCAGGGGCAAGATACTAAACTGTCTCAAGGCCGACTATGACAAGATATTCAAAAGCGAGATAATCACCGACCTCATAAAGGTTCTGGGCTGCGGTGTGGAGGTCAAGACAAAGAACAAGGACATGGCGTCCTTTGATCTTTCAAATCTCCGCTGGAACAAGGTCATAATATGCACCGATGCCGATGTGGACGGCTTCCACATACGCACAATGCTTTTGACCATGCTTTACAGGCTCACCCCCCAGCTCATCGAAAAGGGCTATGTCTACATCGCGGAAAGCCCCCTTTACGAGATAACCGTCAAGGACAAGTCCTATTTCGCCTACACCGACGCCGAGCGCGACGCCATACTGAAAAAGCTCGAAGGCAAGAAATACACAGTCATGCGTTCAAAGGGTCTCGGCGAAAACGAGCCCGAAATGATGTGGGAGACCACTATGTGTCCCGACAGCCGCAAGCTCATAAAGATACTGCCCGAGGAAGCCCAAAAGACCGCCGCCGTATTCGACCTGCTTTTGGGAGACAATCTCCAGGGACGCAAGGACTTTATCGCTCAAAACGGCTCGATGTATCTCGATCTTGCCGACATCAGCTAAAGGAGATATAAGTGAAACAGAAATTTACCGAACAGAATATAACCTCCACTTTGGAGGGCAACTACATGCCCTACGCCATGAGCGTCATCGTGTCGAGAGCCCTGCCCGAGATAGACGGCTTCAAGCCCTCTCACCGCAAGCTGCTCTATACAATGTACAAGATGGGGCTTCTGACGGGAAACAGGACAAAATCCGCCAATGTTGTAGGACAGACAATGCGTTTGAATCCCCACGGCGAAGGAGCAATATATGAGACCATGGTACGCCTTTCCAAGGGCAACGAGTCTCTTCTCATGCCCTTTGTCGACTCCAAGGGAAACTTCGGCAAGGTCTATTCAAGGGATATGGCATACGCCGCCTCGAGGTATACCGAAGTCAAGCTTGATTCATTCTGCAATGAGATTTTTTCCGATATAGACAAGGACAGCGTCGACTTTGTGCCCAACTACGACAACACCACAAAGGAACCGCTGCTGCTGCCCACCGCATTTCCCAATATTTTAGTCAACCCCAATCTGGGCATCGCCGTCGGCATGGCAAGCAACATATGCAGCTTCAATCTCGAAGAGGTCTGCCGCACCACGATAGAATACCTCAAAAATCCCCAGCACGACATAATCTCCACCCTCACCGCCCCCGATTTTTCCACAGGCGGTGAAATACTGCTCAACAGGGCTCAGATGGAGGAAATATATGCCACAGGAAGGGGCTCCTTCAAGGTCAGGGCAAAATGGACATACATTAAAAAAGAAAATCTCATCGAGATAACCGAGATACCCTACACCACCACCATCGAAGCCATAATCGACAAGGTCACCGACCTTATAAAGGCCGGCAAGATAAAAGAAATATCCGACATGCGCGATGAGACCGGTCTCAAAGGTCTCAAAATCGCCATCGACCTCAAAAGAGGCACCGACCCCGACCAACTCATGAAAAAGCTCATGAAGATGACTCCCCTCATGGATGTCTTTTCCTGCAATTTCAATGTGCTTGTGGCGGGCAGCCCCCGTGTAATGGGCGTCGGCGAGATTTTGGAGGAGTGGTCGGCATTCCGCATAGACTGCGTCAGAAGGGCGGTTTACTTTGACCTCAACAAAAAGAGAGACAAGCTCCACCTGCTCAAGGGTCTTAAAAAGATACTGCTCGACATAGACAAGGCAATAGCCATTATCCGCGAAACCGAGGAGGACGATCTGGTTGTCCCCAACCTGATGATAGGCTTCGGAATAGACAAGATACAGGCGGAATATGTGGCCGAAATAAAGCTGAGAAATATCAACAAGCAGTTCATCTTAAACCGCATAGCCGAAACCGAAGAGCTGGAAAAGGAGATAAAAGAGCTCGAAAGCATTGTAAACGATGTCTCCAAAATCAAAAAGATAATCATAAAGCAGCTTGAAAAAATCATAAAGAAATACTCCTGCCCCAGAAAGTCGTCGATAATCGCCGACCATGAGGTGGAGCACTATGACGAGAGCCAGTCGATAGAGGACTACCCCGTCAATGTGTTTGTCACCAAAGAGGGATATTTCAAAAAGATAACTCCCCTTTCCCTCAGAATGGGCGGCGATCACAAGCTCAAGGAGGGCGACGAGATATCCCAGACCTTTGAATGCACCAACAAATCCGAGATAATCTTCCTTACAAACATGCAGCAGGCTTATAAAGCCAAGCTCTACGAGTTTGACGACTGCAAAGCCAGTGTTTTGGGCGACTACCTGCCGTCAAAACTTGGCATGGAAGAGGGAGAAAACCCGATTTTCGCCTTCCTTCCGGGAGACTATTTGGGAATGCTCATATATGTATTTGAAAACGGCAAGGTTGCCAAAATCCCTACGGCGGGCTTCGATACCAAGTCCAACAGGCGCCGCCTGACGGGAGCTTTCAGCGCCGCCTCTCCCCTCATAGCCGCAATACACATGGAAAATGACGGCGACATCTTCATCTCCTCGTCTGCCGGCAGAGGTCTGTGTGTAAACACCTCGGCCCTGTCTTTAAAGACCACAAAGACGACGATAGGCGTCTCGGTCATGACCCTCAAGAAAAATCAGACGGTGGTCTCTGCATCAAAAGCCGAAAACTGCGGCTACTCAAACCTTGCAAGATACAGGGCAAAGACAATCCCCCACGCAGGAGCGATACTCCACAGCGAAGAACAGCAGTTATCAATGGAATAAAGGGCGCGGAGCTTTTGCTCCGCCCTTTTAAATTCTGCGAAATACACAAATTTTCACCTTTAAAATCTACGCAAAAACAAAAATAGGTTTTGAGAAAACGAGAGAAAACAAGAGCTATCGGGAGATATTCGGAGATCGTTCAAAAGTAAATTAAATTTTTTCAAAAAAGTGTTGACAACGGTCTTTTCTTGGGGTATAATGATTAAGCTGTCGGAAATATATTCCGTATTTTTCCACGCACAATATAGGTAAAAAAACATTTATCAGTATAAAAAAGGAGCAGATTTATGTCAACTTTCATGTCCAAGCCCGAGACAGTCGAGCGTAAGTGGTATATAATTGACGCTGCCGGAAAGCCCATGGGTCGCGTAGCAGCCACAGCCGCCGCTATTCTCAACGGCAAACACAAGGTCACATATACTCCCCATGTAGACTGCGGTGACTATGTGATCATCCTGAACTCCGAGAAGGCAGTTCTCACAGGCAAGAAACTCACACAGAAATATTACAGAACACACTCCGGTTATGCCGGCGGTCTCAAAGAGACACAGTACAAGACCCTTATGGCCAAGAAGCCGAACCTCGCTGTTCAGCTGGCAGTAAAGGGCATGCTTCCCAAGAACTCCATCGGCCGTCATTCTCTCAACAGGCTCAGAGTTTTCAGAGGCGCAGAGCACACGCACGAGGCTCAGAAGCCGACAGTATGGGCAGAATAAGGGAGGTAAATGCAGATGTATCAGCCTAAGAAAGCATATTTTTACGGCACAGGCAGAAGAAAGAGCTCTGTTGCCAAGGTTCGCCTTTTCCCCGAGGGAACAGGTAAGATCACAATCAACAACCGTGATATAGACAACTACTTCGGTCTTGAGACCCTCAAGCTCATTGTCCGTCAGCCCCTCGCTGAGACAAACCTCCTCGGCAAGTTCGATGTCGAGGTCAAGGTAATGGGCGGCGGCTTCACAGGCCAGGCCGGCGCTATCCGTTTCGGTATCGCCCGCGCCCTTCTCCAGCACGACGCAGAGCTTCGCCCCATCCTCAAGAAGGCAGGCTTCCTCACACGCGATCCTCGTATGAAGGAAAGAAAGAAATACGGT
>CAJKFC010000081.1 GCA_905199135.1 uncultured Eubacteriales bacterium
GCTTGGATTCCGTATTCACCATCTGTAACTTTATTTCCTCTTGTTGCTTTTCCTCTCATTCTACCTTTTTGCATTTTTCTAAATTTTGATCTTTTTGGCATTATTTAGCGTGTCTTATGCTGCTGTATCGTTGCCATACTGGTATTCTGATGAAAACGCTTATTATAGATGTGCTAACCAGCCGATCGCATGATATACACACTATGATAATTTGTTTACGACATCTCAATTTGCTCAGAGTATTCAGCATGCAAAAAATGAATGGACGGATAATGGAGTAAGCGTAAATTTGACAACTGATATCACATCATCAAATGTAAAGATATATGGTGGAAGTTGGTCTAGAATGAAAGTAATTAACAGTCAATTGTCTCCTCAAGCGATGGGAAATGTTGAGTATACTTCTTATATGCAGTCGGAGATAGTATATCATGCAGGAGATATGATAATTGGAAATAAGTCGTATAATGCAAGAATGGTTATAGTATATAATGAAACTTTTGCAGAAGAGCCTGACAATTTATATTATAAAAATATAGCGACCCATGAAATGGGGCATGCTTTGGGATGGTATGGACATTCTGATGCGGCTGATAATGTTATGAATAATTCGGTAAGTAAATTTTTGACACAAGTCGGAAATGAAGACGCGTTGCATCTCACACAAATTTATGACTTATATCCATATTAGGAGGGGAAAATGAAAAGAAAAATCATAGCGGGATTTTTATGCTTGCTGACCGTATCGGCTGTCTTTCTCGGCGCATATGCGGCGGATAAAAACCGGAAGCCTGCCACAGCCGACCCCAACCAATCGCTAAATCCCTTTGTGGATTACAGCTTTGACGCCGCCCTCTACTCTGCCGACATGGCGGTCACCGTTAAAATAACCGACACCGAATATAAAGAGAAGGGATATGACGCGGTTTTCGTCAAGGGTGAGATAGCGCAGGTGCTCATGGGCAAGCCGGTGAGCAGGGAAATACTGATGCCGGCATACAGAGTATTTGAAGAGGGCAAAGAATATTTTTGCTTTTTGTACCTTTTAGACCTTTACGCCTACCCGAAAAACACCTATGAGCCGTGTTTTTTGGACTCCGTATGTGAGATAGGGGCTCTGGGGATTTTGAAAACTCCGTCAAAGCTGGGTGATGAGATCATGAAAGGCGTGTATACTCTGGACAGTGTCCGCCGCCGCATATCGGAAAATCCGCCATCGTCACTGTTTGAAGAGAAGGCTGTTCTCCCCGACAGGTTTGTGTCGGTTTTGGATATGGCTGAAAGCTCCACCCATATCGCCGAGATAGAGGTCAAAGAGGTCATCGAGGAGGAAGGCACATATATCGCGTATTACGATATAACGGAGCTTTTCAAAGGGGAGAAATGGGGCGAAAACGAGGGAAATTTCCTGCCGAAAGGCGATGTGAAAATAGAGAAGGGCGGAAAATATTTAGTATTTTTCACGGAAAAGGAGGACGGCACTCTGTGGCCGGTCAGCCGTTTTGGTTCTGTCATAGACGAGAAGGCGGAAAATTATCGGGAAATCAGAGAGATTTTGTAAAGACAAAAAGCACGGCATAGCCGTGCTTTTTATATTTTGTCTTGAAATTACTCTGCTAAAGCCTTGGAGACAGCCTCGGCAATCGACTTCAAAGCGCCCTCTTTGAAGGGAACTTTGAGGCCCGACTGGGCGACGAGGTCTGTAAATGTAAGTGTGCCGCCCTTCTTGGTCAGCTCAACATACATGTCGAAGGATTTTTGGAAATCCTTTGTGCCGATCTCCCAGAACTGGAGAGCTATTGTCTGGGCAAGCACATAGTCGATGTAGTAGAAGGGAGCCGAGAACAGGTGCTGCTGGCGCTGCCATACGCGGCCTGCGGCGTAGAACTCTATGCCGTCAAAATCCATGTAGGGACGGTAGATCTTCTCGAGGCAAAGCCATACCTTGTTTCTCTCGTCGGGTGTCAGCTCGGGACGGTCGTACATGATGTGCTGGAAGTGGTCGACCATTGTGCCGTAGGAGAGGAAGGCGAGGCAGTGCTCAAGGTGAGATCTCTTCTGCTTCTCAACATCTTCTTCGGAGAAGAACTTGTTAAGTCCGGGATAGGACATGAACTCCATGGACATGGAGTGTATCTCGGCGATGTCGAGGGTGGGGCTGTTGAGAACATTGTTGGGGTTCTCGCGGCTGCAGAAGCCGTTGAAGCCGTGGCCGAACTCGTGGAATGTGGTGGTTACATCGTCGGCTGCGCCTGCGTAGTTGAGGAATACGAAGGGGGCCTTGTACTTAGGGATAAAGTTGGTGTAGGCGCCGACCTTCTTGCCTTCCTTGGAGGGGGCGTCATAGTACTGACCCTCGTACATGAGGTTTATGTAATCGGCAGTGATGGGGGAGAGCTCTCTGAAGGTCTCTATTGTGGCGTTCATCATGTCGTCGGCGCTCTCAAAGGTCTTGGGGTTGCCGTCGGCAAAATAGAAGGCGTCGTCGTATATCTTCATGTCGGCGATTCCCGTGCGCTCCGACTGCTGCTTTTTGGCCTTGACTATCTCGGGAACTATGTCCTCCACGATCTGCTTGCGGAATACGGCCACATCTTCGGGGGTGTAGCAGTTGCGGTTCCTTCTGATATATGCCAGCTGGGTGTAGCTGTCAAAGCCCATTCTCCTGGCCTGCTCGGTGCGGTTCTTGACCAGGTCGTCATAGACCTTGTCATAAAAATCGGAATGGGACATATAGAAATCGGAGAGAGCCTGATATGCCGACCTTCTTGTGGCTCTGTCGTCCGAGCCCATGAGCTTGGTGACATCGGGAATTGTCAGAAGCTTGCCCTCATAGGGTATCTGGGCGTTGGCGTTGAACTCCTGATATTTTGCGTTGAGGGCGTTCTCCTCCTGCATGAGTTCGATGACATCGGCGTTCATGGACTTTGTCTTGAACTCGATGTTGGTGATGAAGATGGAGCCGAACTCCTTCTTTATCTCGTCAAGATGGGAGCTTTTGAGAAGAGCCTCGCCGAAAGTGACCATTGCCTTGTCGACGATGGGGTTGTTCTTGTTGAAGAACTTGTT
The DNA here is from genome assembly GCA_905199135.1 of uncultured Eubacteriales bacterium. GTDB lineage: Bacteria > Bacillota > Clostridia > Oscillospirales > Butyricicoccaceae > SIG471. The sequence goes on from CAJKFC010000081.1 coordinate 3,070, forward strand.
CTCCTCAAGATAGAAGGGGTCCTTTGTGTTGATTGTATACCTTATGGAGGCGATGGTCCTTGTGCTGTTGAACTCTGTGAGAACAGAGCGGTATTCTCTGATTATCTCCAGCTCCTCCTCGGCGCTCTTTGCAGCGGCAAACTTCTCGGCAAGAGAGTTTATCTGACCGCAGACGGCGTCGATGTCGGGTCTCACATAGGGAAATTCGGAAAATTTCATATTGGCTTCTCCTTTGCTTTTATTTTTATAGATAGATTATACACCCAAAAAGCAAAAAAGTGAATACACTTTGAGTGTTTCGGCATATATTTTTTATAAAAAGATTCGGGAGGATAAGATGAAAAAAGTATTTATTATAGCCGCCTGCCTGATTTTTCTGACGGGCTGCTCCCAAAAGACCGATTTTAACAAGGTGATAGAGCATTACACCTCGTCGCCCATATCGGGCAGATATGTCTGCGAAGCCGATTTCGGCGAGGTGTTCACCTTTGTCTATGACTTTGCCTATGAAAACGGCAGCTCGAGCGTCACGATAGTAGAGCCCGAGCAGCTTCAGGGTCTTTCGGCGGTGACCGACGAAACGGGAACAAATCTCGTCTTTGACGATGTGGCCGTCCGCACCTACCTGCCCGAAAGCTATGAGGCCTCTCCCGTGTCGGCCATTTATGCCTTTATCGAGGACATAAAGACGGGAAACTACACATCGATAAATGACGGCGAAGTGCTGACCGTCACCTTTGAAAAAGACGACTATGTGAAAAAGGCGGAAATTTCCAAAGAGGATTTCGCCCTTTTATATCTGGAAATTTTTAAAGAGGGCGACAGAATAATAACTATTTCGTTGCAATAAAAGAAAAAATGTGATATAATTACAAAAAAGCGTCTTGGCACATAAAATCATCACGGCATATTATGTAATGCGGAGTTTTTTGTGATTAAAACAGCAGAAAACTTGGAAAACTAAAGGCATAATACCTTTGGAGAGTGATGGTTTTGGACAGCGCAGATAAAAATATTTTGAGAGGCGATATATATTATGCCGATTTGAGCCCTGTGGTCGGAAGCGAACAGGGCGGAATGCGTCCCGTGCTCATAGTGCAGAACGATGTGGGCAACAAATACAGCCCCACCGTCATAGCGGCCGCCATAACCAGTCAGATGGGAAAAGCGCGGCTGCCCACACACATAGAGATTGAGGCCAAAAGCTTTGGCCTTTCCAAAAACTCTGTGGTGCTTTTGGAGCAGATAAGGACGCTTGATAAGAAAAGACTCAAGGAAAAGATGGGCAGGCTCGACGGCGGCGTCATGCACAGGGTAGACAACGCCATATCGGTCAGCCTGGGACTTACACATTCTGACACGGAGGAAGTATGAAAAAGAGAGTGATTTCTTGGGCAGCAGGGCTGTTTATGGTTTGTCTGTTCGTTTGGGGCAGCATTGCTGTCATGGCCGAACAGGGCGGAAGCGACGATCCCATCGTCACAAAGAGCTACATAGACAGCGTGCTCACTCCCAGCGTAAATGAGAAGATAAACGAAGTCGTGGCTCAGAAGATGGCCGAAAGCAAGAGCTATGTGGATACGGCCATTTCAAATCACAAGGCCTATATAGCCCAAAACGGCGGAGGCACGGGGCTTTCCCGGGCCGATATCGACAAGATAGCCGATGAGGTTATAGCCGAAATGCAGAAAGAGGGCATATCGGCGGGGGCTTCCTGGTCGGTGGTAACGGTCGACGCGGGCAAGACACTGAAAGCCAAGGTGGGCACTGAAATCGTGCTGAGAATCGGCTCTGCCACATGCTATTCCCCCGGCAGCGTCGGAATCGTGAACCTCACTTCGGGCTCGGTGCTGTCGCCCGGCTCGGCTCTTTCGGCAAACAATCTCTATATGGTGTCCATAGAGGACAGAGGCTTCAAGGCCGGCTCGAACGGAGCGACGGTCCTTGTGTCGGGCTCCTACACCATATCTTAAAGCATAAAAAATAACTCCCTGCCATATGATATGGCAGGGTATTTTTTTGCAAGGAGAGAGAAAATGAAGGTATTTTTGAGAGAAAAGCCCATGGGCGAGGCAAATATTTTCACCGAAAACAAGAGGCTTTTTATAGAGTTTTCCTGTCCTGCCGACATGGATTACATATACCGCCTGACGGCATCGGCAAACGGCGAGACATTAAATATCGGTGTTATGACGGTGGAAAAAGGCCGTTTTTATATCAAAAAAAGGCTGGACACCGCCTTTTGCGGCCCCTCGGGGGAAAAGATAGAAAAGCTGTTTATAGCCGTGAAAAGAATAGGGGGAAAGGGATGTCCGCCCTTTGATTTCTGTCCCTCGGATTTCAAGGAGCTGGAAAAGGATTTTCCCACCTCCGACGAGGCTCTGCTCAATGCCGTGCAGCGGGGAGGACTGATGAAACTCGACTATATGGGCGACACATACATAATGGCGCCCTACGACGGCAAAAGGGAGTTTCTCCTTGCGGCCTTTTTCTCGGTGGTCAAAATATGGGAGACGGCGGAGGGGGTTTTTGCCCTCATGAGACTGGACGGCGAAAACGCCCCGCGCCCCTTTTAGAAAAATATCGTTTTTGCTCAAAAAAGGCCGTTTATTAACCCTTAAAAGAGGCTGTTTTGTTTGCAATTTCCACCGCTTTGTGATATAATATTACCGTGAGATATTTTGCGGCAGACCCGCCCTCATGCTTTTGTGAGACGGTCAGAGCCGCGCGGAAATACATATGCAAATCGGAGCGAAATCATGGCGCAAAACACCAAAAAAACATCTTCGTCCCGCTCTTCGGGCGGGAAAAAGACGGCACCAAAGGCCAAGGCGGCCGACCAGACGGCGGCAAGACGGCAGATCGCGGGAGCGGTGTGCCTTTTTGCGGCGTTTTTGATGGTGCTTTCATTTTTCAATATAGACGGCTTCGTGCTGCGCTTTGTCAAGAACACGGGCAAAGGGCTTTTGGGCGCGGGCTTTTTTGTGCTGCCCTTTTCTCTTTTGGCGGCGGGGGGAATCCTGCTTCTCAAACCAAAAAAGAAAAAGACGGCCGCCCTTGTGCTCATTCTTATTTTGCCTCTGCTTTTGGGAATGACGGCTCATGTGATGACATCGGGCAGAAAGCTGCCGCTGAATGACATAAAATCCTTTTACATAAACGGTCAGACCCTGAAATCGGGCGGAGCGCTGGCAGGTTATCTGTCCTCCCTCATTTCAAAGGCCATATCCCCTCTGGGCACGGGAGTTCTGTGCGGACTTCTGCTCGTAGGCGATCTGGCGATTCTCTTTAAGGTGAACCCCCTTTCCGCCCTGGCGAAAATCGATTTTTCCTCATATTTTGAGAGAAAAAGAAGGGAAAAAGAGGACAGGGCAAGGCTCAGGGAGGAGCAGTACGAGGAGGAAGAAATCGAGGAGCAGCCTTTGAGACCTGCAAAGGGCAGGAGGGTCATGGACATACCTCTCGACGGAGAGGACAGACCCAAAAAGCACAAGGGTGAGCCCATCGAGATGGCGCCGCCGAATGTGTCCACTCCCGCCGAGGTGCTGGCGAGACAGAAAGGCATTTCAAAACCACAGAAAAACGAGGAAAAATCTTCATATTCCAACGATACAGGCCTCGATTACGACGGGCCGATACTTAGAGACGGCCTTGTAATGGCGGCTCAGAGCGCCATAGACAGGGAGAAAAAGGCCTATACCGAAAGGGATTTTGAAATGGAGATGCCCGATATCGAGGAGTTTTCCGAGGACGACCTCTTCGCCGCCGAAAACGAAGCCTATTACGACGGCGGAAGAATGGACAGCATTGAGGAAAAAGCCGACGACGCGCCTCCGTTTGACATGCCCCACAAGACAGAAAGCTCGTCTCAGTTTTATGTGGGCACACCTGTAGGGGAGGAAAAGGCAGACGACAGTCCCCTTGCCGACAGGTTTGACGCCGTAAAGGCGGGCGGCTCCCCCATAGAGATAAAGCCCAGGGAGAGCGTCGACACAGCCTTTGTGCCCAAGCCTTCGGTATCGCCTTCGGGCACGGTTTCTTCTCAGCCCAAGCAGGCGGAAAATGTACCGTACAGCGATAAAAACGACGCCGAGATAGCGGCAATGGTGGAAAAACACAACGCCGAGGAGAAAAAAGAGTATCTCTATCCCCCCATAAGCCTTTTGAAGAGGATAGACAAGAGCGGCGAGGACGACGGCGGCGAGACGAGAATGCTGGCCGAGAGACTTGTCGACACCCTTTTGAGCTTTGGCGTAGACAGCAAGGTAATCGGAGTCACAAAAGGTCCTACCGTCACGAGATATGAGCTGGTGCTCCAAAGGGGTACAAAGTTCTCGAGGGTTTCCAACCTTTCGGAGGACATCGCCCTGGCGCTGGGCGCTCCGTCCATAAGAATATCGACAATTCCCGACAAACTTGCCGTCGGCATCGAGGTGCCCAACAGGCACCAGCAGACGGTCACCATAAGGGAGATAATAGACAGCCCCGAGTTTAAAAATCACAAGTCCAAAATATGCTTCCCCGTGGGCAGAGACATCGCCAACGCCAAGATAGTGGGCGACATAGGCAAAATGCCCCATATGCTGATAGCGGGTACCACGGGCTCGGGTAAATCGGTGTGCATAAACTCGATACTGATAAGCCTTCTCTACAAATCGAGCCCCGAAGAGGTAAGGCTCATCATGATAGACCCCAAGATGATAGAGCTGGGCGTATACAACGGCATACCCCATCTTCTGATCCCCGTCGTCACCGACCCGAAAAAGGCGTCGGGCGCCCTCAACTGGGCGGTGGGCGAAATGATGAGAAGGTACAGACTTCTGTCCGAGATGGGCGTCCGAGACCTTGCCTCATATAACGACGAGGTGAGAAGCCGCGGAGAGGGCGAGATACTTCCCCAGATTGTCATAGTCATCGACGAGCTGGCAGACCTCATGTTCGTGGCGGCAAAAGAGG
>CAJKFC010000082.1 GCA_905199135.1 uncultured Eubacteriales bacterium
GTCTTATGCCCTAAGGGGGCAGTGCATACTACCGGCACGGCCGGTAGTTATGATTTAAGGCGCAAGTCTTTCGGTGTCGCGGGGAAAAAGAGTTGCATTACGGATATTTGAAAAGTCCAAAACGCTTGCGGTCAGTCTTTCAAGACCGAGACCCAATCCGCCGTGAGGGGGCAGACCGTACTTGTGAGCCATTAGGTAATGGGAAAAATCGTCGGGATTGAGACCTTTTGAAATCATTTTGGCAATCTGTTCATTGAATCTGTGTATTCGCTGTCCGCCCGTAGTTATTTCAATTCCGCGGAAGAGTAGGTCAAAGCTTTCGGTGACCTCGGGATTTTCGGGGGTATCCATGGCGTAAAACGGCCTTTTCGCCGACGGATAGTGGGTGACAAATACGAAATCAGAGCCGTATACCTCCTTGAAATATTGGCAGAGAAGCTTTTCCTCCATGGGCTCCAAATCATTTTTGTCGGCATAGGGACGATTGTATTTTTCGGATACGAGCTTTTTGGCGTCAAAGAAAGCTATATGGGGAATTTCTTTGATTTCTGGCAGAGAAGTTTCAAAAAAGCTAAGTTCATTTTGGCAGTTTTCTTTAAGATACTGAAAGACAAACTTGAGCATGGCGGTCTCAAAAGTCATTATGTCAAAGAAACTGTCGATAAATCCCATTTCCAGGTCGACGCTGGTGTATTCGTTTATATGTCTCGAGGTCGAGTGCTTTTCGGCGCGGAAAACAGGAGCTATTTCATACACTCTGCCGAAAACAGCCGTCATCTGCTGCTTGTAAAATTGAGGACTTTGAGCGAGAAAAGCCTTTTTGCCGAAGTAGTCGAGGGAGAATATGTTGGCTCCGCCTTCTGCGCCCTGAGACACCAGTTTTGGGGAGTGGATTTCGGTAAAATCACGGCTGTCCAAAAACTGCCTTATGGCTTTGGTGATGCCGTGCTGTATTTTGAATATCGCAGTCTCACCGGCGTGGCGCAGGGTGAGAGGACGGAAATCAAGAAGAGTGTCTAGAGAAACAGGGATTTCCTTGCCGGATATTACGACGGGAAAATCCTCATAAGGTAAAGACAACACCTTTGCGGAGTGAAGTATAAAGTCAAAGCCGAGCCTGCTTCGTTCTTCTGGTTTTACAAAGCCTTTGAATATGACAAAGGCGCCCTCGGGAGTATCTGACAGCTTGAAATCGGCTGTATTTTCTTCATATACACATTGGACAAGACCTTTGACGGTCTTTAAAATAACAAATGAAAAGCCTTTTAGCCTTCTTATTTTATACACCATGCCTTTGAGCGATGTAAAAGTGCCGATGAGAGAGGAAAGCTCTGGCTCAAAGGGGGCGTTTGGTTTTACTGTATTTATATTCATGATATCCTCCTGAAATTTTTATAATGATATCGTCAGAGAGAATATCGCTGTCGACCCGGATATGATCTGCACATCCCATATTATCACCTTCTTCCAAAATAAAAAGAGCACAGACAAAGCCTGTGCTCTTGAAACCGATATAATACCGACATCTCACAGGCAACGCAAAATGCGCCCTCGCCTGCAAGATGCAAGCGGAGCGCTAAATATCGTCGTCCTTATTGAGATAAGCGATATAAAGCATAAACAATACCTCCGTTTTTTACATCGTATCACATCGGGATCAAAATGTCAACAAAAAAAGCCGCATATGCGGCTTTTTTTAAAATCAAATTAGCCCTTGATGACGGCGCCGCCCTTCATTACAAAGGAGCAGTTTGTCATAATCTTGATGTCCTCAAAGGGGCTCTTGTCAAAGGCGATGATATCGGCATATTTGCCTTTTTCCAAAGTACCGATTTCCTTGTCGCGGCGGATAAGCTCGGAGTTTGTCTTGGTGGCTGCTGTCAAAGCGTCCTCAACCTTCATGCCGAAATTCTGCAGAAGCTCAAACTCATAGCCCTGTTTGCCGTGGAAGTTGTTGGGAGTACCCGAGTCGGTACCGAAGGAGATCTTGACACCCTTGGCCATGCACTTTCTGAAGCCTGCCTCATGTGTCGAAAGAACTGTCTTTGCTTTTTCGATTGCCCAGGGCTGAACGCCGATGAGGTGACCTGTGGCGACGATGCGCTCTGCGGCGATAATTGTGGGAGTGAGGTATGTACCGTGCTCAAGCATGAGCTCTATTGCCTCATCGTCCAAAATCATACCGTGCTCAACAGAGGTTACGCCTGCGCGGACGGCGTCCTTGATGCCGTTTGTTCCGTGGGCATGGGTTGCCGTGTGAATGCCGTACATGTTGGCTATCTCAACTATTGCCTTCATCTCGGCAAGAGTGAGCTGCTGGGCGCCGACGGTTGTTCCGAAGGACATGACGCCGCCTGTTGCCATAAACTTTAAGAAGTCTGCGCCGTATTTGATGTTGTAGCGGGAAGCATAGTAGGCGGAATCGACGCCGTCTATGACATGATGCTTGCCCTTTGCCTCGATGAGCTCGGGGTTATAGTGGCTGTCGGAATGGCCGCCTGTCGAACCCATGGACTTGCCGCAGACTACAAGACGGGGACCTACGAATTCGCCTTTGTTGATGGAGTTGCGAACGGCTACGCTGTTGAAATCGCTGGAGCCGCAGTCACGGAGAGTTGTGAAACCTGCATACAGATCTGTCTGAGCGTTCTTGAGGGAATAGAGGGTGTTTTCACCTACGAGAGAGCGGACGCCCTTTGCCGTGCCGTCGCCCTCGCCGTTCATGCCGATGTGAACATGGGCGTCTATCATACCCGGCATGACAAACTTGTCAGAAAGATCTATGACATCAAATCCGGAAAGATCGGCGTTCTGAATGTCCAAAACCTCTTCGACTCTGTCATCGCAAATAATGATAAGGCGGTTTTCCTCTACCTTTTTTGTGTTGGGGTTGAAAAGCTTGCCGCATTTGATTGCAGTTTTCATGTTGATGTCACTCCTTTTGTATTATTTAAAAAATTAAATCAGAACTTTATGAATATTCCTATGAGAGCAGCTATTCCTATATAAAGAGCAGGGTGCTTTTTGAATTTCATTACGGCGAACAGCATTATAGCAAAAAACAGACATGCCTTCAAATTGAAAAAGTCGAGAATGTTTTTTGTCTGCTGGAAGGCCTCGGGGGCGAAAATGGATATCTGCATTACGGAGTAGCCTGCCGATGCGATAAGACCTGCGACAGCGGGGCGTATTCCGTAGAATACAGCCTGAACATACTTGTTGTCCTTGAATTTCTCCAGGAAGTTTGCGATTATGATAATGATTATCATAGGAGCTATGACAAGAGATATTGTGGCGACGATAGCACCCAAAATACCCGCGACCTTATATCCTGCATAAGTGGCGACATTGGCACCTATGGGGCCGGGGGTAGACTCGGAGATGGCGATCATGTTGATCAGCTCCTCCTGGGTATACCAGTTTGTCTTGGTAGATATTTCTCTGAGGAAGGGAAGGCATGCAAGACCGCCGCCCACAGTAAAAAGACCTGTCTTTAAAAATTCGTAAAATAATCTCAAATAAACCATTATTTTTTACCTCCCACATTCTTGATGGTCTTCAAAACAAGGCCGCATACGGCAGAACCCACAACGATTATAATGGGGGAAAGCGACGGCACAAAGGTGGTGAGAAAAGCTACAACTATGAAGATTACAAAGGTGGGTATATCTATAACACCGCCCTTGTAGAGTTTAATTACCGATGAAACTATAAGTGCGCTGACGGCGATTCTGATAGCGGCAAAGGCGCTGGCCACCACGGGCAGATCCATAAAGCCTTCGATAAACATGGCGATAATGGTGATGATGATTATTGAGGGGGTGATGACGCCTAAAGCAGCGGCTATCGAGCCGGCTATGCCTTTGATCTTATGGCCGATAAATGTGGCTGTGTTGACGGCGATAATGCCGGGTGTGCACTGTCCGAGGGCGTAGAAGTCCATAAGCTCCTGCTCTGTGCACCAGCCGAATTTTTCAACACATTCCTTTTGGAGCATGGGCATCATGGAGTATCCTCCGCCGAAGGTGAGACCTCCTATGCGGAAAAAGGAAGAAAAAAGCTGTAAGTAAATATTCATATCAGTAAATCCTCATTTTCTTTTTTTATTTGGTTTGCGCGGGTCTCTGTCTATTCCCTAGGATTATATGGGGTTTCAAGAAAGACCGAACGCAAAGATGCAAGCGAGACGACGGTTCCAAAGCAAATATCTCTGCCGCACCATAGGGGAAAAGAACTGAAAGAGCGAATATAGTCCTCGCTGTCTCTTTCAGAGTTTTCATCATTTTGGGAAGAGCTGTTGAGCCTCGGCTGAAAAACTCTGTGGGAGACAAAAGGAGCCGATATAGAATTGCTTTCGGTAAAAATAAAACGCATCTGATATTTCACGGAGAAACACATTATGATTAAAAGTGGGAGAACCAGTCCTGTGAAGGCGTTCTTTTTTATTCGGCAAGAAGTCATAAAATACCCTTTTTGCAATATAGTATGTATTTTACGGAAATATCGGTGCGTTCGAGCATTTCCATATAAAAACTTCCCCCTTATAGTTTCCTTGGATAATATTATACAATGATTTCTTCTTTTATTCAATAGAAAAATGGTGCAAAAGATTATAAAATATGATAAAATATCAAAATAGAGAATTACTTTATTTCGGAGGGCGTCTTGTTAGAGATAATTTACGGAAAAAGCGGCAGCGGAAAAACCGATATGCTGCTGAAAAAAGCCGTGCGCGGAGCAAAAAATGGCCGCGTGCAGTATATATTTGTGCCTGAGACAAAGACTTTTGAGGCAGAAAAGGAGCTTCTTTCTATGTTTGAAAGCGGCTCTTCTCCAAATGCTCAGGTCATGTCCATGACGAGGTTTGCAAAAAATCTCCTGGGTGACGGTCGTGAAGAGTATATAGAAAAGGCTTCAAAACTGCTTTTGTGCAAAAAAGCCTGTGACAAGGCGAGAAGCTCATTTAAATATTATCAAAAAGGCACCGACAAGGGTGGATTTTACCGCAAACTCATGGAGAGCTTTGATGAGTTTGTCACTTCGGGCGTCAGCGGCGAACAGCTTCTCAAAGCTGCCGAGGACAATGTGTGCGGACAGGATGTGGGCGATATAGCCGCAGCCTATATAATATATCTTGAGGAGCTTAAAAATTACGGAATAGGCGACGGAGACGGTCTCAAAAAAGCCGCCGAAAAGGTGGCCGAAAGCGGCGTATTTAAAGATTGTGATCTCTATTTTGACGGTTACACCGGTTTTACCTTCAGCGAATACAAAATGATAGAGGCTATGGCGAAAAGCGCAGGAAGTCTCAGCTTTGCTGTGATGACCGACAGGAAAAGTGACATCTTTTTGGAACAGAACAGGACTGTTTCACGCCTTGAAAGGCTTGCGGAGAGAACAGGTCGCGATGTAAAACTGACCATTTGCGAAAAAAGTGAGACCGATGAAACAGCAATGCTTGCCGAAAAGATATTTTCCTTTGAAAAGACCTCGGTGATGCAGGAGGGAAAGACCGAGTTTATAAGGGCCGCCGATATGGACGAGGAGTGCGCCTATGTGGCGTCACTTATCAGAAAGGCCGTAATGACCGAAAATATGAGATACCGTGACATAGCCGTGGCATGCGGAGATGTCGAAGGCTATGAGAGCGCCCTTGAAAGGGCTTTCAGACAGAGAGACATACCCCTTTACACCTCGGATAAAAGCGAACTCATGTCAAAACCGCCGGCGGCAGCCGTTCTCGGAGCTCTTCAGGCTGTTCAGAGGGGATTCGGCTGTGAGCAGATGTTCTATGTGCTCAAAAGCGGACTTTCGGGAGTGGATGAGGACACTGTCTGCAAGATGGAAAACTATGTTCTCTCCATGTCCTTAAAGGGCAGAGACTGGCAGAGAGAGTGGACAAAGCCTGCGGTGGATTTCGGCGAAAGAATAGAAGAAAATAAACTTGCGGAGCTTTCAGAGCTCAATGAGGGCAGAGAAAAGATAATCGTGCCCCTTTCGGCTCTTAAAGAGAATCTCGTAAAGGCAGAGAAAGGCTCCGACTATGCGGCGGCGGTGAGGCAGTACATAGCCGATACAAATCTCGAAACTCTATTGGAGCAAAAGATAAAGGAGCTCTACGACAATGAGCTTTTCAGGGAGAGTATGGAGTACGGCCAGGTTTACGAAAAGCTGTGCGCCGTCCTCGAGACCTTTGAAAAGACCGAACAGGACGAGGACATGAATACCGATCAGTTCTGTGAGCTTCTGTCGATAGCTCTTTCAAATTGCAGCATAGCCGCCGTGCCTGTCGTAATAGATCAGGTTATATTTACAGATTTCAGAAATCTGCCCATGAAAAGACCCAAGCTCTTATTTATGATAGGCTGCAGCGAGGGGAATTTTCCGAAAGAGACGGCAGGACAGAGCCTAATATCGGAAAACGACCGTGTCAAGCTTTCAAAGACGGGAATAGAGCTGTCCCTTACAGCCGAAGAGCGATATATCGAGATGGAGAGCCACATATACAGAGGCTTTGCCATGCCGAAGGAAAAGCTGTATCTCTCTTACAGTCAGAAGGACAGAAGCGGCAGAGAGAGCAGAGCGTCATATATATACAACAGAGCCAAAAGACTTTTGAATGCGCAAGAGACTGCCGTCGCCGATACAAAAGGGCAGTATAGGCTGTGGCACAAAAACACCATTATGGACGCCGCCTGCGAGTACATTTCGGGCAGTGTAAACCCTGCGTCCCAAACAGCTTATGACAGCGTGGCAAGGGATAAAAAGGAGCATTTGGAAAGCATAAAATCCACGGGAAAGAAGCTGAGGGGCCCGATAACCGACCGTGAACTCGTAAAGGCTCTCTACGGAGAAAAGCTGTCGCTTTCGGCCTCAAAAATAGAGAAGATAGCCTCATGTCCCTTTGCGTTTTTCATGGAATACGGTCTAAAGGCCGCCGAAAGGCGAAAAATAAACTTCGACGCAAGGGCGATAGGCTCATTCATGCACGAGCTGGTAGAGCACGCCGTAAAGGCCTATATTGACAAGGGCAGAGACGGAGTGGATGGCGCCATAGAGGAGAGTTATAAAAAGTACGCCGAAAGACTGGGGCGTGAAAAAGAGATATCTGCCATGCTCAAAATAACCATGGACAATATCGTGGAAAACTCGAAATATATCATAAGCGACATAATAGACGAGATAGAGAGGTCGGATTTTAAGCCTGTAAAGTGTGAGCTTACCTTCGGAGACAGCGGCAACGACGCCTATAAGTTTACAAGAGACGGTCTCGAAGTGTCGGTCAGAGGAAAGATAGACAGGGTTGACGCCTTTGAAAAGGACGGAGAGGTCTACCTAAAGGTGGTCGACTACAAGACGGGCACAAAGAAATTTAAGCTTTCCGATATAGTGTACGGCTTCAATGTGCAGATGTTTCTGTATATGATGATGCTGTGTGAGATAGAGAACACAGAGATATTCAAAGACAGCAAAAAACAGAGCGCCGCCGTCATGTATTTACCATTGAGAAGTATTTACAGAGAGGCAGAGCCCGACGAGGACGAGGAGAAAGCGGGCGGAAAAAGAGAAGGCTTTGTGCTGAAAGACAGGGAGATTGTAGAGGCTTTGGAGCACTCACAGGACGGAAAATATACATATGTCCCTGTGTCTGTGAAAAAAGACGGAGAGTTTTCGGCAACTTCAAATGTACTGGCTGAAAATGAGTTTTCAGCTGTATTTTCCAAGATAAAAAGGCAGCTTTTCGACATAGCAGACAGGATAAATACAGGATTTATAGAGCCGCTGCCTGTCATAAGGGATTTGCAGACAAACTCATGCAGTTACTGTCCGTTTCATGCCGCCTGTCTTTTTGACGAGAGCATGGGCACAGATAAGATGAAAAAGATGAAAGGTCTTAAAACAGACGAGGCAATAGCCGCCATGGGAGAGGAGTAGTATGGGATTTACAAAAGAACAGCAAAACGCAATAGACGCGAGAACGGAATCTCTTATAGTTTCGGCGGCGGCAGGCTCGGG
>CAJKFC010000083.1 GCA_905199135.1 uncultured Eubacteriales bacterium
CGTCAGATCCTCTGGGGTTGCAGTACAGTACAAAGTAGCCTGCGTTGGCCCAAAGCTGCATCTCGTTGTGGAACACGCTGCCGAAAGCAGTTCTCGGTCCGCCGTGGATGTGGAGGATTGCGGGATATTTCTTGCCTGCCTCATAGCCGATGGGCTTCATGACATAGCCGTGGATATCATATCCGTCGGAAGCTGTGAAATTGAAGAACTCAGGTGTGGAAATGGAGAGTGTGCTAAGGTACTCGCCGTTGTGATCGGAGAGTTTCTTCTCCTGGCCGTTCTCTATTGTGTAGAGCTCGGCAAGATCGTTTCCTCTCATGGCTACGAAATAGATCTTGTCTTCAAATACATCGAAGCTGTGAACTGTTCCGTCTGTCATGATGACGCCTTCGTGCTTGCCCTCGAGGTTTACCTTCTTGAGGTAGCCGTGCTCTGCGTTTGTTGTGAGGTAATATACATCGTTGCCCTTTGCGATAAAGCCGTTGCCGCCGCCGAGCTTTGCGTCGCAGTTGACGCTCTCATGACCTATTGCCTCGTCAGACTCATAGATCTTCTTCATCTCCATGGTCTTCCAGTCTATATAGTAGATGTCCTTCATCTGGTTGCCGCCGCACAGCTCGCCTGTTGTAAGGGCGACAGCTATACCGCCGTTGACAAATCCGAAGGGGCCTACATAGTACTCGCCTACGGGAATTACGCAGTCAAGTGTTCCGTTGGGGATATTGTAGTGATAAAGGCCCTGCTTGTTGACGCCTGTGTCGGCAAATATGTATCCCGAGAAGAGAACATCTGTCTTGCCGGGGCAGAGGACGAAGTCGCTCATGTTGAAGAGCTCTTCTGTAATTGCAGAGAGACCTGTCTTTACATTGTAGAGATAAAGTCTTGTGCGCTTTTTGTTTGTAACGCCGACATTGTTTGCCCAGAAAGGAGCTTCGTCAAATACTGTATATCCTGCTCTGTGAGGAACAGAGTTGTCATATGTAGCTGCTACCAGGTAATTTTCGCAGTCGACCTTGACGATCTTCTTTACGGGAGCCTCTATTTCGAATGCAGGAGCAGCCTCGCCGCCCTTTACATCGATTTCAAAGAATTTTGTAACGCCCTTTTTGTCCTCGCCTCTCTTGGAAGTGAAGAGGACAGTGTGGCAGTTTTTCCAGATAAAATTTGTAACATCATTCGAGGATGTGAGCTTTGTGTTCTCTCCTGTTGCTACATTGTAAAGCCAGATATCGCTGTTGTAGTTATTCTTTTCGATGTTGGCGCTCTTTACGAAATACGCAACATACTCGCCTTTCGGCGACACAACAGGATTGGATACGAACTTGTAGCCAAGGAAAGTGTCTACTGCAATTTTGTTCATTTTTCTTCCTCCATGTTCTAATGTTTATTACTTATTTTTATAAAGCTTTATAAGGGCCTGGGTACCGTCGTTTTCAAGGCCTTTCTGAGCCATTTCCTCATACATCGAGAGAACGGCCGACAGCATTTTCAGGCTGTCTCCTCTCTTTTCGGCCTCTTCAACCACGATTTTCATGTCTTTTATAAAGTGTTTTACGAAAAATCCGGGGGCAAAATCCTCTTTCAGAACTCTCGGCGCCATGTTGGAAAGCTGCCAGCTTCCGGCGGCTCCCGCCCCTATGGCTTCGAGCATCTTATGGGGGTCAAGACCCACATCTTCAGCATATACTATTGCCTCTGTCATGGCTGCGGTGGCTCCTGCCACGGCTATCTGATTTGCCGCCTTGGTGTGCTGTCCGCTGCCTGCCTTGCCCATGTAGACGATATTTTTACCCATTATCTCAAAAAGGGGCTTGACCTTTTCAAATACAGCTTCGTCACCGCCCACCATTATCGAAAGAGTGGCGTTTTTGGCTCCGCTGTCGCCGCCCGAAACGGGAGCGTCGAGTACATCTATTCCCTTTTCTTTTCCCTTTTCCCATATCTCTGCGGCAAGGGTGGGAGAAGATGTCGTCATATCTATGGCTATGGCGCCTTTTTTTGCGCAGTTAAGTATACCCTTTTCACCGAGGTACACCTCTTTTACATCATATGGCATACCGACGATGGAAATGACCGCATCGGCATTTTTTACACATTCCTCTATGGTGGCGCAGAAAACGCCTCCGAACTCTTTTGCAAAAGCCTCGGCCTTGTCGGCGCTTCTGTTGTAAGCGTATACCGTATGACCTGCCTTTGCAAGATGACCGGCCATGGAGCGTCCCATAACACCGATACCTATAAAACCTATGTTCATAATGCCTCCTGCAAGATAATATTATATATATTTATTCTCCTACACAATAATACACCAAAAACCGAAAAAAATCTACTGTTTTTTATGCAAATTTGTAAAATAATTTTTCATTTGTTAACTTGAACAATTATTTTGCATGTATTATGTATAATACTTACAAATAAACTGCTATATAGGATTTTTATATCGCCTTTAAAGCTCTATCCAATATCTCTGGGTTATTCTGTCTTTTCCCTCTATTTCATTTTCCAGTACAGCACCGTTTTTAAGCATGGTCTTTCTCGAGCCTTCATTTAATTTGCTGCAGGTCAAGAGTACCCTCGTCATGCCCAGTTCACGGCACTTGTCCAACGCGAGAGCCAGCATTTTTGTGGCGTATCCCTTTCTTCTCTCGCTTTTTCTCACGCTGTAACCTATATTTCCGCCGAAATTCATGAGCCCCTCATTGAGTCTGTGCCTTATGTTGACCATACCCACAAGCTTTTCGCCGTCCATGGCCATATATGTGGTAGCAGGCACGAGACCGGGCTGCACCGTCTCCTCATTTCTGTCCTTTTCAGTCTCCTCAAGCCACTGTTCAAAGCTCTCGGCCTGGCTCAGGCCGCCTGCACCGTCGGCATTTTCCCCGTCTCTGTCGAATTCCGCCTTGTAATCCATTACGATTTCCCTGTGTTCCCCACGGGGAAGCACCAAAGTCAGATTTTCCATAATTTCCCTTTCTTTATAGCAAAAATACAGAGCACGAGGCTCTGCATTTTTTTATTTTTTAACCGAGAATGTTCTTTTTGAGTATGTCTATCTGCTTCTGCATTTCAGCAGGATACTTGCCGATCTTGTTGTAGAAAGCCTCGATGCTTTCGATTTCAGCCTTCCAGCTCTCCTTGTCGATGGTCAGCAGATTCTTGATATCTTCTGTTGTGATGTCGAGACCCTCGATGTTGATGTCCTCGGGCTTGGGCATATAACCGAGCTCGCTCTCAACGGCGTCGACCTTGCCCTCGCATCTTGCAAGAGCCCACATGAGAACTCTCATGTTGTCGCCGAATCCGGGCCACATGAAGTTGCCCTCATCGTCTGTTCTGAACCAGTTGACATTGAAGAACTTGGGAGGATTACTTGCTTTTTTGCCGACCTCGAGCCAATGTGCGTAGTAGTCGCCCATGTGGTAGCCGCAGAAGGGCAGCATAGCCATGGGATCGCGTCTCACAACGCCGACAGCGCCTGTTGTAGCTGCTGTTGTCTCGGAAGCCATTGCAGAGCCGACGAATACGCCGTGCTCAAAATCTCTTGCCTCATATACCAAGGGGAGAGCCTTTGCTCTTCTGCCGCCGAAGAAGATGGCAGAGAGGGGCACGCCCTCGGGGTTGTTTGCCTCTTTGGAGATGCAGGGGCAGTTCATCTTGGGAGCTGTAAAGCGGGAGTTGGGATGAGCGCCCTTTGTGCCCATTGTGCCGTCCCACTTCTGACCCTTCCAGTCTTCTGCGTTGGACGGAGGATTCTTGTCCATGCCTTCCCACCACACTGTGTTGTTGTCGAGGTTGTGGACGACATTTGTAAATATTGTGCCCTTCTTTGTGCTGTAAAGAGCGTTTCTGTTGGTCTTTTCCGATGTGCCGGGAGCGACGCCGAAGAAGCCGTTTTCGGGGTTGATGGCCCAAAATCTGCCGTCTTCACCAACATGGATCCATGCGATATCGTCGCCTACGCACCATACTTTATAGCCCTGCTTTGCATAGATCTCCGGGGGAATGAGCATAGCGAGGTTTGTCTTTCCGCAGGCAGAGGGGAATGCGGCAGCTATATATTTGACCTCTCCCTCAGGATTCTCAATGCCGAGAATGAGCATGTGCTCTGCCAGCCAGCCCTCTCTCTTGCCCTGTGCCGAAGCGATTCTCAAAGCGAAGCACTTTTTGCCCAGAAGAGCGTTTCCGCCGTATGCGGAGTTTATCGACATTATTGTATTGTCATCGGGGAAGTGGCATATGTATCTCTTTTCAGGATCGACTTCTGCCTTGGAGTGTACGCCCTTTACGAAATTGTCGCTGTCACCCAGCATTTTGATGACATCTTCGCCGACAAAAGCCATGATCTTCATGCTGAGCACGACATATATGCTGTCTGTGATCTCAAAGCCGATTCTCGAGAACTTGGAACCTACGGGACCCATGACATAGGGAATTACATACATTGTGCGGCCCTTCATGCAGCCGTTGTAAAGCTCCTTGAGCATGGCGTAAGCCTTGTCCGACTCCATCCAGTTGTTTATGGGGCCTGTTGCCTCCTGAGTTTTTGTACAGATAAATGTTCTGTCTTCCACACGAGCCACATCGTTGGGGTTGGATCTGTGGAGATAACAACCGGGCAGGAGCTCCTCGTTGAGCTTGATGAGCTCCCCTGTGCTCATAGCCTCTTCTCTGAGCTTCTGTGCCTGCTCCTCCGAGCCGTCTATCCAGACCACACTATCCGGTTTTGTCAGCTCGGCTACTTCGTTGACCCACTCAATTACATACTTGTTGTTGACCTGCATTTTACAAACCATCCTTTACACATAATAAAAGTCCACTCCCGCCTTATACGAAAGTGGACTATATATGACATAAAAAAACGAAAATTTCCCCTATATCGAAGCCGCAGACAGCCGCTTTTTTCACTTTTACCGACTTTTCAGCCGATTTCTTGTGCTTTTTTAACATAGGGCACCTCTTGTGATGTCATTGTTCTTTAATTTTATCATACAAATACAAGTATGTCAATAAAAAAGCGCAAAAAACCTTGTTAACAGAAAAACAATCCCATTTTTCTCAACATTTTAAAATGTTTTATTTACTTTTCTCAATATATTATATTATGACTTTATATCTGCGCACACTCTGACCGCCCACTTTTGACCGTCGACCACCATTTTGTCTGTATTTTCCAGCGGAAGCCATTCAAACACCACATCGGTTTCTACGGGTTCTTTTTCCTTTTTAATAAATTCTCCGCGGTAATAGTTCTGAAACAGGTGAAAATCCCCCTTGCTGCCGTTTTCAAAAAATATTTCGGCCTCGGCTATCTTCTCCCCTGTTCTGACCGAATAACCTGTCTCCTCAAGACATTCACGGTTTATGCACTCCTCATGGCTCTCGCCGTTTTTCACACCTCCGCCGGGAAGGTAATATCCCTTTGCCGCCTTTGACGCCGCCACCTCCGGCCGGCTTGCCCTCACCTACTACAGCGAGCTTCCGGCTTCGGATTTTCTGGAGCGGCTCCACAACTGGGATGCCCTCTGCTGCTGGAACCACGACCCCTTCGGCATTCAGGCACCGTCTTTATATCAGATTGCGAACTGCGCCTTTGGCACTGTGCGTACCTCCGGCAACCAGACAAAGCTGGAAAGCGATGATCGGATTCTCCGTCAGCAGGTGCAGCGGCTCTTGTCCTGCCGGGTGGATAAGGGAAAAATGCCTGCGGACATTTCCCGGGCGGCAGCGGCCAAGGCATCCAACCTGCAAATTATGGATACCCAGCTGCGAGAGACCGTACTGTCCACCGCCTGCGCGGTGCTTCGGAAATACTACTACGATTGGGATCGGGAGGAATGGAACATGTCACTGGAACCGGAAAAGAAAGACATCAGCTATCAGTACGGGCGGCTTCTGGCGGTATTTGAAAAAATCGAGCAGGACACCTACGATAAGGACGAGCAGCGGGAGCCAAACGCCATCCGGATGCAGTCCGTCTTCGCAAAGCGGCCCCGTTATGCCAGCCGCATTCTTTGGGAGCAGATGAAAAAAGCCTATTATCCCCGCTTGAAACCGTGGAACAGAGTAAAATATGACCGCCTGATTGGAGAAATCATCGAGCAAATTTCCAATCTCCCTCAGGCGGAGCACGAGGAAGCTTTGAAGGATACCTACTTATTTGGCTACTATTTGCAGAAAAAAGCCCTGTACACATCCGACAAAACCGAAAACAGTCAGGAGGAAGAATAAATGAGCATTTTGCAGAATAAAGTCGATTTTGTAGCACTGATTTCCGTAGCCCGAGCCAACAGCAACGGCGATCCGCTGAACGGCAACCGCCCCCGTACCGACCTGAACGGCTTCGGTGAGATTTCCGATGTATGCGTCAAGCGGAAAATCCGCAATCGGATGCAGGATATGGGGAACCCCATCTTTGTTCAGTCTGAGGATCGGTGCACCGACGGCTTTGGGAGTCTGAGCGAGCGAGCCTCCGCCAGTCTGAAGGGCATCAAGGATAGGGAGGAATACGCCAGACGTGCCTGTGAAACCTGGCTGGATGTGCGCACCTTTGGCCAGGTGTTCGCCTTCAAGGACACAAAGGGCTTCTCCTGCGGTGTCCGGGGGCCGGTATCCATCCACCAGGCCTCCAGCATTTCCCCAGTGGAAGTTGAGTCCATCCAAATCACCAAAAGTGTCAACGGTGAAAAAAAAGGGAAAGACGAGAACCGTGCCTCCGACACCATGGGCATGAAGCACTTTGTCCGCTTCGGCCTGTACCAGATCAAGGGCTCCATCAATGTCCAGCTGGCGGAAAAGACCGGCTTTACCGAGGCGGATGCGGAAACCGTCAAGGAATGCCTGCGCACACTGTTTGTCAACGATGCCTCCTCTGCCCGGCCCGATGGCTCCATGGAGGTGGTGAAGCTGTTCTGGTGGAAGCACAACTGCAAGGATGGGCAGTATTCCTCCGCGAGGGTCCACCGCAGTGTCCGGATAGCACAGAAGGATGCGGATGCGATTCCGAGCTGTGCGGAGGATTATGACATCCGTCTGGAGCCGCTGCCCGGTCTGGAGCCGGAAATTATCGATGGAATATAAGGAAGATGACTTTTTGCAGCTTTCCGGTCTGCAACATTTCCGGTTTTGCCGTAGACAATGGGCTTTGATTCACATTGAGCACCAGTGGGAGGAGAATTTCCGCACCATTGATGGGGCAATCCTCCACGAAAATGCCCACAACACGGCGTTTTCCGAAAGCCGGAGGGACTGCTTTGTTACCCGGGGGGTCAGCGTGTACTCTGCCCGGCTTGGAGTATCCGGTCAGTGCGATGTGCTGGAATACCACCAGGGCACTACCGGCATCCCTCTGGCCGGGAAGGCGGGGCTGTGGCAGCCCTATCCGGTGGAGTACAAGCGGGGCAGTCCCCGGGAGGATACCGGTGATGCTTTGCAGCTGTGCGGTCAGGCCATGTGCCTGGAGAACATGCTCTGTTGCGACATTCCCGAAGGGGCGCTGTACTATGGAGAGCTTCGCCGCCGGGAGAGGGTGGTTTTCACCCCGACCCTGCGGGAGCAGGTGCAGACCCTCCTTGCCGAAATGCACGCTCTGTACGCCAGGGGCTACACCCCCAAGGTCAAGCCCACCAAGTCCTGCAACGCCTGTTCCCTAAAGGAGCTGTGTCTGCCCAGACTGATGAAAGCCAAGTCCGTTTCTGCCTATCTGAAATCGGCCATGGAGGATACGCCATGAAGCAGCTGCTGAACACTCTATTCGTTACCTCCGAGGACATTTACCTCTCCCTGGAGGGGGAGAATGTGCTGGCAAACCGGGACAAAGAGGTGATTGCCCGGTATCCCCTGCATACCCTGCAATCCATCGTCAGCTTCTCCTATTCCGGAGCTTCTCCCGCCCTCATGGGCAAGTGCGCCGAGGCGGGAATCGGTCTGGCCTTCTGTTCACCCCGGGGACGATTCCTTGCCCGGGTTTGCGGGGGGACTGGCGGAACCGTGCTTCTTCGTCGGGAGCAGTACCGG
>CAJKFC010000084.1 GCA_905199135.1 uncultured Eubacteriales bacterium
TATCGGCGACGAGCAGAGCATAGAGCAGTCCCTTTCGACATTTTCCGCCCATATGAGCAATATAGTAAAAATACTTTCGGAGGCGAAGAAAGGCTCACTTGTCCTGATGGATGAGCTGGGAGCGGGCACCGACCCCGTGGAGGGCGCCGCCCTTGCAATAGCCATAATAGAGCATCTCAGAGCTTTGGGAGCTCTCGTCATGGCGACGACCCACTATGCCGAGCTCAAGATATACGCCCTCGAGACCGAGGGCGTGGAAAACGCCTCCTGTGAATTCGATGTGGCCACGCTGAAACCCACATACAAGCTGCTTTTCGGCGTGCCCGGAAAGAGCAACGCCTTTGCCATATCGGAAAAGCTCGGTCTCTCTCCCTATATAGTGGAGCAGGCAAAGCTCAAGATAAACTCCCAGAACACCAAGTTTGAAGAGGTGCTCACAAGGCTTGAGGAAAAGAGACAGGCTCTGGAAAACAACATCGCCAAGGCAGAAAAGGCGAGAAAAGAGGCCGAGGAAAAGAGCTTTGTGGCTCAGGCAAGGCTTCAGGGCATAGAGAGCGAGAGGGAAAAGCTGCTGTCGGGAGCGAGAAAAGAGGCTCAGGAGATTTTGGCGAGGGCCAGAAGAACCGCCGAGGACAGCTTTGACGAGCTCAAAAAGCTGAGGAAAAACATCTCCCAAAGCTCCGACATATCGGCGGCGAGAGCCGATATGCGCGGCCGCTTTAATGAGGAGGAAGGACGCCTTGCTCCCGTCGCCGTCAAGAAGAAGGCCGAAAAACCCATAAGACCCATTCAGAAGGGAGACTATGTCAAGATAGTCACCACGGGGGTCAAGGGTACCGTGTGCGACGAGCCCAAGGACGGCAAGATAACGGTAATGGTTGGCAGCTTCAGGATAAGCGCCAAGGCCGACGAGGTCGAGCTGTGTCTCGACAAGCCCAAGGAGAAAAAATCCCAGATTTCCGTGCCCAAGGTGGGCACCGCCGCCAAGAGCGAGCTCGATCTGAGGGGCAAGACGGCCGACGAGGCCATAGCCGAGCTGGAGATGTTCATGGACACTGCCGTAAGGGCAAAGCTGCCCTATGTGACGATAATTCACGGCAAGGGCACGGGCGTTTTGAGAAGCGCCGTCCACAGCTATCTCAAAAAGATGAAGAACATCAAATCCTTCCGTCTCGGAAGCTTCGGCGAAGGTGAAGCGGGCGTAACGGTGGTAAACATAACATAGCCAAAGGCACTAAAAACGCAACCAATATATATTAAAAATAGGGGTAAAGGCAGGCTTTAGTTGCGTAAAATGCACAAATACAAGTTTTTTTACTTGACATGCCACAGCTTTTTTGATAAAATAGTGCCATACTATAAGATGATTTAAATTATATTTCCATGACACATGGGAGGTTAGGTTATGTTTTCTAAAGATATCGTTGTGACAAATGAGGTCGGCCTTTACGCCAGACCCGCTACATTTTTTATTCAGAAGGCAAACGAGTTCAAAAGCACAATTTACATCGAGAAGGACGAGAGAAAGGTAAACGCAAAGAGCCTTTTGGGCGTGCTCTCTCTCGGTATTAAAAAAGGAAGTAACATCGTAATTTCCGCTGAAGGCAGCGACGAGGAGGAGGCTGTAAAGGCTCTCTGCGCCCTCATCATCTCTAACTTCGGCGAATAATCCCACATACAGTCTGAAATATTTTGCAGAAATAACGCCTCTTTATAAGCGGCGTTATTTTGTATATTTAAGGTAAAGTTATGTACGAAGACCTCAAGGAAAAGGCTCTGCTGCTGCCCAAAAACAGCGGAGTTTATATCATGGAGGACAGGGACGGAAAGATAATATACATCGGCAAGGCCAAAAACCTCAAAAACAGGGTCAGCCAGTATTTTTCCAACCTGAGCTCCCACAATGAAAAAACTCTGCAGATGGTGAGAAGGGTGGAAAATTTCCGCGTCGTCGTCACCAAGACAGAGTTTGACGCCCTGCTTTTGGAGTCTCAGCTCATAAAGCAGCACAAGCCCAAATACAACATTCTGCTCAAGGACGACAAGGGCTATCCCTTTGTCCGCCTCGGCACAGAGATGTATCCCCATTTCACCATAGAAAACCGCAAGAAAAAAGACAAGGCAAGATGGTTCGGCCCTTACGCCAGCAGAAAGGTGGCCAAGGACGCCATAGAGCTTGCCATGAACATGATGCAGCTGCCCACCTGCTCAAGGGTTTTCCCCAGGGATTTCGGCAAGGAGAGGCCGTGTCTCAACTACCATATGGAAAAATGTCTCGGCTTTTGCAAAGGGGACATTCCCTATGCCAAGTATCAGGAGCTTATGGAAAAGGCGGTCAGGATACTTGAGGGAAAATATGACGGTCTTGAAAAGGAATTCGAGGACAAGATGCTGGAGTATTCGGAAAACCTCGAGTTTGAAAAGGCGGCACACTGCCGCGACACAATAGCCGTGCTGCAAAAGCTGGGAAAAGGACAGGGAGTTTTCTCCAAAAACCTTGTGGACACCGATGTGGTGGCATACAGAAGCCGCAACATGAGGGGCGCCCTCGTACGCATGAGCTATATAGCCGGAACTCTTTTGGATAAAGAGACGATATTTTTTGAGGGCAGCGACGACAGCCGCGGCGCCGAGATAATAGAAAGCTTTTTGAAGCAGTACTACGAGGCGAGAGGATACGCCCCGAAAAATATAGTCATATCGGAAAATATAGAGGACAGAGAGCCTTTGGAGCAGTACATCTCCCATTTTTCGGGCAGAAAGGTGTCTGTCATATACCCCATAAAGGGCGAAAAGCACGACATGGTGCTTTTGGCTTTGGAAAACGCCGCAAAGGAGCTGGAGCTCAAGGAGAAGATAGGCGAAAAGACGCTGAAATCCTCCGAGCTTTTGCAGGAGCTTTTGGGCATAGACGAGATAAAGAGGATAGAGAGCTACGACATATCCCACACGGGCGGCGACAAGACTGTCTGCGGCTGCGTGGTGTTTTCAGGCGGTAAGCCGCTGAAAAAGGCATACAAGAGATTCAGAATAGAGAGCGCCGCCGCATCGGACGACTACGGCGCCATGTCGGAGGCTCTGGGAAGAAGATTCAAAAGGGCATTTGACGGCGACGAGGGATTTCTGCCCCTGCCCGACCTCATCTTAATGGACGGCGGCAAGGGACAGGTAAACGCCGCATTGGAGCAGATGAAAAAATACGGCTTTTCCATTCCTGTGTGCGGCATGGTCAAGGACGACAGGCACAGGACGAGGGAGCTCATCGACGAAAACGGCAAACTTTTGGGCATCGACACAAAGCCCGCCCTTTTCGCCTTTATAACGAGAGTGCAGGACGAGGTGCACCGCTTCGCTTTGGAATACCACGATTCGCTGAGGAAAAAAGCCGTGTCAAAGTCGGTGCTCGACAACATACAGGGCGTGGGCGAAGAGAGGAAAAAGGCCCTTTTAAAGGCCTTTAAAACGGTTTCGGCCATAAAGAGCGCCGAGCTTGAGGAGCTTTCAAAGGTGGTGCCCAAAAATACCGCCCTGAGTGTCTATCAGTATTTCAGGAGAGAAAAATGAGAATAATCACGGGAAAATACAGAGGAAAAAATCTTTTTGTCCCCGAGGGACTTCACACAAGACCGACTACCGCAAGGATAAAGGAGTCGATCTTCAATATAATACAGTTTGACATAGAGGGCAGGAAAGTTTTGGATATGTTCGCGGGCAGCGGACAGATGGGTCTTGAAGCCCTGTCGAGAGGGGCGGAAAGCTGCGTCTTCTGCGACACCGACAGAGAGGCTCTGAAGGTCATCGGAAAGAACATCACCTTGTGCAAGGCTGAGGGAGAGACAAAGGTCGTCACGAGAGACGCCGTCTCCTATGTCTCTGCCTGCCCGAAAAACAGCTTCGGGCTGATATTTATCGACCCTCCGTACAAAAACGGGCTGGCAGAAAAGGCAATAAAAGCTGTCGCAGCGGTTGACATATTGCAAGATGGTGGTATAATAATATGTGAGAGCGAAAAAGACCTTTCGGTGGACTTTTTGGCTCCGCCGTACAGAGTTTTGAAGGAATATGTGTACGGTATAACAAAAATCACTACTATTACAAAGGACAGCATATGAGTACAGCCGTTGTGCCGGGAAGCTTTGACCCGGTGAGCCTGGGACACATAGATCTTATAGAGAGGGCGGCAGCAGCTTTCGACACCGTCTATGCCGTGTGCATGGTGAATTGGGACAAGAAGTATCTTTTTCCCCTGGAGGTCAGAGAGCAGCTTTTGAAAGACGCCGTCAAACATCTCAAAAATGTGACAGTCGAAAGCTATGACGGCTGGATGTGCGACTATGTAAAGCTCAAAAACGCCACAGCCATAGTCAAGGGCGTGAGAAACGCAGGGGATTTTGAATACGAGGTTCAGCACGCCGTATTTAACAAGCAGTATTCGGGCGTCGACACCTTTTTCGTGCTCAGCCGCGAAAGTCTTAAAGATGTAAGCTCATCGGCCATAAGAGAGGCCATTGAAAAAAGACAGAGCTTTGAGGCTCTGGCCGGCAAGGAGACTGCCGACAGCATAAAAAATATTTTGGAGGGAAAATATGAACGAGAACACAGTTGAACAGCTGATAACTACTCTTTATGAAATGATAGATGACGCAAAATCGGTGCCTCTTACTACGGACAAGTGTATTATAGACAGAGAAAAAGCTCTTGACATTCTGGACGAGGTGAGGGCCAATTTCCCCAACGAGATCAGGATGTCGAGGGAAATTCTGGAAAAGCGCAGCAACTACATAGAGAGCGGAAAGCGTGAAGCCGAGGCCATCAAAAAGCAGGCCGAGGAATACGCCAAGCGCTGCGTGAATGAAAATGACATCACTATGGACGCAAAGCGCAAGGCTGCCGACATAATTTCGGGAGCAGAGCGCAACAGCAGAGAGCTGTGCAAGGCTGCCAGCGAGTACTGTGAGGACGCCATGAAGAGAACCGAGGAAGTTATCGCAAAGGCTCTTGAAGAGCTGAGAACTTCCCGCGCCCAATTTCAAAAGGCTTCGAGAGAGAAGAAATAAACCGTCAGGCGGCAATTTTTTGCTGCCTGTTTTTTTATAATTTCAGGAGGATAGGACATGAATAAAATAGGCATTAACGATTTCAGAACCTACAATTTTTTGTCAGAGCTTTCGGTAAGTCCTTCGGGAGAAAAGACCGCCTTTGTGGCAGGCAAAGCCAAGGAAAACGGCAGAGGATATGATTTCAATATCCATGTCATCGAAAAAGGCGCAGACAGACAGCTGACCTCCATGGGCGACAGCCGCACATATATGTGGGACGGCGACAATGCCGTCATATTCCCCGGAAACAGGGATAAAAACGAAAGCGGCACGGATTTTTATAAAATAGAGCTTTCGGGCGGCGAGGCAAAAAAGGTCTTTTCGGTGCCTTTTAAGGTGATGCAGGTCAAGAGGGTAAACGAGGACAAGATAGCTTTTGTCTCCCGTTTTGACCACAACAAAGAGCTTTTGGACAAGATGACCGCCGAGGAGAGGGAGGAGGAGAAGGATTATATCATAATTGACGAGCTCCCCTACTGGTTCAACGGCTCGGGCTTTATAAACAAGACGAGAAAGAGACTTTACATATACAGCATTTCGGAAAACAGAGTGTCGGCCATTTCAAACAAATGGAGCGATGTGGATTTTATAGGAATTTATGGCGACAAAATCGTCTACACCTGTTCCACATACAAGGACAAAAAGCCCAAGACAAACGAGCTCCATGTCTTTGACACCGAAAAAGGAACCGACGAAAAGGTCATAGGCGGCGGAAAATATTCGATACGCTCGGCAGGCTATTCCTTCGGAAAGCTCATGGTGCTCATGAGCGACATGAAAAAATACGGCGTCGGTCAGATACCCAACTTTTACTCTGTGGAAAACGGAGAGGTAAAGCTGTTCAAAGAGTCCGATCTGGGCTACGGCAGCTCTGTCGGCTCTGACTGCCGTCTCGGCGGAGGAAGCATTATAAAATATACAGATGACGCGATATATTATATAAAGACCGTCGGTACAAACAGCTGTCTTTTCTCCCTTGATAAGGACGCAAAGGAGAGCGTTCTCGTAGACGGCGAGGGCAGCGTCGACATGTTCGATGTAAAGAACGGAAACTATGTCTATGTGGGCATGAGAGGAGTAAAGCTCCAGGAGGTCTGCGGAAAGGACGGTCAGCTGACCCACATCAACGAAAAAGTCCTCGAGGGCAAGTATGTGGCAGTACCCGAAAAGACCGACATAATCTCCGACGGAGTGAAGATAGAAGGCTTTGTCATAAAGCCCATCGATTACGACGAAAACAAGAAATATCCCGCCATAGTAGATGTCCACGGCGGACCCCGTACGGCTTTCGGCAGCGTCTTCTTCCATGAGATGCAGTACTGGGCAAGCATGGGCTACTTCGTGATGTTTACCAACATGAGGGGCTCGGACGGCCGCGGCAACGAGTTTGCCGACCTCAGAGGCAAGTACGGCACGATAGATTTTGATGACCTCATGCGCTTTGTCGACGCAGTTTTGGAAAAATATCCCCAGATAGACGATAAAAAGGTAGGTATCACAGGCGGTTCCTACGGCGGATTTATGACCAATTGGGCAATAGGCAACACAAACCGATTTGCAGCGGCGGCATCCCAGAGAAGCCTTACCAACTGGATATCCCTTACAAACCTTGCCGATATAGGCTACACCTTCGACCAGGAAGAGGTTCAGGGCACGGCATGGAGAAATATGAAGCGCATATGGGATCAGTCCCCGCTGAAACACGCCAACAAGGCAAAAACCCCCACGCTGTTCATCCACTCCGAGGAGGATTACAGATGTCTTCTGTCCGAGGGCATGCAGATGTTCTACGCCATTAAAAATGCAGGCTGCACCGCCAGAATGTGCATTTTCAAAGGCGAGAACCACGAGCTTTCGAGAAGCGGCAAGCCGATACACAGGACGAGAAGACTTAAGGAAATTACTCAGTGGTTTGAAAAATATTTAAAAGGAGCAAAATAAAATGTACGACATCGTTATCAAAAACGGAAAAATTTACGACGGTACAAAGGCAAAGGCATATTTTGCCGACATCGCGGTAAAGGACGGAAAAATCGCATCCATCGCTCAGAACATTGAGGGCGATGCCAAGACCGTCATAGACGCAAAAGGTCTGTGCGTTTCCCCCGGCTTTATCGACATTCACTCACACTCGGACACCAACTTCTTAGATGACGATGCATGTCAGAGCAAGATTTTCCAGGGCGTCACCACAGAGCTGGCAGGTCAGTGCGGATTTACCGTTTTCCCCTATCTCGAGGAGAAAACAGATATCATGAAGGCATATGTCCAGGGCAAGCCCCAGTACATCGCCCACACAATGGATGAGTTTATAGAGAGAGCCCACAAAAACGGCAACAAGATGGCTGTCAACCTTGCATATATCATAGGCCACGGCGCTTTGAGAGCCAACACGGCAGGCTTTACCAATAAGGCCACCGACGAGGACAACAAGAAGATGGCCGAAATGCTCGACCACGAGATGAAATCGGGTGCATTCGGTATGTCTTTGGGTCTGGGCTATGCCCCCGGCGTCATGTCCAACCAGGAGGAGCTCAACAATCTGGGCGCAGTTGTGGCAAAATACGACGGCATAATCATGTCCCATATGAGAAATCAGGCAGATTTCATATACGACGCTTTGGAGGAGATGTTTGAGATATACCGCAAGACGGGCTGCCGCGTCGATATATCCCATCTGAAACTGGGCGGAAAGAAGAACTTCGGCCACGCCGACAAGCTGTGGAAATACATAGAGGACGCCCAGAAGAGCGGAATCAAGGTCACAGCCGATATGTACCCCTACGAGGCTTCTTCCTCGGGCATCACCAACATATTCCCCAAGTGGAGCCTTGAGGGCGGCATACCCAAGGAAGCCGCAA
>CAJKFC010000085.1 GCA_905199135.1 uncultured Eubacteriales bacterium
AGGTAGAGCGCTCG
Organism: uncultured Eubacteriales bacterium; assembly: GCA_905199135.1. Classification (GTDB taxonomy): domain Bacteria; phylum Bacillota; class Clostridia; order Oscillospirales; family Butyricicoccaceae; genus SIG471. The sequence goes on from CAJKFC010000085.1 coordinate 15, forward strand.
CTGCGCGTACTGGACGGTTCCGTAACCGTTTTCTGTGCAAAGGGCGGTGTTGAGCCTCAGTCCGAGACAGTATGGCGTCAGGCTGATAAATACCATGTCCCCCGTATGGCTTATGTCAACAAGATGGACATAATGGGTGCAGACTTCTATCGTGTCGTCAACATGATGCACGACAGACTTAAGTGCAACGCAGTTCCGATCCAGCTGCCCATAGGCGCTGAAGATCAGTTCAAAGGCATCATCGACCTCGTTGAGATGAAGGCCTATATATACAACGATAACCTCGGTAAAGATATCACTGTTTGTGAGATCCCCGACGATATGAAGGAAAAGGCTGAGGAATATCGTGTAAAGCTTCTTGAAGCAGTGTCCGAATATGATGATGAAATCATGATGCGCTACCTCGAAGGCGAGGAGATAAGCGAGGACATGATCAAGACAGCTATCAGAAAAGCAACTCTTGATGTAAATATGATTCCCGTTACATGCGGAACATCTTACAGAAACAAGGGCGTTCAGAAGCTCCTCGATGCAGTTATCGAGTACATGCCTTCGCCCATTGACAAAAAGGCCATTGCCGGTGTAAACCCCGACACTGGCGAGGCAGACAGCAGAGAGCCCTCTGACGAGGCGCCTTTCTCCGCTCTCGCATTTAAGATCATGACCGACCCCTTTGTCGGTAAGCTCTGCTTCTTCAGAGTTTACTCCGGCACAATAACAAAAGGCTCCAGCGTTCTCAACTCTACAAAGAACGATCGCGAGCGTATGGGCCGTATTCTTCAGATGCATGCTAACCACCGTGAGGATATCGAAGTTGTATATTCCGGTGATATTGCCGCAGCTGTCGGTCTCAAGAACACAACAACAGGTGATACTCTCTGCGATGAGAAGCATCCTATTATTCTTGAGAGCATGGAGTTCCCGGAGCCCGTTATCCGCGTAGCTATTGAGCCCAAGACAAAGGCCGGTCAGGAGAAGATGGGTATCGCTTTGGCTAAGCTTGCTGAGGAAGATCCCACATTCAGAACCTACACAGATGAGGAGACAGGTCAGACAATTATCGCAGGTATGGGTGAGCTTCACCTCGAGATTATCGTTGACCGTATGCTCCGTGAGTTTAAGGTTGAGGCCAATGTCGGCGCACCTCAGGTTGCCTATAAGGAGACAATCCGCAAGGCTGCCGAGTCGGATACAAAATATGCCCGTCAGTCCGGTGGTAAAGGTCAGTACGGTCATGTTAAGATCAGAATCGAGCCCAACGAAAGCGGCAAGGGATATGAGTTCATCAACGAAATCGTCGGCGGCGCTATCCCCAAGGAATACATCGAGCCTGTCAACCAGGGTATCCAGGGCGCAATGCAGTCCGGTGTTCTCGCAGGCTACAATGTTGTCGATGTAAAGGTTACACTTTACGACGGATCTTTCCATGAGGTTGACTCATCCGAAATGGCATTTAAGATTGCCGGTTCTATGGCGTTTAAGGACGCTATGAAGAAGGCAGATCCCGTCATCATGGAGCCCATCATGTGCGTCAATGTCATCGTTCCCGAAGAGTACATGGGCGATGTCATAGGCGACCTCAACTCTCGTCGCGGACAGATACAGGGTATGGAAGCTGTCGCAGGTGCTCAGCAGATACTGGCATTCGTCCCCCTTTCCGAGATGTTCGGATACGCAACCGATATGCGTTCGAGAACACAGGGACGCGGTCAGTACACAATGGAGCCCAGCCACTATACCGAGCTGCCTAAGAACATTCAGACAAAATTGGTAGAAGGCAAGTAAATTTTCAGTTTTATATTGATTTTTTCGCTAAAATACAATATAATATGGATATAATCCGCTAAGTTATATTATTTGATTACAAAGGGAGGAAATTCAAAATGGCAAAGGCAAAGTTCGAAAGAACCAAACCACACGTTAATATCGGTACTATCGGTCACGTTGACCATGGTAAGACATCTCTTACAGCTGCTATCACAAAGTATCTCTCGCTCGTCGGCGGCGCACAGTACACAGACTATGCTAACATCGACAAGGCTCCTGAAGAGAGAGAGCGCGGCATCACAATCAACACATCTCATGTTGAGTACGAGACAGCTTCTCGTCACTATGCACATGTTGACTGCCCCGGCCACGCCGACTATATCAAGAATATGATTACAGGTGCTGCTCAGATGGACGGCGCTATCCTCGTTATCGCTGCAACAGACGGCCCGATGGCTCAGACTCGTGAGCACATCCTCCTTGCCCGTCAGGTTGGTGTTCCCGCTATTGTCGTATTCCTCAACAAGTGCGATATGGTAGACGACGAAGAGCTCCTCGAGCTCGTTGAGATGGAAGTTCGTGAGCTTCTCTCCACATACGAGTTCCCCGGCGACGATATCCCCGTTATCCGCGGTTCCGCTCTTAAGGCTATCGAGGCTTCCAACGACCCCAACGATCCTGCTTATGCACCTATCAAGGAGCTCATGGACGCTGTTGACAACTACATTCCCACACCCGATCGTATGGCAGATCTTCCCTTCATTATGCCTGTTGAGGACGTCTTCACAATCACAGGCCGTGGTACTGTTGCTACAGGCCGTGTTGAGCGTGGTCAGCTCAAGACAGGTGAGGAAGTTGAGATCGTAGGTCTCATGGACGAGCCCAAAAAGACAGTTGTTACAGGTATCGAGATGTTCCGTAAGATCCTCGACTACGCTGAGGCCGGTGATAACATCGGTGCTCTTCTCCGTGGTATCCAGAAGACAGACATCGAGCGCGGTCAGGTTCTCGCAAAGCCCGGCTCCATTCATCCCCACACAAAGTTCAAGGGTCAGGTTTATGTCCTCAGCAAGGACGAAGGCGGCCGTCACACACCGTTCTTTAACAACTACCGTCCCCAGTTCTACTTCCGTACAACAGACGTTACAGGCGTAATCACTCTTCCCGAGGGAACAGAGATGTGCATGCCCGGTGATAACGTTGATATGGATGTTGAGCTCATCACTCCTATCGCTATCGAAGAGGGTCTCCGCTTCGCTATCCGTGAGGGTGGTCGTACAGTCGGTTCCGGCGTTGTTATCGCTATCAACGAGTAATTTAAATAAGATATTCAAAATGGTAGAGTTTCACTCTACCATTTTGTCTTAAATCGGAGAGTTTTATTTTATAAGGAGGGTTTTATGTCAGAGCTTACCTACAAATATCGCCTTTTGGATAAGGACTGCGCAATGTTTTACGACAGGCTTAAAGGGTCGAGAGCTTTTGAAAAAGAGTCGTTTATACCTGATGAGACCAATAAAAAGCAGCTTTTTGATCAAATTGAGGAGCTGTTTAAAAGGGCAGACGAGCTCGAGGCTCCCGATGAGGTATACAGCATTATAAAAGAACAGATACATAATTTCCTCTACGCTCAAAGGCTCAATCTCGTAAGCAATTTTGAGCGCCCCATGAAGCATATCAATAACTTTGTATATGCATTTTCTACCTATGGACGCAAGGACTCCCGTGAGGACAATGTGAGAGCGGATATCATAGTTTCCAAATATGCTTTTGCCGATAAAGTTTGGAACGCCGTTTCGGGATGGCTAAAAGATGTTTCGCCGCTTTATCTTCAGGAGCTTATATCGGCTCTCGGAACAATGGACAGAACCTTGAGCTTTGAGCTTACAAAACTCGATGAAACCTTCCCGAATCTCAAGGGAGAGCAGAGAACGCAGCTTGAACAGAGTATGCAGACTCTCATTGAAAAGGGAAGAGAATGGAAGAAAGAGGCCGAGAAGGTATTGTCCGATAAGGGCGGAGTGCCGCAGAAGGACACTTCTGAAGACGATATTATAAAGTTTGACGAGGGATATTACAGGGATCTTCTGAAAAATGAACTGGGAATAGAGCTCGATGAGCTTCTCGCATGGCATGAAAGCGAAATAGAAAAGACCAGGGCGGAGGTATTTGAAATAGCTTCCAAGCTCGATATACCCGATCCCAAGCCGACCACTATGTCGGAAGTCAATGATATCCTTAATAAATACGCAGGTTCTTTCGAAAGCCCTGAGATACTTATGAAAAAGGCTCAGGAATATCTCGACAGGGCAAGAGAGGCTGCCCGTAAGGTAGTCCCCATGCCCGAGGAGACCTGTAAGCTCTGTCCCATACCCGAACAGATAAAGTATTCCTATCCCTGGGGCGGATACGGCGGAGGCTGCCCAATAAGGAGACCCCTTGTAGGCGAATACTATGTAAATGATTTTAACTATACGGCGGTAACCGACGGATGGATAAAGATGATGGCTATACATGAGAGCTATCCCGGACACCATGTGCAGTTTGTGAGACGCACAGTGGACAGACTGCCTGAGGTTGTAAAAATCGGCGCAAGAAGCGTGCCGATTATCGAGGGTACTGCCCACCGCTCAGAGAGAGTTTTTGAATATGTATTTGCCGAGGATCAGTTCTATCCGCTTTTCGTGGCTTACAGAAGACATCATACATCTGTCAGAATAAAGGCAGAGCTCATGCTGAGATATTTCGGCAGACCGATAAGAGAGGCTGTTGATCTCTATGTCAAAGAGCTCGGCTTTGACAGGGCCACGGCGAGAGGGCAGGTCAGCGCTCAGGAGAGCATGCAGGGATATTTTAACAGCTATTATTACGGCATGAAGCGCATAGAGGATCTTGAGAAGAAATTCGGCTTTGACAGAGACGAATATACGAGATACCTTTTTGATGCGGGAGATATCAGCCTGGAGTTGTTTGAGAGATTTTTAGCTCTTTCTCCCGAGGACAAAAAGAGATACACCAACGATTTTGCAAGCATAATACAGTTCGGAGAATAATAAAAAGGCGGCTTTAAAGCCGCCTTTTTATTTACAATCGATATGCCGATAGCTAAATATTACAGAAGATCACAAACTTTATATATGTCTCCCGCGCCCATGGTGATCACTATGTCGCCCTCTCTGGCGGTCTCTCTTATAAAATCCGCTATCTCCACAAAAGTTTTGAAAAAGTGGCTGTGGGGTATTTTTTCCGCCAGCTGAGCCGAGGAAATGCCGTGAACATTGTCCTCTCTGGCTGCGAAAATCTCGGCTAAAACCACTATATCGGCGTGGGACAGAGCCTTTGCGAAGCTGTCGAAGAGAGCCTCTGTACGGCTGTATGTGTGGGGCTGAAATACGCATATGGTGCGTCCGTCGCCCATGGCGTCGGCGGCGATAAGAGCCATGGCTATCTCCTTGGGATGGTGGGAGTAGTCGTCAAAAACTCTCGCCATGTTGACGGTGGTTTTGTACTCAAAACGGCGGGATACTCCAGTGTAGCTCTGGATCCCTTTTTTGAAGGCTTCGCCGTCTATGCCGAGGGCATAGGAGGCGGCAGCTGCCGCGAGAGAATCGAGGACATTGTGCCTGCCCGGTACGACAAGCTTGACATCACAGTAGTGATTTCCGAATATATAGATGGAAAAGCTGAAGAATCCTCTGCTGTCCTTTATGTATTCGGGATGCACATCGGCTTCGGGCGAAAAGCCGAAGCTTATGACCTTTCTGTCGATACCCTCTATGGCCTTTTGGGTGTTGGGATCGTCATGGTTTGCTATTACTATGCCCGTCTCCTTGGGTACCTGAAGGGCAAAGTGTCTGAAAGATTCAAGAGTTTCCTCCATGGACTTGAAGAAATCCACATGGTCTCTGTCGACATTGAGAATTACGGCGATAGTGGGGGAGAACTTGTGGTAGGAATTTTTGTATTCACAGGCTTCGGCCACAAAATAATCATGGGAGCCTATTCTCATACTGCCGCCTATAGAGCTGAGATTGCCGCCTATCATCACCGTGGGGTCCATATCGTTTTTGAGGGCGACGGTGGACATCATGGCGGTGGTGGTGGTTTTGCCGTGGGTGCCCGCTATGCAGACGACATTTTTGTATTCCTTCATGAGAACACCCCATGCCTCGGCTCTTTCGATGAGGGGTATTCCGTGAGAAAAGGCAAATTGTACCTCGCAGTTGTCGTCGTGTACGGCGGCGGTTCTTATGACAAAGTCCACTCCCTCCATGTTTGCCGCGTCATGGGTGGGAAAGGTTTTTATGCCTTTTGAGGACAGCATTTCAAGGACATCTCCCGCAGAGCGGTCGGAGCCCTGCACCTTGCAGCCGAGGTTATTGAGAATGATGGCCAGTGAACGCATGGATATGCCGCCTATACCTATGAGGTGGACGGTCAGCTTGTTTTCTATAACATCAGACAGAGTAATATTATTCATAGGAATCCTCCTAAAAATCGCTTTCAGTATTTTTCTAACTATATTATAATATATAAACGGGAAAATATAAAGACTATTTTGGCAGAAAAAATAAAAAAATATTAGGGAATATATCACTTGCACAAAAGTATATAGCGGCAAATAGAGTATTTTCACATAATATCCGCAAAAAATAAGCTGTACATTGGTGATGATATGAGCAAACAGCGCGTTTACATTATACAAAAATAATGAAAGACAAAATGAAAATTTTGATGTATTCTCCAAAAACAGAAAAAAGAAAAAAAGAAACATCTAAAATGTGGACAAAAACATCAATTTGTGGTACATTATAATATAACAGACGATAAAACTGTTTCAATATTTTTATTTACGGAAAGAAGGCGAAAAAATGGTTCACTTTACAGTGAAGGAGCTCACACTCAAAGGCAAGGAGCTTGTGGGACAAAAGGTTTTACTGAAAGGCTGGGTCAGAACAACCCGCGATGTAAAGGCGTGCGTGTTCGTAGAACTCAACGACGGATCTATTATCAAGAATGTACAGGTTGTCGCCAATAATAATACCGATGTCTACAACATAGCCGCAAATCTCGGAGTGGGAGCTGCGATCATTGTAGAAGGCACAATCGTCGAATCACCGAACAAGGGTCAGGAAATAGAAGTGGTGGCAGAGAACATTCTGATAGAGGGCGACTGTCCGTCCGACTACCCCCTTCAGAAAAAGCGCCACAGCGTGGAGTATCTGCGCACCATCCAGCACCTGCGGCCCCGCACCAACCTGTTCTCCGCCGCCTTCCGGGTGCGCAGCGTGGCCGCCCACGCCATCCACACCTTCTTCCAGGACCGGGGCTTCGTCTACGTCCACACCCCCATCATCACTGCCAGCGACTGTGAGGGCGCCGGCGAGATGTTCCAGGTGACCACCCTGGACGTGAACAATCCCCCTCGTCTGCCCGATGGCAGCGTGGACTGGTCTCAGGATTTCTTCGGCAAGCGGGCCAACCTCACCGTATCCGGCCAGCTCAACGCGGAGAACTTCGCCATGGCCTTCGGCAGCGTGTACACCTTCGGCCCCACCTTCCGGGCGGAGAACTCCAACACCCAGCGCCACGCCGCCGAGTTCTGGATGATCGAGCCGGAGATGGCCTTCTGCGACCTGGCCGGGGACATGGACGTGGCCGAGGCCATGATCAAGCACATCATCACCCGGGTGCTGGAGCGCTGCCCGGATGAGATCAACTTCTTCAACAGCTTCGTGGACAAGGGGCTCAAGGCCCGGCTGGAGCATGTGGCCACCTCCGATTTCGCCCGGGTCAGCTATACCGAGGCGGTGGAGATCCTGAAAAAGCACAACGACAGGTTCGAGTACCGGGTGGACTGGGGCACGGACCTGCAAACGGAGCACGAACGGTATCTGACGGAGCAGATCTATCAGCGTCCTGTGTTCGTCACCGACTATCCCAAGGAGATCAAGGCGTTTTATATGCGCCTGAACGACGACGGCAAAACCGTGGCCGCGGCGGACTGCCTGGTGCCCGGCATCGGCGAGATCATCGGCGGCAGTCAGCGCGAGGAGCGGCTGGACATGCTGGAGGCGCGCATCCGGGAGCTGGGCATGAAGCCCGAGGACTACTGGTGGTACTGCGACCTGCGGCGCTATGGCAGCTGCCGTCACGCAGGCTTTGGCCTGGGC
>CAJKFC010000086.1 GCA_905199135.1 uncultured Eubacteriales bacterium
CATCGGCGCGCCCTCCGACGAACAGACGGCCAACACCGCCTGCACGCTCCGGCTGCCCACGGCGCGCAGCAGCTCCGCCCGCTCCGGGCCTCTGAGCCCCAGCTCGTCCACCAGGCCCGTCAGATAGCCCATGTGCGACAGATCCAGCACCCAGCCCTCGGATATCTCCTCCAGGCTCCGCGCCGCCAGCATCGCCACCTCGCCCATGACGTAGCCGTCCACCCGGCCCAGATATTCCAGGCCCGCCTGCGTTATCTCCTGAAAGCCCAGGCCCGAATCCGGCGCGCGGTAGACGCTCTCATCGTAATAGAGCTTCTCCGGCGCGGCCTCGGGGCCGCCGCCCAGGTTCTTCGCTATGGACAGCGTCACGTCCGGCTTGAGCGCCATCAGGCGCCCATTCGTGTCCGTAAACGTGATGACGCCCCCGCTGGGCAGGAAGCTCCTGTTGCCCGCGTAGAGGTCGTATTCTTCAAATTTGCTCATGCGGTAGGGCCTGTAGCCGTATTTCGAATACAGCGCGCGCAGGCCGAAGACTATGCGCTCCTCCCGCCTCAGTATGCTCTCCATGGCTTTCCTCCGAGTATACTTTACCTTGCTAATGTGATAGCACGCTAATATATTACCACCAAAACTCCGTATGTCAATAGTTTTCTCCGTTATACACGAAAAAGCAGCCGCCGTATTATAAAAAAGCTATAACACGGCGGTCTTGAAGGTTGTGCGGGAAAAGTCCCGTTTCAGGAATATCTCGGCCACGCGGGCAAACTCTCCCGCGTCGCCGCTGGCGTAGCAGGCGCCTCTTGTCACATGGACATGACCTGTCTTTCTGGGGCTGCCCGAGCCTACATGGATAGCCATGGCGGCGTCAACCTTGGGATTTTCCAAAATGCCGGCCTCGACCATGGCCTTTGCGCCCTGGAGAGTTTCCTCGGCAGGCTGGAACATGAACTTTACAGTGCCCTCGAGCTCGTTTTCACGCTCCTTGAGCATCTTTGCTGCAGCCAGAAGACCTGCTGCGTGAAGGTCATGTCCGCAGGAATGGCACGAGCCGTTGGTACAGGAAAACTCTTCGCCGCTGCGCTCGTCCATGGGAAGAGCGTCGATGTCTGCGCGGAGCAGAATGACCTTGCCGCCTTTGCCTATTGTGAATGTAAGACCGCAGTCGATGATCTCCTGAGCCTCGATGCCTACCGATTTGAGCTCTTCTTTGAGAAAGTCCACCGTCTTGCGGACATCAAAGCCTGTGCCGCCGAACTCGTGGATTGCACGGCGTGCGCGGATTGTGTCGGGAAGGATTTCTTTTGCTCTTTTGAGAAATTCGTTCATTTTATTTTCCTCCAAATATTATTTGTCTTTCTTTATGGCGCCGTAGAGCTTTTTAGCCTCGTTGTAGTCCTCTTTTGTCATCTCGTGGGGACTGTAACGGGCGAGAATATAGTATTCTCTCAGCTTTTCGACCGAAGCTTTGTCGGAAACTTCCGAAGTTATATTTTTGTTTATGTCGAGGCTTGTAAAGGACACGGGTATCTTCATTCCGCGGTTTTGCAGCAGAGTGAGAAACTTTTTATACAGAGTCCTTATGTTTTTGACCTCGGCGGGAAGATTTTCCTTTGGTTTTTTAAGAGGGACATATTCCACTGTGCGGGATTCGCTGCCGTGGGTAACGGTCTTTGAAGGCTTTCTGCCCACCAGCTTTTTGATTATGACTATGACTGCGATAACTATGAGGGCGCCCAAAATCAGCTTGCCCGCGATTTCAACGGTGGGGTTAAAACCCGCCGCCTCATAATCGTCCACAAGACCGCTCATCAGCTCGGGAAATACCACTTCGCCCGGCTTGAAGTTTGCATCCTTGAACACGACCTTCGTAAAGAACATCATGACGGCGTAGACCACACCCGAGGTTATCACGGAAGCCAGCATTATGATGGGAGCTATTATGAAATCCCTTACGATACCGCCCAAAAACAGCACGAAGTTCATGAAAAGCTTTGTGCTCATGAAAAATCCAAGGGCGCAGGAGGCGAATATCATGGCGCTGTTGAGCATTTTAAAGCGTTTTTCCGAAAGGGTCTCCTGGCTGTGGCGCAGCATGGAAAGCTCTGTGACGGTTGATATGAAATATATCACCACAAAGGGGAGCACCGAAGAGCCCAGCTCTGTAAATATGCCTGTTGCCAGAGAGAGTACCAGAAGGCCTAAGGTTATCTTGATGTTTCGCTGAAAATTGTCGAGGGCCTCGCCGTAGTCATTTATGTAGAACTGCTTTTTTATCACGATAAAACCGAAGATAAAGGATATCGCCGTGGCAAAATAGGCGTAGAGGTCGACATACATTATGAATATCGGCGCCATGAGGGCAAGGGGTAAAAATCTCATATTTCCGCCCTTGCGGACATCTATCATATACGACAGAAAAGTCACAGTGCACATGACGGCAAATGCGGGAAACAGGAAGGGAGAACGCCCGAAAAGCAGCAGGGCGTAGGAGCAGAAGAAAAACAGGAACGAATAGTCGGAAAGTGCCTTGGATATAATGATGAGCTCCATCAGTTTTCCTCCTTTTCTTCCATATATTTGTCGGCCGATATCAAAAGACATTTGCCGTCTGCGGCGACGCTCAGCCTTTTAAAGGCGCTCTGCCAGTAGCTTTCGATTTGGGGGGTAATCACTATGTGAGCGCGGCCCCTCTCGGCCACATGGGCGGCCTTTTCCAAAATGGAGGTAAAGGGGGCTGTGCTGTCGTAGGTGGCTCTGCCGAGACCTTCCAGAATGGTGTAGAGGTGGCGGTGTCCCAAACCCTCGCCGACGCTCTTCCAATGTCCGACGGCGCCGGCCGCCGTGGCGTTTGTAAAGAAGGAGTATTTGACATTCTTTTGTTCAAGGTGTTCACAGACAAATCTCGCCACCGAAAAGGCATTTTCCATGAGGGCGGAGTTTATCTCCCTGCCGTCCTCGCCGCACTCGATGTTGAGTATCACGGTGGCCGAAAGGTCGGTGGTGTGGTCAAAGTTTTTGACCATCAGCTTGTTTGCCTTGAGACTCTGGGCCCAGTTTATGTGCTTCATGGGCTCTCGGCCAGTGTAATTCCTGAAGCCTATGGTCAGTATGGGGTCCTCCATTATAAAGCGGTTGACCGAAAAATCGCCCAAAAATCCACCCAGCACGGTCTCCAGCTTGCCGCAGCTTACAGCTTTGGGCAGCACGACAATTTCCTCCAAAAGAGTGACATACTCCACAGTTTCGCCTATGCCGAATATGTCACCGCCTTTCAAGGTGGCTCCATGGAGAAAATATCTGCCTCTGTCGGGTATGGAGGCGTTAAAGACGCGGGTGAACTTTTGATAAGGCATGAGGTATGTAGAGCTCACAAGACGGCTCTTGTCATTCATGGCATAGAACTGCTGCGACGCCCCTTCCACCTGCATCTTGGTGGGTATCAGTTCCTCAAGCCTTATAAACATGACGGGCATTCTCTTGCCGTTTTTGAGGGTGGTGGTGACAGAAAAGCTTTCTCCCGGTTCAACCACCGATTTTTCGCTCTTTATCGAATAGGTCACATTGTCAAGGACATGCCTTAAGGTAAAGGCCTTGATAAAGAGGGCGACCGCCACGAGAAAAATTACTATGTAGATCATCTGCCCTGCTCCAATGGGACGGGGATCTTTTCAATGAGCTTCATAAGGTATTCCGAGACATCGGAACTTCCTATCATGCCGCCCGAGGACAGGCGGTGGGACAGGACAAAGGGAGCCATGTATTTGACATCTTCGGGCAGCACATAGTCGCGGCCGGAAAATACCGCCTTGGCCTGACAGGCTTTGTAGAAGGCTATGGCGCCGCGGGTGCTTATGCCGGAGGTAAAGCTGCCCGCGTTTCTCGTGGCCTCAATTATGTTCATTATGTAGCCTGCCACATCGTCGGATACCGACACATCGGTAAAATGCTCGGAGACATACTCGGTCTCCTCGGCGGTTACGACGGCAGGGAGAGTGTCTATTATGTCTGCCGTGCTCTTTCTGGCGAGAAGGGTCAGTTCCTCGTCTCGCTTGGGGTAACCCATCTTGAGGCGCATGAAGAAACGGTCGATCTGAGCTTCGGGCAGGGGGAATGTGCCGTAGGACTCAAGGGGATTCTGGGTAGCCATTACCATAAAGGGGGAGGACAGGCGGTGAGTGTCGCCGTCTATCGAGATCTGACGCTCCTCCATAGCCTCCAGAAGGGAGGACTGGGTTCTGGGAGTGGCGCGGTTTATCTCGTCTGCCAGAACGATGTTGGAGAAGAGGGGGCCTTTCCTGAATTCAAAGTCTCCCGTCTTCTGATTGTAAAAGTTTATGCCGGTAAGGTCGGAAGGGAGCAGGTCGGGAGTGAACTGTATTCTTTTAAAATCTCCGCCTATGCTTTTGGAAAAAGCTCTCAGCATCATTGTCTTGCCTGTGCCGGGAACATCCTCCAAAAGCACATGGGAACGGCAGATAAAGGATATCAGAATAAGCTCTGTTATGTCCTCCTTGCCGACAATGGCCTTTGAAACATTTGATATTATCTTGTCCTTGTATGAAAGAAATTTTGCTGTCTCCATATTTTGTCCTCACTTTTATTTCTATAAGAAAAGCAGACATCGCCGAAAGCAAGGCTCGGACGACATCTGCTTACCTTTAACTGCATACTCAAAAGAGCCGAGATTACTCAGCCTTGATAGCGCCGACGGGGCACTGAGCTGCGCAAGCGCCGCAATCTACGCAAACATTTGCGTCGATCTCATACTGAGATGCGCCTTCCTTGATAGCGCCGACAGGGCACTGAGCTGCGCAAGCGCCGCAGCTTACACATGCATCGCTGATTTTATGAGCCATAAAGCACCTCCAAAAAATATTTGATATAAAAAATATCCAACTGTATTATAACACAAAGCACTTGTAATTTAAAGAGAAAAAAGCAAATAAAAATGACCAAAATGTAAATAATATATCTGTGTAAATTACAACAAAGGGGGATTTTTATGGAGAAAAACACACCCAAAAAGACACAGGACGCCAAAAGGGAGAAAAACTATGATTTGGCAGGGGAAATAATGCCGAAAGGGGAGAGAGTTGAAGCCAGTCTCATGCACAAAAACAGGTTTCAGTCAAAATCACTCCACTGAGTAGAGACCGTCCTCCTCGACGGTCACCGTGACGGAACCGTCAAGGTCGGTGCGGAAAATCTCACAGCCGATATTGTTTAAGCTGTCCAGGACTATCTGATGAGGGAAACCGTATTGGTTGCCTTCGCCGAGAGAGATGAGGGCGGTTTCGGGCTTGCAGGCGGCGAGAAATTCCTCCGAAGAGCTTGTGTAGCTGCCGTGGTGGCCAACCTTGAGCACATCTACATCGGGGACGGAGGGTAAAATGTTCTGTTCGATCTGCTTTTCGGCGTCGCCTGTAAACAGAGCCTTGAAATCGCCGTATTCCAAAAGCAGCACCAGAGAGGCGTTGTTGAGATCACTCGGCACATCGCCTTCGGACGGAGACAGCACTGTTATTCTGGCGTCACCCAAAGTGAAAACATCTCCTGCGAAAAGGGGAGACATCTCATCGGCGTATTCCTTGGCAAACTCCATAGAGCTCTTGTAGGTGTAGGTGTCGGTTTCAATGTCACTGTAACAGTATTTTTCGGTGCCGAAGTCCTCGAGCACCTCACACATAGAACCTATATGGTCGCTGTGTGGATGTGTCGCCACGAGAAAGTCGAGCTTTGAAACGCCGTAGCGGTTCAGAGTGTCTTTGACATTCTCATAATAATCCTCGGTGTTGGTGTCGATAAGCATGCTTTCGCCGCCCTGGGTTATGAAGATACTGTCGCCCTGACCCACATCTATCATCTCGATGACGAGCTGATCGTCGGTGACGAGAGGAGTAAAATAACTTTCGAGCGAAGCGAAATAACCTTTTTCCCAAAGGCCGAACAGAGAAAGAAGAACGATCGCCAAAGCGGCGATCGTTTTTGGCATATTTTTAGATTTTCTTCTTCTATTTTTCATATAACGGTATGCTGTAAGATGTTATGTACCAGCCGTCATTGGTTTTTACGAAATCGGCTGTTCCTGTGAAGTTGAGAGTGGATTCAGAACCTTTTATCGAAACCTCGAAATCGGCGCCCACCGACATGGATACCCCTGCAAACTGGGTCTTGTATTCGTTCCTTAAAGTGGCGGAGGGGTCGGAAACCGCCGTCAGAGTGACGGTGACCTCGGGGTCTTCGCCGACCTGCGATATCGTATCGGTCATATAGCTTGTCAGAAGATTGACGCTGCCGCCCAGGGTGTAGGCGAGATCTGCCTCCTCCTGAATTTCAGGGGGTACGCACTCCTTGATGGCGTTTACATTGGCCGTCGTATAGTAGGCTTCAAAATATTTTGTCAAAAGAGAGGAAAGCTCGGTTTTGTCTATGCTGCTGTTCATAGCCAGAGCCACGAGGAAAACTCCTATCACGACTACCGCTATGATACAGGGCAAGAGGATCTTTGTTTTTTTACTCATGATTAAACCTCCGAATATTGCTGGACCAGCGAAAGTATATCCTTTTCGATTCTCTCGGCCTGAGCCTTGAGGGAATCATCGGATTTGCCCTCCAAAAGAATGTACGCTTTTATTTTGGGTTCCGTGCCCGAGGGTCTTATGTAAATTTCACTGCCGTCCGACAATTTAAATGATAACACATCGACCCCCTTTTTATCAAGACTTTCGACATATTTTTTTTCAAGATCGAGGCATACGCCCGAAAAAAAGTCGGTAAAATATCTGACTGCCTGCCCTGCTACGGAAGAGGGTACGGCGCGGCGAAGAGAAGTCATGACTTTTTTTGACTTTTCGGCCCAGTCGGCGCCGTCTATATATATGTTGATGGCCCCTTCAAATGAGCGGCCGTATTTATCGTATATTTCCTCGAGACAGTCGGTGACAAAACGCCCCTCTGCTTTGCACTCTGCGGCGATTTTGACCATGAGCAGGGCGGCGCCGACGCCGTCCTTATCGAGGCACAGCGTATGGGGCAGATATCCGAAAGCTTCCTCAAAGGCAAAAACGCAGTTTTCGGCGTCGTCGGATACGGCGCGGGCTATATTTTTAAAGCCTGTAAAGGTCTTTATGTGCCTTACACCCTCTTTTCGGGCGATCTTCTCGGCGAGGCGGCCGCTGACGACGGTGGATACGGCGAAGGGATTTTCAGGCATGGCGTTTTTGGCCTTAAGGCTCTGTATGATATAGGTCAGCATTATGTATCCCGTCTGGTTGCCGCTTAAAAATACATATTCGCCCTCTTTTGAAAGAGCCATGACGCCTATTCTGTCGCAGTCAGGGTCGGTGACCAAAACTATGTCGGCCTTTTGTTCCTCGGCAAGGCTTTTGACGAGGGAGTAGCAGCCCTCGTTTTCGGGGTTGGGGTCTTTGGCATAGGTGAAATCCCCGTCGGGCACCGACTGCAGCGGCTCTGAAAAGAGGTTTTTCACTCCCGCCTTTTGCAGTACCGACGGCACGGCAAAACCGCCGACGCCGTGAAGGGGAGTGTAGGCAACCCTGACCTCTGACAAATCGGGGCAGGATATTTTTGCTGAATATTTAAGCTCTTCCTCTTGAAAAATCTTGTCGAAATCCTCGTCGATATAGACTATATCTCCGTTTTTTAAGGCCTCGTCAAAATCACATGACGGCACAGAGAAAATGTCCGACTGCTCCATCTTGAGCCTTATAATGTCGGCTGCCGAGTCGGGA
>CAJKFC010000087.1 GCA_905199135.1 uncultured Eubacteriales bacterium
GAAGCACCACGAGGAAAACCACAAACAAAAGGGCTTTTAACGGGCTTACCGACAGTATGAGCACGGCTCCCACGGCGCCGCCTATAAAGGCTCCCACCACGGGGATAAGGGCGGTGACCGCTATGAACATGGATATGACCACGGCGTAGGGGAAGCGGAAAAGTGTCATTCCCGCAAGGCACAATGTGCCGAGCACCACGGCCTCGGTCATCTGACCTATTATGAACTTTGAAAAGACCTTTGACGACAGCGTTGCAACCTTCTGCACCCGCTGAGCCGCCCTTTTGGGCAGAGTTGCCGCCATAAGTCTCTTTGTAAAGCTTATTATCTTCTCTTTTTGGGCAAGGCCGTATACGGCCGTCACAAGGCCCATGAGGAAATTGGTGCTGACGCTTATTATGCCGCCCAGCACGCCGAGAGCACCTGTGAGCACCGTTTCGGAGCCTTTGACGAGGGACTGAAACAGCTCTTTTCCCGTCTGCTCCCAGTTTATCGACACTTTGGACAGCACATCGGCGTTAATTCCTGTATTTTCCAGCCATATTACCATTTTTTCCCATAAATCCTCTATCATTCCCGGCACTGTGGCTGCAAGATTTCTGAAAAGCTCCACAATTTCGGGCAGCACCACGAGAAGCACTATGAGAAAGACCGAAAAGGCAAAGGCTATGCTGAGAAGTATCGATACGGGTCTTATGAGCCCTTTCAGCTTGGGTTTTTTCTTCCAGTTTTTAAGTATTTTTTCCTCGATTATCACCATGAAGGTGTTGAGTACAAAGGCTATGCAGAATCCCAGCACCAGGGGGCTTATAACGCCGTAAGCCACCCCCAAAAGCTCGGCCGTCTTTTCAAAATTTTCGGCTGCCGTAAATATGACGGCGGCGACGGCGATTATGAATATTATTTTCTTTATATTGCTTCTGTTCAGCTCCATATCAGTCCTCAAAATCCTTTATAACATATACCTTCTGCAGCTTGGAAAAATCCACCGCGGGAGTTATCACGGCGTATTTGGAAAGTCCGTGGCTCTCGTCCTTTATCTCGTCGATGTAGCCTATGACGATGCCCTTGGGGTAGATGTCGCCGTAGCCCGAAGTCTCCACCACATCGCGCACCTCGCTCTCGGTATCGTTGTCGAGGTAGGAAAGGCGCAGCTTTTTCTCATAGGTCAGCGAGCTCGAACCCTCGGCGACGACGATCTCTTGACTTTGGGAAACCCTCGCCCCTATGCTTATGGCAGGGTCTATCACCGTCGTGACCTCGGCGAAGTTCGGCCCCACCTTGGACACATAGCCCACAAGGCCCTCTCTGACCGTCACGCAGTCATAGAGCTCCACTCCGTCGCTCTCGCCCTTGTCGATGGTCAGCGTCTTGTGAAACTCGCCCATGTCGACGGCGGTGACAGTGGCAAGGTCCATGTCGTAGTCGGGGTTTTCGGCCGTTATCCTGGCAAGAGCCCTCAGAGCGTCGCGCTCGGCTATGGCCTCGTTGTACTCTCTTTCAAGCTTTTGCAGCTCCAAAAGGTCGTTTTTAAGCTGTTCGTTTTCGGCTTTTAAGGTGTCGTAGTTGTAAAATTTTTCAAAAAACGACGATGCGGTGGCAGTAAGGCCGACGACTTTTGACTGAATCGGCGTCAGCACCGCCCCGAAAACCGCCGAAAGGGGGGAGTAGCTTTGAAAAAACGAGCCCATGAGGGCAAAGACCGCCACGGCGGCCAAAAGAGCGGTTATTTTGAGCTTACTTATGTCTTTCATTCCTCGTCCTTTGAAAAATAGAATCTTTCGGAGTTTTCATATATTATCTCGGACAGCTCTTTTATGTCCATTTCCCTTATCTCGGCCATGCGGCGCACAACAAGACCCACATTCATGCTCTCGTTGCGCCTTCCCCTGAAGGGCACGGGAGTGAGATAGGGAGAATCTGTCTCCGCCATTATTCTGTCCAAAGGCAGCTCTTTTACACACTGAACCGCCTTTACGGCGTTGTTATAGGTGAGCACCCCTGTAAAGGATATCATGTATCCCATTTTGAGTATCTCCCTTGCCGTCTCGAGGCTGCCCGAATAGCAGTGGACAACGCCTTTTACATCGGGATACATTTTCATTATCTCCAGAGTGTCGGCGGTGGCCTCCCTCGAGTGGATTATGACCTTTTTTCCCGTTCTTTCAGCCAGCTCCATCTGCCTTTTAAAGACCTCTTTCTGGCGCTCTCTCGGGGAAAAATCATAGTAGTAGTCGAGACCTATCTCACCTAAAGCCACGGCTTTGGGGTGTTTTAAAAGCTCTTCAAGCTCTCTTTCGGCCTCGTCCGAATAATTGTCGGCGTCGTGGGGGTGAACCCCCACGGCGGCGTAGACAAAGGGATATTTTTCCGAGAGCCCTATGGATTTTCTCGAGCTCTCCATGTCGCAGCCCACATTTACAAGCTTTCTGACCCCCGCCTCAAAGGCGCGCATTATGGCCTCGTCGCGGTCCGCGTCAAACTGCTCGGCGTCCATGTGGGTGTGGGTATCAAAAAATTTATTCGCCATAGTATGCTGCGATTTCCTCGGCCTTTTTCTTCATGTCGATACGGGCGAAGAGGGGCTCTGCCTTGCCCACATGTACGCCCTCCTTGAGCTGGCCGAACTCCTTGAGGCTGTCGAAGTCCTTGATGTCGGTGTTGAGCTGGGCGAATATCTTTTCGGCAGTCTCGGGCAGGAAGGGCTTTATGAGAACAGCGGCATAGCGTATCGTCTCCAAAAGCACATAGAGCACGCGGTTGAGGCGCCATTTCTGTGTGTCCTCTTTTGCGAGAGCCCAGGGAGTCGTCTCGTCGATGTACTTGTTGGCTCTTCTAAGAAGATCCCAAATGGCGTCCATGGCGTCTGCCACCTTGAGCTCGTCCATCTTCTTTTCCACAAGTTCGGGAGTTTTAAGGGCAAGCTTTATGACCTCGTGGTCGACGGCGCCGTCGGCAAAGCCTTTTGAGATTATGCCTTCATTGTATTTTTCCACCATGGCGATGGTGCGGTTTACGAGGTTGCCGAGAATATTTGCAAGGTCGGAGTTGATGCGCTCCATAAGCAATTCAAATGTGAGGTTTCCGTCCTGGGCGAAGGGCATCTCGTGAAGCAGGTAGTATCTCACGGCGTCGACGCCGAAGAACTTGATGAGGTCCTCGGCATAGAGCACATTGCCCTTGGATTTGCTCATCTTGTTTTCGCCCATGAGCAGCCACGGGTGGCCGAAAATCTGCTTGGGCAAGGGCTGATCAAGTGCCATGAGAATTACAGGCCAGTAAATTGTGTGGAAACGGAGAATGTCCTTGCCTATGAGGTGTACATCGGCAGGCCAGTATTTCTTATACATATCGGAGTGGTTGCCCTCGATGTCGTAGCCCAGGAATGTGATGTAGTTGGAAAGGGCGTCTATCCAAACATAGACCACATGACCGGGGTCAAACTCCACGGGCACGCCCCATGTAAATGTGCTTCTCGAGACGCACAGGTCTGTGAGACCGGGTCTTATGAAGTTGTTGAGCATCTCGTTCTTTCTGGCGGGGGGCTGAATGAAGTCGGGGTGCTCCTCGATGTATTTTTCAAGTCTTTCGGCGTAGTTTGAAAGCTTTAAGAAGTATGCCTCCTCCTTGGCGGGCTTTACCTCTGCGCCGCAGTCGGGGCAGCGGCCGTCAACGAGCTGAGACTCTGTGAAAAAGCTCTCGCAGGGCACGCAGTACATTCCCTCGTACTCGCCCTTGTAGATGTCGCCCTGGTCGTAGAGCTTTTTGAATATCTTGGACACGACCTCTTTGTGGTGTGGGTCGGAAGTTCTTATGAATTTATCGTAAGATGTATTTAAAGCGTCCCAGTTGGCCTTTATGACAGCGGCGGTCTCGTCGACAAACTGCTGGGGCGATATGCCCTTTGCCTCGGCCTTTTCCTGAATTTTCTGGCCGTGCTCATCGGTGCCCGTCTGGAAATAGACATCGTAGCCCTGCTCTCTTCTGTACCTTGCTATGGCGTCGGCCAGCACTATCTCATAGGAGTTTCCTATGTGAGGTCTGCCCGAGGTATAGGCTATGGCCGTCGAAATATAGTAAGGTTTTCCTTTGTTTTCCATTTTGAATGTCCTCCGTTTTATCTGTCTTGTGTATCGTTAAAATCTTCAAAATTTTCCTGATTATCTGTTTTTGGGGAACCGTCGGTGTAGCCGTAGCCGTCAAAATACTTTCCGTTTTCCCTGACATCGCCTATTATGTGGAGCAGCGACATAGACACAATAGGGGTTATCACAAAATAGGTAAACAGCGATCCGAAAACCGCCAGACCGACATATACGGCGTCGACCTGCCCCGTGACATTGTAGTATATAAAGGCGGGCAGCACGCCTATAAGGCTTATGGGAATATAGGACAGCATCATCTTGATTATCCTTCCGAGGTTTTCCTTTGCCGTCCTCATACCTGCCGAAAAGGCCTCGCCGACGCTTATGTCCTCAAAGAAAGCCGAGCCCATCATGCCGCCTTCCACTATAATTGCAAAAACCAGCACGGCTAATATCACGGCAATATATGCTGTGATGAAAATTATCGGACTGATCATTGCAAAAAGCATCGAAAGCATAATTCCCGCGGCGGCGGCTATCACAATGAGCACAGCCCAAAGAACCAGCCTCCAAAGGGTGGAGAGCATTCTCTTCAAATGGGGCACATCGGCTATGTACTCAAATATAAATCCCATGGACACCTTTTGTCCCTTGACTATTCTCGAAAGGCACACCACAAAGGCAAATTGCAAAATTACGCTTATCACCACCGACTGCAGCGATACAAGGGCGGGCATCCGGGGCACGGTCATATCCTCCGTGACCAGCACCTCCCCCGAAAGGGACATGACAAAGGCTTCGAACGCTCCCGACGCGGCGGGAAGAGTGAGGGCGAAGTTTATAAGTGTGGACGCCGCCCACAAGAGAAGGCAGGCCATAAACACCGCCGAAAAGTTTTCCTTAAAAAGTCTTCCGGTTCTCTCTCTGATGTCTCTGTTTCCCATATTTTACCTCCTTAAGATCATTTTAAAACATAATCCATCTCTTTTTTTGGGTTTTGCATTCTCTCAAACATGAGCATGGAAGCCATGTTGTAATAGGGCATGAAAATGACTGTGCGGAAGAAATTGCCGAAAAGATTCAAAAGGGCGGACACCGCCCCGTTTTCAGAAAACATTATGCCGCCTAAAATATAGGGGCCGTAGGACAGCAGTATGTAGATCAAAAATGTAACCGTCATGAGGGCGTAGCGGTAGACATGGGGGGCGATAACCGTCTTTCCCACATCGAATCTCGCCCTGACTCCCATGTGAGTGCCCTGAGCAGCGTAGAAAAGGCCGCCCGAAAATCTCAGCATGTGGATAAAATAGGGCAGAGCCGCCACAATCGCCACGGCGGTAAAGACCACCATGACCATGGCGAAGTTGAACACGCTGTCCCCCGACATGAGGCTCTTGCCCCATATCATATAGCACACTCCCATGGGGAAGAGGACATAGACGGTAAACCACATGAGCAAAGTCAGCCAGTAAAAGCCGACGGTCTTAAAGCTGTCCATGCGTTTTTTGCCGTCCTTGTAGTACTCTTTAAGCACCGCCTTGGGCTCCATGCTCTCACCCTTGCTCATTCTGTAATAGGCACTCATCTGACCTATCTGCAAGGGAGCTGTCAGAACAAGGGACAAAAGGGCGGGCAAAAGACCGAATCCGCCGTTTATGTTCAGCAGATCGGCAAGAATGGACACCGCAAGGTTTATGAAAAACATCACAAGGGCCAGGGAATATACCGTCTGCCCGTTGGAGCTTATCAAAAATCTCGCCGATTTCTTTATTTTTCTGATGTCAAAATTTCTCATATATTACTCCGCTGCCGTTGTGTTTTCACTCTGAGATGCGCTCTCGCTCTGAGAGGTGCTCTCTGTCGGAGCCGAGGTGCTCTCCGAAGTACTCGGGTTCTCGGTGGGTACTTCTGTGGGCGGCTCGGGATTTACCACGGGGGCGTTGGGGTCTGTGCCCACGAGAATCACCTTGTCAAGCCTCTTATAGCTGCTGGAAGCCTCAAATACCCTCGAAACCTCCTTGCCGTTTATATATGTCACACGGTATGTGTTGGCCTTATAACCTGTGTAGCCCTCGTTCTTGACCTTTCTCTCGCCCGGCTGAAGGGAGGGGTCATAGACCTCCTTGACCTCATAGGGGTCTTTGGAGAGTATCTCGGTCACCACCTTTATCTCCTTGCCGGGGGTGGTCTGAGTGCCTATTATCTTGACGGTCAGAGAATTTTTGCCGACGACCGTGTCGATTCTCACGGGGAAAGCCGTGTTGTTTTTAAATGTGAAGTCCTGTCCGCCGTAGACAAAGGTTGCGTCCTGACCCACGGGTGTGTAGGATACTACAAAGCTGTGGTTGCGCCTTATGCCTATCTCCATGTCGGCGTACATGGCCGCCATATATATGGTGGAGGACACCTGACACACGCCGCCGCCCAGACCGTCGACGACCTCGCCCTGGCTGAAGACCAGCGCGTCCTTATATCCCTTGTCTCTCGTTATTCTGCCGACCTGCTCGGTGTAAGAGAAGGTTTCGCCCGGCATGAGCACCCTCTCGCAGTCCTCGGCGGCTATCTTTATGTTGCCTGTACGGCCTGTGAGATTGCCGTTAAAGGTCGTCGTCTGGCTGGAGAGCACATCTCTGAAGAGCATCGACTTGTACTCCTCGTCGGTGTATGTGGGCTCTGTCACCGTTACGGGTATCTCTATGACATCTTCGGCAGAGTTCTTTATGGCGTCCTTTATGGCCTGCTCGTCGACCTCGATGCCCACCTGACCGCCTATGACGGTCTGTCCGCTTCTGTCGTTTACATCGACTGTCGGCTCTTTCATCTCGCGGTCTATTGCCTGCTTTATGGCCGAGACATCTATCTTGTCCATGTCCTCTTCGGTCATTTCATAGTCTATGTCGGAAAAATCGCCGTTCTTTATGTTTTCGCTCAGCTGAGTCTTGAGCCTTTCTCCGTCAAAGGCCAGGCCGTAGGACAGATTGAGCTTTATCTTGTCGCCGTCTATCTCAAAGAGCTCCGCGGGGTCGCTTATGAGAGTGCTCTTTATCTCCTCGATGCCCTTGTCGATTTTTTCCTCGTCGGCCTCAAAGGTGAGATTTATGTCGAGACCGTTCCTTTTGACAGAGTTTATGTCGGAAAGCCTGTCGATGAAATTGCCTGTGCGGCCGGTGTCAAAGGCCTTCTGGGCGAGGTTTTCACAGTCTATGCCGTCTTCCGACAGACCTGTGTCAAAGGTGAACTCATCAAAGCCTATCTTGACCTTGACGCTCTCCTTTATGCCGAGGCTTTCGACCTTGCTCTCTATCTGTTTGAGTGCCTCGTCGTAGGTCTTGCCCGCAAGGCTTTCGCCCATAATACCGAGATGAAGGCGCGTCTTGACAAGATGCAGCAGGAAATGGCCGACCGCACCGACTATGAGAGCGAAAGCTATGCTCAGCTCGTAGAGAAGTTTACCCAGGAACATGAACGCTACATGATGATGGGTGGCGAAAACTATGAGGCTGAGATAGAGCGTACCTTGAGCGGTCTTGGCTTTACGCGCGATGATTTCGATCGCCCAACCAAGGAGTTTTCCGGCGGTTGGCGAATGCGTATCGAACTTGCCAAGATTCTGTTGCAGAAACC
>CAJKFC010000088.1 GCA_905199135.1 uncultured Eubacteriales bacterium
CCGCCACATCCGCAAGTCTGTATAAAATTATATCACTATTTTTTTCATTTGTCAATAAGTTTTTAAGGTATAAATAATCTTATTTGTCAAAAATTTCTCTTGACAAAATACGACTTTTAATGTATACTAAAATCATAAACAAAGAGGCGGTGACTCCATGAAGATTACAAGAGAGGCCGACTACGCTTTGAGAATACTTTATACCTTGTGCAAAAGCGGCAGGATCACCTCCGCCCGAGACATATCTCAGGCCGCCGGCGTATCTTTGAGGTTTACTTTAAAAATTCTCTCAAAGCTCTCGGCAAATGACCTTGTCGACTCCAAGAAAGGAGCTCAAGGCGGTTATTTCCTCAAAAAAGACTCCAGCGAAATATCTGTTTACGACATAATTGAGTGCATTGACGGCGATATATCCATATCCCACTGTCTTTCCGAAGGCTTTCAGTGCACAAGAGTCGACGATGTTTCCTGCTGCAATTTCAGAAAACTTTTTGAGGAGATAAGTTCACACATCAAAAAAGAGCTGTCAGCTGTAAAGCTGAGCGATTTCATTAAATAATAAAAAAGGAGATTAGCATTATGAAAAAATTTGTCTGCACCGTTTGCGGTTATGTTCACGAGGGAGATTCCGCTCCCGAATCCTGCCCCATCTGCAAAGCTCCCGCTTCCAAGTTTGTTGAGCAGAGCGGCGAAATGACATGGGCTGCCGAGCATGTTGTCGGTGTTGCTCAGGGCGCTCCCGAAGAGATCATGCAGGGTCTCAGAGAGAACTTCATGGGCGAGTGCACAGAGGTCGGTATGTATCTTGCCATGGCAAGAGTTGCTCACAGAGAGGGCTATCCCGAAATCGGTCTCTACTGGGAGAAGGCAGCTTACGAAGAGGCTGAGCACGCTTCCAAGTTTGCAGAGCTTCTCGGCGAGGTAGTGACAAACTCCACAAAGAAGAACCTCGAGATGAGAGTCGAGGCTGAGAACGGTGCAACAGCCGGCAAGACAGAGCTTGCAAAGCTCGCAAAGCAGCACAATCTCGACGCTATCCACGACACAGTTCATGAGATGGCTCGCGACGAGGCTCGTCACGGCAAGGCTTTCGCAGGTCTTCTCGCAAGATACTTCGGCAACAAGTAATTATTTTAATATCAGAGGCTTCGGCAAATGCCGAAGCCTTTTTTTATCTCTATTGACTTTAAAAAGAATAGAATATATAATTTAGTCATACGAACTATTGCAAAGAAGAATCAAAGTGAAACAACTCACCTGTGAAATGTGCGGCAGCACGTATATCGTAAGACAGAACGGCGTATTTGTCTGCCAATCCTGCGGAACCAAATACTCTGTCGAAGACGCAAAAAGAATGATGGTTAAAGGCAAAGTCGATGTCTCCGGCAGTACAGTAAAAATAGACACCTCTGATTAGTTTAAAAACCTCTATAAACTTGCCAGAAGGGCAAAAGACGAAAACAACGCCGACGAGGCGGCAAAATATTATGAAAAGATCCTCACCAAAGATCTCAACAACTGGGAAGCCAATTTCTACACCGTATATTTTCAGGCCATGTCGTGCACCCTTGCCCAGATACGCTCTGCCGCTGCATCGGTAAAAAACCGTCTGTACAATACCTTGATTCTGATCCGAGACCATGTCGACGGAGAGACGGCGCAAAAGAACGCTGTGCTTGAAATCGTAAATAAAAACATAGATCTATGCTCTATGCCGGCATTACCTGCAAAAAAATACTATGACGGAATAGATCCTGATATAAAGGACGAATACACACAGCAGTTTATCGACAACTCCTGTGCCGTCCGTGATATAATGTACACCTGCAGAAACGAGATAGATAAAATTTTCAGCGGCTCTTCCGTGGCTTTTACCGCATATCCCATATGGCACGGCGGCATAAAACTCCACACAAAGCTTTTGCCCTATTTTAATGACCGCTACGCCAATGAAGACATAATAGAGGAATATGTCAAAAAGATCGGCAAGTACAATCCGGACTATGTAAAAAACTACTTCGACGAAAAGGAAAAGAAACTGAAAGAAAAGGAAGAAGAGCTCGACAGATACTTCAAGGAGACAGAGGAAAACGACCGAAAGAAAGCGCAGGAAGAGAGAGAAAAGACAGAAAAATCCATCAAAAACTATAAGGTCAGCGCTTTGGTTTCTCTTACAATCGGTATTGTGAGACTGTTCTTCTCGTTCTCCGAGATAATCACTCTCCCTGTTATAGCTCCTTTCCTCAGTATAGGTTTTGCCGTGTTCGGCATCACATGTCTTATCTCGGCTTTCAAGCTATCCAAAAATCTTAAAAATCCCGGCTCAAAGAAAAAAACTCACACTCAGACATCAAAGCTTCGGCCTTTGCCGAAGCTTTTTTATATCTCTATTGACATCGGCTCCTTATGCGTTTATACTATGATAAAATAGGGTATTTTATATGCCGTCAGGAGGTGTTTTATGGACAGAAAGGCTCTTATAGATGTGGCAGCAGGCAGAGAGAAAGCCGATGTTGTCTTTAAGAACGGCAGAATCATTCAGGTTCTCACGGGAGAGATACTGACGGGAGATATTGCCGTCAAAGACGGTTTCATCGCCGCCGTTGGAAAATACGAGGGTGAAAAAGTGATAGACCTTGGGGACAGATATGTCTCGCCGGGATTTATCAACGCCCACTGCCATGTGGAATCCTCCATGGCTCTGCCCGAAATATACTGCCGTGAAGAACTGCGGCACGGAGTAACCGCCGTAATCGCCGACCCCCATGAGATAGCCAATGTGTCGGGAACGGCGGGAATCGACTTCATGCTGGAAAGGGCGCGAAATCTTCCCCTTCACCTCTATATACAGGCGCCTTCCTGTGTGCCCGCCACCCCATTTGAACATTCGGGCAGCGTTCTTTCGGCAGATGACCTCGCCCCTTACGCGTCGAAAGACGGCGTTTTGGGTCTCGGAGAGATGATGAATTTTGTGGGAACGGCAGACGCCGACGGCGAGATAATAAAAAAGCTGGAGCTTTTTAAGGGCAAAATCATCGACGGTCATCTCCCCTGCCCAGAATTTCTAGGCCCTTACGCCGCCGCAGGCATTGAGACCGACCACGAAAGTGTGACCTTTGAAGAGGCTCTTGCAAAACTCAGGGTTGGCATATCGGTTCTTGTCCGCGAGGGAAGCGGCTCAAAAAATCTCGAAAACATCATAAAAGGTGTGGTAAAACACGGTGCAGACACCTCAAATATGGCTTTCTGCACCGACGACAAGCATCTTTTGGACATTCACAGGGACGGCACAATAAGAGGACACATAAAAAGAGCTATCGAGCTGGGTCTTTCCCCCATGGCGGCATACCGCATGGCTACCCTCAACGCCGCGAGAATATACGGGCTCAAAGACATGGGAGCCATCGCCCCGGGCCGCAGAGCCGACCTCGTCATTCTCGACGATTTTGAAAAAGTGTCGGTCTGCGATGTCTATATAGGCGGCAAATCCTTTGATGAGGCCAAAAAAGACTTTTTTGTAAGAGATGTCCCTGAAAACATTCTGAACTCGGTAAACCTCCCCTGCCTTGATAAAAAATCCTTAAATTTGACTCTTTCAGAACAAAACATCGTCATTGAAATGATTCCCAACCAGATAATAACCAAAAAGGTCGTTATGAACAGAGATGACGCCCAAAAAGCTCTCGCAAACGGCGAGCTTTTAAAACTGGCTGTCATCGAGAGACATCACGCCACGGGACATATCGGCCTCGGACTTCTCAAGGGTTACGGTCTTAAAAACGGAGCGATAGCTACCACCGTCGCCCACGATTCCCACAATCTCATAGTGGCAGGTGACAACGACAGGGACATGCTGGCGGCGGCAGCCGAGCTTCAGAGAGTGCAGGGCGGCTATGCCCTGGCAAGAGACGGCAAAACCATCTCTCTCCCCCTGCCTGTGGGTGGACTGATGTCCATTTTGGAGCAAAGCGAGCTTGCCGAGGAAATAGAGCACCTTAAAATCGCCGCCTACGGTATGGGTGCAGACAGCAGCTTTGACCCATTCATCGCATTGAGCTTTCTGGCTCTTCCTGTTCTGCCCGAAGTCCGCCTTACAGACAGCGGTCTTGTAGATCTGACAAAATAAATCCAAAAAGGAGTGTAAATATGACTATCGGAATTATGTGCGCCATGCAGGAGGAAATAAATCTCCTCCACAAAGACATAAAAAACGCATCTGTAACCACTATCGCCGGCAGAAACTTCTACTGCGGTGAGCTTTACGGCAAAAAGGCTGTTCTCGTAATGTCGAGAATAGGAAAGGTTGCCGCCGCCATAACGGCCACATTGCTTCTTGAGCATTTTCATGTAGACGCCCTCGTCTTTGCAGGCACGGCGGGAGGAGTAGACCCTGCTCTCAATGTAGGTGATGTTGTCGTGGCGTCTCACAGCGTCCAGCACGACTTTGCCGTTCCCGGCGAACCCTTCAGAATACCCATGCTGGACATCAGCTATCTTGAGTCCGACAAGGCCCTTACCGATACAGTTTTCGGCGCAGTTTCAAAGTATGCCGAAAACGATATGGTTAACGAAATAGACCCGGAGTTTTTAGAAAAATTCCATATAGAGAAGCCCAAGGCTCTTTTGGGTACAGTTGCCTCGGGAGATCAGTTCATATGCGAAAAGTCAAAGAACACATGGCTCTATGAAAATGTAAACAACATCAAATGCGTTGAGATGGAAGGAGCCGCTGTGGCTCAGGTGTGCTATGAATGGGGCGCACCATTTACAATCATAAGGGTAATCTCCGACAGCGCCAACGACAGCTCCAGCGTAGATTTCAATCTCTTTATCGAAAAAGCTGCCAGCTACTTTACAAGAGGCATGGTCAGAGCTTTCATGCCGCTGATATAGGAAAATACATAAAAAAGACCGCTTTACGCGGTCTTTTTTATATTTTGCTGTATTTCAGAAGTGTGTCTACCAGTTTTTCCAGTCCTTTTCTGTCGCTTTCGTCAAATCTGGCGATTTTGGGTGAATCTATGTCGAGAACTCCCAAAATCCTGCCGTCCTTTATCATGGGGACGACTATTTCCGAGTTTGAGGCGCCGTCACAGGCTATGTGCCCCTCGAAGTCGTGGACATTTTCCACCACTACCGTCTCCCCTTTTTTAACGGCGGCGTTGCATACGCCCTTTCCGTCCTTGAGCCTTGTGCAGGCAGGCAGACCGCAGAAAGGCCACAGTACCAGCTCTTTTTTCTCATCGTCCCAGCGGTAAAAGCCCGACCAGTTTATATCCTCCATCGTATTCCACAAAAGGGCGGCGGCATTGGCCATATTGGCGATAAAATCGTCTTCGGTCGACACAAGCCCTCTCATTTTTGCGTTTATAAAGTTGTATTTTTGTTCCTTGTTCTCAAATTCTATCTTCTCAAGTTTAAACATATATCTCCTTTAATCCTTTACTTTAATGCTCTCCTTTTGCTCTGTGTTGACATAGTAGAAAAGTCCCGCCGCAACTATCACGGCTCCTATCCATGTAGGCACAGTCGGTATCTGCTGAAGCAGTACAAAGGCATAAACCGCCGTCACAAACGGGCTGAGCAGGTTGATCACCGACACCGAAGCGGGCTTTGCATATTTCAGCGCCCATGTAGGTGTGCTGTGAGAAATCAGAGTAAATACACAGCCCAGCACCGCCATGAGAAGTCCGCTTTTGAGGTCTATTGAAAAATCCGCCCCTCTCGCGGCCGCCACCACGCCCGTGAATACACAGCTCAGCGCATAGCCGAAGGTTATAAGCGGAAAAAACTCCACGGTTTTTGTGGCCTGCTTGGCAAACAGAGTGCTGCCCGAACTGAACATGGCCGAAAGCAGAATTATAATGACAGGTGCGGCTCCGCCGAATCCCTCCGATACATTGCTTATCGCCACTGTACATACGCCGATAAGGCAGACTGCTATGCCGAGAAGTGATTTTTTAGATGTCTTTTCGTGAAGAAACAGATATGTAAACAATACGATGAATATGGTTGAGGTATTTCCCAGAGTACCCACGAGGAAAGATGTTCCTCCCGCGTTTATCGCCTCGGCCCACAGCAGAAGTCCTATGGCCTTGCATACCGAATAGCCTATTATGCCGATCCACGCCTTTTTATCGGCGTTTTTCAGGTTGTCTCTGTTTTTCTTTTTTGAAAACACCAGAGGACACAGCATAAAAGACAGAAACAGCAGCCTGTAAAAGGCTATCACAGAGGAGTCTACACCCATGTCAATAAGCACGGCGATGAGGGGGGATATTGCGGCTCCTATCACCATTGCGGCAAAGCATATGGCGTAGACCTTCAAAAGGGGCATTTCTTTGGTTTCCATAAGTAATCCTTTCGGTAAAATATCAAATGCGCAAAAAACGGCGGCGCTTATGCGCCGCCGACCTTAATTATTTTCCGTAGTATGCCAACAGCTCTTTGAGTTTTTCGGGAACATTTATCTTCTGAGGGCAGTGGTTCATACACTGACCGCACTCGACGCATTTTTTAATGGTTTCGGCGTCAATGTCTGTGCCCGAAATCCAGTTGGTCGAGTCGTTCATGGCCTTGGTATTCCATGCCTTGAAGGAGGCGGGAATATTTATACCCATGGGACAGGGCATGCAGTATGCACAGCCTGTGCATCCCACCTTCTGAGCGTCTATGATGTTTTTCTTGACCTGAGCTATTGCAGCGTTCTGCTCATCTGTAAGAGGCTCAAGATTGGAGAAAATACGGAGATTGTCCTCGGTCTGCTCGATGCTCGACATACCGGAGAGAACTGTGAGAATACCCTTTTTCTCGGCTATCCAGCGGAAAGCTATCTCCTGATTGGACATTCCGATGTCTCTGAAAGGCTTTGTGAGATTTTCAGGTATGTTGACGAGAACGCCGCCCTTCAAAGGCTCCATGATGGTGATGGGTATGTTTCTCTTGACAAGCTCTTCATAGCCCTTTGTGCCGGGCTCGCCCTCTGTGTCAAGATAGTTGTACTGAATCTGCACGAAATCCCAGTCGTGAAGAGCGAGAAGCTCATTGAGAAGGTCTATTGTGTCGTGCATGGAGAAGCCGAGATAGCGGATCTTGCCCTCTTTTTTCTTCTGCACGGCCCAGTTTACCATGTCATAGTCGATTATTCCCTTGGCATTCTTGCCGTTTACTGCGTGGATAAGATAGAAGTCAAAGTAATCTACGCCGCAGCGCTCCAAAGAGGTGTTGAAGAATGTGTCGCGCTCTTCCATGGTCTTGAGGTTATAGAAGGGGTGCTTGTCGGCCAAAAAGAAGCTGTCTCTGGGGAACTGTTTGAGAGCCTTGCCGAGAGCTATCTCGCTGGCGCCTCCGCCGTAGACATATGCGGTGTCAAAATAGTTTACTCCCGCGTCATAGGCGGCCTTTATCATGGCGTTTACCTGCTCCTGGTCTATCTGATCACCCTTTTTGGGGAAACGCATAGCGCCGAAGCCGAGCTTTGATACTTTGCCGAATTTTTCATGTGTTTCGTATTTCAT
>CAJKFC010000089.1 GCA_905199135.1 uncultured Eubacteriales bacterium
CAAGTGGTAAGGCAGAGGTCTGCAAAACCTTTATTCCCCAGTTCAAATCTGGGTGGCGCCTCCAAAACAAAACCGCAGTGTATCTGCGGTTTTGTTTTTGTGTCGGTGAAATATAGAAAAACGCAATAGTTAAAAAATTAATATCCGATTGACAGGTTATATCTTCCTGTGATATCATTGTTATCGGTAAAAAAATGGTTTTTATATAAAGAAAGTGAGGATATAAAATGGTATATGTTTACGCACCCAAGGGAGTATGCAGCAAGCAGTTCGCTATGGAAGTAGAGAACAATACTCTTGTAGATATTGAGATTCAGGGCGGCTGCCCCGGCAATCTCCAGGGAATCGCTGCTTTGACAAAGGGTATGGATATCGATGATATAATCAAAAGACTTGAGGGAATAAAGTGCGGCGCCCGTCCCACATCCTGCCCCGACCAGCTTGCCATAGCTCTGAAAGAGGTCAAGAAACACATTATGCAGGAAGCCAAAGTGGCAGACTGATTTTACATATATTTTTGCGCGGACATATGTCCGCGCTTTTTTTATTATTTTTTTCTTTTTTTCGGAACAAAAAGAAAATCTCAATGTCTAAAGGGTTGTAAAAAATAAAATGCAAATCGGAGGAACTATGAAAAAGCTCAAATCACTTTTAATTCTTATGCTGGCTGTCGCCATGCTCTTCACCATTTCGGCCTGTAAGAAGTCCGATGAAAAAGGCGAGAGCGAGAACATAGAGACAAGTACAGAAAAAGATACCGAAAAGGATACTGAGAAAGATACAGAGAAGGACAGCGAGAAGGAGGACGAGAGCTCGTCCGAGTCGGAGAAGGAGACAGAGAAGGAAACCGAAAAGGAGACCGAGAAGACCACTCAGAAGCCGACAGAAAAGCCCACTGAGAAACCTACTCAGAAGCCGACAGAAAAACCCACCCAGAAACCTACTGAGGCTCCTACAGAAGCCCCCACAGAGGCTCCTACCGAGGCTAAGCCCAGCACAGATATAAAATCTCTCATAGGCAAGCTCTACGAGGGCATAGACGAGGAGAAGGTGCCCCGTGTGCAGGAAATCGAGATAACAAAGGAAACTTCCGAATACTATCTCGGCGTTGCTAACATGGAGTTTGAAAGCGCCATAGCCAGCGAGACTATGATAAGATCCATTGCTCATTCCGTGTGCCTTGTAAATGTGGCCGACGGAACAGATGTGGACCAGGTTAAAAAGGACATGAAAAACGGCATCAACCCCAATAAATGGGTGTGCGTCGGAGTCGAAAATGTAATAGTCGACAGCGTCGGCAATACAATAATACTTATCCTCAACGACGAGATAGGCGAGCAGATCCACCAGAACTTTTTGAAGTATGCGCAGTAATTTAAAAAGACTCATATCAGCGTCGCTGGCGGCCGTAATGCTTTTGTCGGGCTGCTCCAAGCCCGAGATAAATCCCAATGAAGAGGGGATATATGAGCAGGACGGAGTGCTCTTTTCCTATCTCTATCCGCTGAAAGAGGATTCGGTGAAGTCTTTAGGACAGAAGATAGACAAAATATGTGATACATATCTTACAGAGAACAACAGGGTTTTCTACACCCTTGTGCCCGACAAGACATATTTTTCGGATACCGATGAAAAGACAGACCATGAGGAGATGGCAAAGCTGCTCAAGGAAAATACAGCAAACGGGCAGTATATCGATATAGGTTCCTGCCTCTCCCTTGAGGACTACTACAAGACCGACGGCCATTGGAGACAGGAGAAGCTGTTTCCCGTCGCACGAGCTATCGGCGAAGCCATGGGCTTTGAAACTGATGAGAGCGTGTTTGAAAGCGTGACGGCCCTCGAGGACTATAAAGGCATGTACAGCGGTATGTGGCAGGAGGATATAGAGGGAGAGAGCCTCATATATCTCGAAAGCCCATATACAAAGACCGCTGAGGTGGAAAACTATCAGAAGCCCGATTTCAAAAAGGTGTACGACACCGAGCTTTTAAAGAGCGAAACACCCTACGATGTGTTTCTGTCGGGTGTGACTCCCTTTATGACGATAACGGGCAATCCCGATGTCGAGAAGGATCTGGTGATATTCAGAGATTCTTTTGGTTCGAGCCTTGCGCCGCTGCTTTTGGAAAACTATAGGACGGTCACTCTTGTGGATTTCAGATTTATGATGTCCGATCTTCTGCCTGAGTTTTTGCAGTTTGAAGATCAGGATGTGCTATTTATTTACAGCGCGGCCGTTGCCAACACCAGCGTCATGCTCAAAATCAATTAAAAAATTTGAAAAGCGGCGGGAAACTCCCGCCGCTTTGATTGTAAAAGACAGTTTTTAGTATAATTAAAAGTAACCAAAAGTTTTTTGCTTTTTTAAGACAAAAAGAAAACCGAAAAACTTTCGTTTCTCGGTTATGGCTGGGGAACAAGGATTTGAACCCTGACAAACAGAATCAGAATCTGTCGTGCTACCATTACACAATTCCCCATCGAACGAATGTTATTATACTACACAGAAAAGCATTTGTCAACACTTTTTTCAAAGAAATAAAAAAAATTGAGAGGTAAAATTTACATTATGAAGCTTATGGCGATAGACGGAAACAGCATACTGAACCGCGCCTTTTACGGGGTCAAGCTGCTTTCCAGCAAAGAGGGAGTATATACAAACGGAATATACGGTTTTCTCAACACATACTTTAAACTTATGGAAGATGAAAAGCCCGACGCTGTGTGCGTCTGTTTTGACCTCAAGGCCAAGACATTCAGACATCTTCAGTATGAGGGATACAAGGCTCAGCGAAAGGGAATGCCCGACGAGCTGGCTCAGCAGGTGCCAATTCTCAAGGATATACTCGACAAGATGGGCGTGGCAAGACTGGAGAAAGAGGGTTTTGAAGCCGATGACCTTCTGGGAACCGTATCGAAGAAATGCGAGACCGAAGGGTGGGACTGCACCGTTGTAACGGGCGACAAAGACAGCCTTCAGCTCATAGGCGACAGAACAAGGGTGTCCATCGTCTCGACGAGAATGGGTCAGACCACCACCAAAAAATACGATGCCGATCTTTTCAGAGAGGAGTATTCCGGCCTCGACCCGTTGAAGATAATCGATCTCAAGGCCATCATGGGTGACAAGAGCGACAATATACCGGGAATAAACGGCATAGGCGAAAAGGGCGCCATGGAACTTTTGACAAAATACGGCTCCTTGCAGGGCGTCTATCAAAACCTTGAGGAAAAAAACTTCACAAAAGGAATGTTCAAAAAGCTTAGCGAGGGAAAGGATTCGGCTTTCATGAGCTATGAGCTGGCCACAATAGTGAGAGATGTGGATACAGGCCGTGAGCTGTGCGATTTTGAACTCGGCGAAGGGGACAGAGAGGGGCTTTTGAATATTCTCTCAAAGCTGGAGCTTTTCAGCCTTATCAAAAAGATAGATGTAAAAGGCGAGGGCGTGAGCAAGGAGAAAAAGACCGAAATAGCTGTACCCGAATACATTGAGAGTGACGATCTGTTTTTGGGAGATACAGTATCTATTTTTGAAGAAGACGGCATATTTGCCGTGTCAGACGGCAGGAAAACGGCGGTGAGCGGCAGCTTTGACAGTGTAAAAGAGCTGTTCAAAAAGGCAAAGAAGGTCTATATGCACGACTGCAAGGCCTTTTATAAAAAGCTTGCCGAAAACGGCATATATTTTGACGGTTTTTACGACACAGCCGTGGCGGAGTATTTGCTTTCCCCCACAGACAGCGCCTATCCTTTGGAAAAGAGGGTGTTCGTCAGATTTCAGACAGAGCTGGAACAGGGCGGAGACGGCCAGATAGGCCTGTTTGAAAACGACGGCAGAGATAAGTCTATCGCCGCGAAAAAAGCCTTCTTCGTCTTTCTCATGGGCGAACAGACCGAAAAGGAGCTCAAAGACCAGGGACTTTGGGAGCTTTTTGAAAATATAGAGATGCCCCTCATACCTGTGCTTGCCGAAATGGAGGTCAACGGCATAGAGATAGACGCAGATGCTCTTAAAGAATACGGCGACGAGCTCAGCCAGAAGATGGAGCAGATAGCCGAGATAATCTATGATGAGGCAGGAGAGAGATTCAACATAGGCTCACCCAAACAGCTTGGTGAGATACTGTTCGGAAAAATGGGGCTCAAAGGGGGCAAAAAGACTAAGACGGGCTATTCCACCGACGCCGATACCCTTGAAAAGCTCAAAAAGGACAGCCCCATGGTGGCAAATGTGCTGGAGTACAGAAAATATTCCAAGCTCAAATCCACCTACTGCGACGGCCTTATAAAGACAATAGCGCCGGACGGAAGAATCCACACCACATTCAATCAGATGGTGACGGCCACAGGACGCCTCAGTTCTCAGGACCCCAATCTTCAGAATATACCCATAAGAACTAAGGACGGCGAAAAGATAAGGAGAGCTTTTGTGGCAAAAGAGGGCTGCACCCTTATCGACGCCGACTATTCTCAGATAGAGCTGAGAATACTTGCCCATATATCAAATGACGAGAGAATGAAGGCCGCCTTTAACGAAGGCAGAGACATTCACGCCATAACGGCTTCACAGGTTTTCGGAGTGCCCCTTGAAGAGGTTACAGCCGAACAGCGCAGAAGGGCCAAGGCGGTCAACTTCGGCATAGTCTACGGCATATCGGCATTTGCCCTGTCAGAGGACATAGG
Organism: uncultured Eubacteriales bacterium; assembly: GCA_905199135.1. Lineage (GTDB taxonomy): Bacteria > Bacillota > Clostridia > Oscillospirales > Butyricicoccaceae > SIG471. The sequence goes on from CAJKFC010000089.1 coordinate 4,690, forward strand.
GGTCTTTGTAAGCGAGGCTCAGAGCTACATCGACGGCTATTTCAGAGCTTACAGCGGCGTTAAAGACTATATGGACGGCATAAGGGAGAGCGCCAGGGAGCAGGGCTGTGTAAGAACGATTTTCGGCCGAAAGAGGGATTTGCCCGAGTTAAAATCCTCCAATCATAACATAAGAGCCTTCGGCGAGAGAGTCGCCCTCAATATGCCCATTCAGGGTGCGGCGGCCGATATAATGAAGATAGCCATGATAAGGGTTTGGAAAAGGCTGAAAGAGGAAGGACTCGAGAGCAGGCTCTTGGTACAGGTACACGACGAACTGCTTTTGGAGGCCCCCGAAAGAGAGGCCGAGCAGGCGGCGGAGATACTCAAACAGGAGATGGAGAGGGCGGCAGATCTCAGCATAAAGCTGACGGCCGATGTCCACAGCGGAAAAAACTGGGTGGAGGCAAAATAATGCTTAAGATAGAAGGACTTCTTTTAAAAGACATAGAACAGATACACGACATAGAGTGCGCCTGTTTTTCGACGCCGTGGAGCATAAACACCCTTATGGAGGATTTGAGCAACAGCGCAGCCAAGTATATCGTCCTCAAGGAAGATGATGAGGTGCTGGGATATCTGGGTGTCAGAATGGTTTTGGACGAGCTGCACATCATGAATGTGGCGGTAAAGCCCGACAAAAGGGGAAAAGGCTATGCCAATATCATCATGGACGAGCTCATGACCTTTGCCGTGCAGGGGGATTACAAGATAATCACCCTCGAGGTCAGGGAGAGCAACCAGGTGGCCATGAATCTCTATCTGAAATTCGGCTTTGAAAGGTGCGGCATGAGAAGAGATTATTATGAAAAACCCAAAGAAAACGCCGTGCTTATGGTAAAATACATGTAAAAAATTTGAGAAAGACATAAAAACTCTTTTCAAACGGCAAAAAAAGTATTATAATAGAAAAGATATCTGCACATGAGAGGTGTCAAATGATAATACTTGCAATAGAGAGCTCCTGCGACGAGACAGCGGCCTCTGTAAGCCTTGACGGGCGAAAGATACTTTCCGATGTGGTGTATTCCCAGGTCGACATGCACGCCCTTTACGGCGGCGTTGTGCCCGAGATAGCATCGAGAAAACATATAGAAAAAATCTCCCTCGTGGCTGAAAAAGCCATAAAAGAGGCGGGAATAGATAAAAAAGACATAGACGCTGTGGCGGCCACCTGTGCCCCCGGCCTTATAGGAGCCCTTTTGGTGGGTGCAAACTTTGCCAAGGCGGCGGCTCTTGCCCTTGATGTGCCATTTGTGCCTGTGCACCACATAAAGGGACACATAGCTGCCAACTACATCGCCTTTGACGATTTGGAGCCGCCCTTTATAGCCCTTGTGGCGTCGGGAGGGCACACCGTCATCATAGATGTAAAGACCTACACCGACATGGAGGTCATAGGCACTACCCGCGACGATGCGGCAGGCGAGGCCTTTGACAAGATAGCCAGAGTCCAGGGTTTGCCGTACCCCGGAGGAAAGGCTCTGGACGAGCTTTCCAAAACAGGTGACGGCAGTGTATATAAACTGCCGAGGGCAGGAGTAAAGGATTCACCCTACGATTTCTCATTTTCAGGTCTTAAGACGGCTGCCGTCAACATAATCCACAACGCCGAGCAGAAAGGCGAGGAGATAAACAGACACCACATGGCGAGAGCCGTGTCGGAGGCGGTAGCAGATACCGTCGTGCCGAGGGTGCTCGCGGCGGCAAAAGACAGGGGAAGAGACAAAATAGGGGCGGCGGGAGGCGTTGCCGCCAACAGCCTTTTGAGAGCAAGGCTCGAAGAGGGAGCAAAGGCGCAAAGGGCAAAGCTCTATCTGCCCCCCCTGAAGCTGTGCTCCGACAACGGTTCCATGATAGCCTGTCAGGCCTACTATGAGTACATGGCGGGAAATATATCCGATTCGGCACAAAACTGCTTCGCCACAATGGCGGTGTCGGAGAAGTTTTTGTAAAAACATATTTAAGACTTATTTTTTAAGTAAAATATTATAATTGGCAAAAGCATCATTTATTCGGTAGATTCCTTTGCTGATATCGTCTGGCCTCGGTTTGCCTTTATAAGGAACAGAAGTTTCTACATCATCATCATAAGTCTCATCTGGATCAGCCCCATCATAACATTCTGTCAGGAAAAGCCCCTGTGACTTTCCGTCATATAAGGTAGAAATCGTACCATTTACAGAATGAGTATGTACAGGATCGACATACAGGTCTCTGTAAGAACTGGAAATCGTACCTTTTTTCTTTTTCAGGAGATTCATGGTTAATTCTGTATGATAACTATCGCATGGAGAATCTAGAACGTAATCATAGCTAAAAAGGAGCTTTCCTTTTTCCGGATAGGCAGTAATACGGACTTCAATAGAATCATCTGTGCCTTTAGGACGGAACTTTGTAGAAATTGTTCTTAGATTTTTTTCTTCTCCTTTACCTTTTTTACCTTTTTTCCGTATAAGATCATATAATTTTTTCGCCTTGATTCGTTCAACGGTATCTACCGTTACTTTACATTTTAGCTTTTTGCCTCTTACCTTTGCAGTAATGGTGCATTTGCCAGGGCTTAAAGCTTTTACAACTCCCTTTTTATTCACTTTTGCAATCTTTTTATTACTGCTTTTCCATGTTACTTTCCTTTTAGTT
>CAJKFC010000090.1 GCA_905199135.1 uncultured Eubacteriales bacterium
CGCCTCGGTTATCCTTGTAAATCCCGCGATGTCTATTACCGTGGGGATTCTGTCCACATATTCAAACTGCGGAATGTCGAGACCGTCTTTGGGATTTTTTGTCCTTATACATCTGAACACATCACCCACGCGGTATCTCATAAAGGCTCCGCCCTTTAAAACCGTTATGACTATCTCATACTTTGAGCCTGCCGAAACCTCGTCCATAAGATAAGTCTTGGGGACATAGCTTTCGTCCTCAAGACTTTTGAGCATCTCCTGTTCGGGTATAAACTCATAAAAACAGGCGTCGGGAAACAGCACAAGGCCGTCCTTGCTCCATGTCTCGGTGCCTATGCAGGTGGGCTCGGTGCCGCCCGAGACCTCAAGCGGTCTTATTCCCCAGAAATCCTCCAGATCTTTTTTATAAAGAGCCGTATCTGTGCCCACACAGACAAAACCATCTATTTTAAAAATGTCCTTGGGTTTTATAATGGTGTCGTCCCTCTTGCTGGCATAATACGCCTTCGCGCTTCTTGCCAGCATGGACGGCGACATGCCGAGGGCGCTTTTAAGGCCGCCTCCGCCCTTTGAAAACCCTGTCTCCTCAAATCGCTTGCTTATATTGTATATTACGCTGCTCATTCCGAAAAACAGGTCTATGCCGTATTTGGACGCTTGTTTAAATCCCACCTTGCTCTGCTGTGAAAAGCTGAGATTTTTTGCCTCCTTTAGTGACGGCATGAAATGCATGTTTATCTCGCTGTCTATGAGCAGCGGAAAAAGGCCTGTCGCATAGGGCAGCGGCGCCAGACCGTAGAGCACATTTTCATTTGGTTTGAGCTTGAATTTTCCCTTCTTCTCGCTGGTGGAGAGTATCATGGCGGCTATGATATTGGTCTTGTAGACCTCCAGCATGTTTTCGCTGTACGGAGCGACTTTTATACAGCCGCTGCCGCTCTCCCATGTGGTCTCGAGCCACACCGCAGGCTTTTTCGGCAGAGCGTTCTCATTTTTGGCCAAAAGAATGTCGGCATAGTCCTCATATTTTGTCAGCGGAACCATGCGGCGATACTCATCGGCGTTTTTCGGCACTCCGTTTTTAAAAAGTCTTTTGCCCAAAGTGCACTGAGACATAAGCTCTATCTGCTCTTCCAAAAGTCTTTTTTGGATATTCATATACTCTTCCATCGACAGGTCGAGAAACGAACAGTATTCGTCCCATATCTCCTGCTGCGTGCAGCTTTTGAGCTTTTTTTCAAATCGCAACGGTTCCACCCCCTTTCGGCCGTATATCTGTCAGCGCCTGATTTTACGCGTTTTCGGAATCAGAAATCCGACTCTCTTTTTATATTCCTCATATCCCTCTATATATTTCGGGAAAAAGTACATGTCCTGCATCACTATGTATAAAAAATTGAGTACATTTATCTTTATCATGGCGTTTGTCACATGCCATGTGCTAAAAGCCATGGCAAAGGCAAAAGACGCCGTCAGCATAAACCAAAATCCGGGGTGACGGCATATGCCGTAAAGCCCTCTGTCGCAAAGGGGCTTTTTTCCTGTTTTGATATATGTATCCTCAAATGACACCGAAATAAATGTGGTCTTTATCAGAAAAACCACAGATATAATCAAAACTGCAAGCCAAAACGGCTCTCTCCACAAGGTGAGAACCGCCCCTGTAAGTCCCCTGTTTCTCACAGCTTCCCTGTAAACTCCGAAGCCTATACAGAAAAGGCCTGCCGGAAACAGAGAGTTTGCAGTTTTATTTTCAAAAAACAGCTTGCTGAAATCAAATAAAATAAGCAGTATAAACCCTATCGAAATAATCAAATTACACCTGTTTTTTCAAAAATGCGCACCCCACGCAGCCTGTGCCCGTATATATTCCTATTACAGGGCCCACATAGCCTGTACGGCATAATGCCGCAGGGTTGATTTTTTCTATTCTCTCCTCAAGACTGTGAGCTCCGTCCGAGTTTTCCGAATGGAAAATATAGACCTCGCATCCTTCGTCTCCGAGAGCTTTGTACTTGTTTGCCACCAAATCGAGACCCTGCTTGAAATTTCTCGCGATAGCCAGGTCGGAAACCAGACCTTTGTCAAACATCAGAAGAGGTTTGACGCCCAGAGTGTCGGCCGCCAGGGCTCTTATCGCACCTACCCTGCCGCCCTTTCTCGCGTTTTTCAAAGAGCCGAGAACAAAGTATACACCTATGCGGGACTTCATGCCCTCCATTTCACGGACTATTTCATCGGCGGTATGTCCTTCCTTCGCCATCTGCCCCGCCTTTATAAGCATGAAAATCATGCCGTAGGACACCTGCTCCGAATCAAAAACAGCTACTTTTTTTGCCTTTCCTTCATCTACGGCGCTGTCGGCGGCAATTCTTGCCGTGGTATATGTACCCGACATCTTTCCCGTGACGGTTATGCACACTATTTCATCGTAATCTCCGAATTTTTCAAAGCAGTCGTAAAAATCCCCTATGCTGGGGTGAGAGCTTGTGGGCAGTTTTTGGCTTTCATCGAGCTTTTTATAGAACTCTTCGCTGGTTATGTCCCGTCCGCCTCTGTACTCTGTATCTCCGAATATGACAATGTCGGGAATCACTTCTATATCGTATTTTGCAGCCAGATCGGCCGGCAGATCACTGCCAGAATGTGTAATAATTTTTACCCGACTCATCAAATCCTCCGTTTAATTGACAAATTAAGGTTTTACACCGATATTATATAAGATTTTTTTATTAAAATCAAGATATATCTACATTATTCCTGTCAAAAAACTGCAATTTGGGATATATTTCCAATATTTACCAAGAATTCAGTTACAAAAAACCGCGCCTTTAAGCGCGGCTTTCGTATTTTATTACAATACTCTGAGAGCGTCTATGAGCTCTGTCTTGGACATTGTCTTTTCGTCCTTCTTTTTGATTATCTTGGCGGGAACCCCTGCCACCACAACTCCTTCGGGCACATCGCTTACGACGACGGCGCCTGCGGCTACAACAGAGCCTTTTCCTATTCTCACGCCTTCGAGAACAACTGCGTTTGCACCGATGACTACATCGTCTTCAACAACCACGGGAGTTGCGGACGGAGGCTCGATGACGCCTGCCAAAACGGAACCTGCGCCAATGTGGCAGTTTTTGCCGACTGTGGCGCGTCCGCCCATGATAACGCCCATGTCTATCATTGTGCCCTCGCCGATGACGGCGCCTATGTTGATGAGGGCGCCCATCATGATGACGGCGTTGTCGCCTATCTCCACCATCTCGCGGATTGTGCAGCCCGGCTCGATTCTGGCGTTGATGTTCTTTGTGTCGAGCATGGGAATTGCGGAATTTCTGCGGTCGCTCTCTATCTCGATGTCGGCTATCTTGTCCTTATTGGCCTCTATGACAGGGCTTATATCTGCCCACTCACCGAATACGGTGTAGCTGGGGAAGCTGCCGAAAACCTTGCAATTTGCAAACTCCACCTGCTCCTTGAGGTTGACATAAACCTTTACAGGGGTCTTTTTCTTGCTGTTCTTTATGAGATCTATAATTTCGTATGCGTTCATTTTCCCTCTCCTTTTACAAAATATCGTTCATCTGATAAAGTCCTGCCGATGCGTCCTTCAAAAATCTCGCCGCTTTAATGGCTCCCTCGGCAAAGACCTTTTTTGAAAGCGCCGTGTGCTTTATCTCTATTATCTCGTCGTTTCCCGCAAACATCACTGTGTGCTCGCCGCTTATCGTGCCGCCTCTTATGGAGTGCATGCCGATTTCGCCCTGCTCTCTCTTGGAGTAGCCCTCTCTGCCGTACACCGTCTTTACGCTCTGACCGTCTGTCACGGCTTTGAGCAGCATATTGGCCGTACCCGAGGGGGCGTCGACCTTTTTGTTGTGGTGTGCCTCGATTATCTCTATGTCAAAGCTGTCTCTGAGTATCGGAGCGATCATTTTGAGGACTTTTTCCATGACATTTATGCCGAGAGACATATTCTGTGTGTGGAAAACAGGCACTTCATGGGAAAGCTTTTCGATTGCCTCGTCCTGCTCCTTTGTAAAGCCTGTGGTGGCTATAAGAACGGGCTTTTTATGCTTTTCGCAGTATTTTATCGTATTTTCAAGGCTCTCAGGTTTGGAGAAATCCACTATGACATCGAAATCCTCGGTTATATCCTCGAGATTTCTGTAACAGCCGTCGGCGTAGGCATCGCACCTTGCGGCGATTTCAACATCGCCGTGCTCTTTGGCCACAGCCTCAATCGTTCTGCCCATGGCGCCGTAGCCCAAAAGAACTATTTTCAGCATAAACCTACCTCCGCCATCTTATCTCTCATGACCTTTTTGGCTCCCTCGGACAGCTCGCACAGGGGAAGTCTGTATCTTCTGAGTCCCATTGCCTCCTTTATCGGTATGGGGTTGGCCTCGATAAACAGCGAATCGATAAAGTCGAGGTATTTGAGCTGGAGAGCGAGGGCTTCCTGCTCTTTGCCGTTTAAATAGAGCTCCACTATGTCGTGACACTCCTTGGGGCATATGTTTGCGAAAACCGAAATGACTCCGCAGCCTCCCACCGAAAGCACGGGGATTATCATATTGTCGTTGCCCGAAAAGAGCTTGAAATCATCGCCGACATATTTTGCCGTCTGCATGAGATAGCCTATATCTCCGCTGGCCTCCTTTATGCCTATGACATTGGGATGCTTTGAAAGCTCGGCAACATCGCTTATCGGAATAAAGCAGCCTGTTCTGCTTGGGACATTGTAGAGTATTATCGGAATATTGACCCTGTCGGCCACAGTCTTGAAGTGCTCGAGCATACCCCTGGCGTTGGCCTTGTTATAGTAGGGAGAGATGAGCAGAAGTCCGTCAGCTCCCATGGCTTCATATTTTTTGGAAAGCTCTAAACTGTGCATTGTGTTGTTGGAGCCGGCTCCCACTATTACGGGGATTCTGCCGCCCACTTCATCTATTACAAGCTGAGCTACCCTTACCTTTTCGTCGTCGGTCAAAGTGGGGGTCTCGGCTGTCGTTCCGAGAGCCACTATTCCGTCGATGCCGTTTTCAAGATGAAAATGCACCAGCTCTCTGAGCTTTTCATAATCGACCTGATCGTCTTCGGTAAACGGAGTTACAAGGGCAACCATGCTGCCCGAAAAATTCTTAAGCTTTTCTATACCCATTACTGCTCACCCTTCATCAAAAGCTCCATGATCTCAATGGCGTTGCTGGCAGCGCCCTTTCTGATATTGTCGGCCACGCACCAGATGTGGAGAGCCTGAGGATTGGAGACATCTCTTCTTATGCGTCCCACATATACCTCGTCTGTGCCTGTTGCTGTGGCTGCAAGGGGATATACATTGTTCTGAGGATCGTCTGCGAGGACTATTCCCTCATAGTTTCTCATTCTCTCCTTGATATCCTCTACCTCAAAGGGCTTTTCAAGCTCCACATGGATCTCCACGCTGTGTCCGTTCTCAACGGGAACGCGGACACATGTAGCTGTTACGGGGAGGTTGGGCATCTCCAGAATCTTTCTTGTCTCGTTGACCATCTTCATCTCCTCTTTTGTATAACCGTTGTCGAGGAAAGAGTCGATGTGAGGCAGGCAGTTGCCCCAGATGGGATGGGGATAGTTCTCGGGCTTTTCGCCTTTGGCTGTGATCTCAAGGTCTCTTACGCCCTTTACGCCGCTGCCCGAAACTGCCTGATATGTGGCGTAGATTACGCTCTTGATGCCGTAATCCTTGATGGCTGCCAGGGGCAGTACACTCTGAATTGTAGAGCAGTTGGGGTTGGCTATGAGATTGTGGTGTGCAAATGCTGCCTTCTTGTTGATCTGAGGAACTACGAGAGGTACATTTTCATCCATTCTCCACGCCGAGCTGTTGTCTATAACGCATATGCCCTCTCTCTGGAATATGGGGGCAAAGTTGAGGCTTGTTGTTCCGCCTGCGCTGAAAAGAGCATAGTCGATGTTCTTGCCGACGATGTTTTCCTCCTTGAGCTCCAGAACCTCTCTGTCCTCACCGTAGAAGTGAAGCTTCTGACCCGCGCTCTTTGCGCTGGCATAGAGATATATATCGCCCAAAGGAAGCTGCTTCTCCTCAAGAACCTTCAGAAAGGTTCTGCCTACCATGCCTGTTGCGCCTACTACTGCTATGTTAATCATTGTCGTATCTCCTTTATATATATGTATGTATTAAAGATTGAAATAGTCTGCCAAAAGGTTTACCGTTTTATCGCTGTTCTCTCTGTCTATTGTAAAGGTTATCGATATTTCCGAGGTGGTTATCTGATAATAGGGTATGCCGTTCTGAGAGAGCAGGCTGAATGCCGATGTGGCAACTCCCGTATGTGTGGCCATTCCGACGCCCGTGAGGGTTATCTTTGTAAGGCCGCTCCTGATGTCGAGAACGATATTTTCCTCGGCCTTATGGGTGGTGAGATACTGGGCCAGCTCCTCTGCCTGCTCGTCGGAGCAGCTGAAGGAAAAGGCTATCTTGCCGTCGAACATGTTCTGATTTATCATATCGAGGTTTATGTTGTTGTCGGATATGATCTTGAATATCTTCGCGCTGGAGTCGGCCGTCTGCTCGAGATGGCGGAACGACACAATGGATGTATTGTGCTTTATGCTCATGCCTGTGACCGGCATGGATTCAAAAAAGTTTGTATTTTCCATGACATATGTCCCCTTTGTCTTATCTTTTTCCAATGTTTTGCCGAGGTAAAGTCTCACGCCGTATTTCTTGGCCAGCTCCACGCAGCGGGTCTCCAAAACTCCCGCTCCGCTTGCCGCCATCTCCATCATCTCATCATAGGTGATCTTGTGGATCTTTTTGGCGTTGGGATATATCCTGGGGTCGACGGTGCAGACGCTCTCTACATCGGTATATATCTCGCAGTCGCATTTGAGCTTTGCGGCTATGGCGACGGCAGTCGTGTCCGAGCCGCCTCTGCCGAGGGTCGTTATGTCTCCGCTCTCGGTGATGCCCTGGAAGCCAGCCATGACGACGACCTTTCCCGACGCCAGCTCTTTTTCAACTCTTTCGGCGTCTATGTCCTTTATAAAGGCCTTGGAGTGGACATCATTAGTGATAAATCCCGACTGGAAGCCCGTCATGGATACGGCGGGCACTCCCTGATTTTCTATGGCCATGGCCAAAAGGCTGACCGTCTGAATCTCACCTGTGGACAAAAGGGCGTCCATCTCTCTCTTGTTCTTTTTAGGCCCCATGGATTTGGCAAGCTCTATGAGCCTGTTTGTAGTTTTACCCATGGCGCTGGCCACAACTACCATCTGACAGCCC
>CAJKFC010000091.1 GCA_905199135.1 uncultured Eubacteriales bacterium
GAGAGGTAACTGTTCCGTTGTTGTTTTGAAAAATGCCCCTCTCGCACAGCCTGCGCAAAATTGTGTATGTAGTGGATTTCTTCCAGTTCAGCTCTTTTTCGCAGATTTTCACCAGCTCACCCGAAGAAATCGGTTCGTTTTCCCAAATCAAATCGGCAAACCTTGTCTCTATGGCGCCAAGTCTCGCGTCTGTCATCTCATCACCTCCTGTTGGTTTACTCTCTGTAAACCATTCTTTGATTTTAGTTTACACCCAGTAAACCAATTTTGTCAAGAGTTTTTAAAAATATTTTTTCAAGAGCCGGCACAATTTCAAAATATCTGTTTTTTATATATAAACTAATAAAGGAGGATAAAAAATGGTATATGTAACGGGCGACACCCACAGAGATTTTTCAAGATATTTGGCTTTTTCAAAACGATACGGCTGGTCGCAGGACGATGTCATGGTGATTTTGGGAGACGCAGGGCTCAACTATTTCGGCGGAAAACAGGATTTTCTTCTGAAAAAAGAGGTAAATTCCTATCCGATAACCACCTTCTGCATACACGGCAACCATGAAATGAGGCCCTATGAGATACGCTCTTACAGGCAAAAACAGTTTTGCGGCGGCACAGTGTGGTATGAGGAGCGTTTTCCAAATCTGCTCTTCGCCAAAGACGGAGAGATATACAATTTCAACGGCCTGAGCTGTATGGCCATCGGCGGCGCTTACAGCGTCGACAAATACATACGCCTTGCCAGAGGCTGGCACTGGTTTGAAAGCGAACAGCCAAACGAGGACATAAAGCTCTATGTGGAAAGTCAGCTCAAAAAGGTAAATCACTCGGTAGATGTAATACTTTCCCACACCTGTCCCTATGTATATGAGCCTATCGAGGTTTTCTTGCCTTTTCTAAACCAAACAAGCGTGGACAAGTCCACAGAAAAATGGCTGGGCGAGATAGAGGCCTCCACCGAATACAAAAAATGGTACTGCGGACATTTCCACACCTCAAAAAAGGTGGACAGAATTCAATTTATGTACGAGGACATAGATGTGCTCAGCGCAAAATAAAAACGGCTGCGATGCAGCCGTTTTATATTATTTATTTTTACCAGTTAAACCATTCGCCTCTCATGAGCTCCTTGGCGTCCCTTGTAAGGGGGATAAGGTCGGAGCGGTCAAAGAGAGACACATCGAACTTGCGGTTGAGAGCGCCGAAATGCTTAAGACCGAAAGCGATTCTGTTGAGATAGGAGAAAACGCCTATGGCTCCCGGGCTTAAGCTGTCGGCCTCTTTTCCGTATATGGCTCTGAGATCAGGGAGATCCTTGAAAATCCCCTGAACTGTGCTTCCGTACTTCTGAAGTGCGGGAGGAACATTGCCGCTCTTTATGAGCTCACCCACTTTTTTGGCGCTCATGGCTGCCGCCATGCTTGCTCTGCACAGACCAACATGTGTTATGTAAGGAGCGCCGAAAGCCAGAGCCTTGAAAACTTGATCCTCTGTGGCAAAGCCGCCGGTTATTGTTATGGCGGGAAGCTCAAGACCTTCGCCCTCAAGCTTTTTGCATATGTCAACCACTGCCGCCTCTAGGCAAACCGTCGGCAGGCACCACTCGTTCATCATCTTGCAGGGGCTGTATCCCGATCCTCCGCCTGCGCCGTCAAATGTCACCATGTCTATTCCTGCCTGACATGCTATGCGGAGCACATGCTCCAAATCGGCTCTGTCGTAGCCTGCCATCTTAAAGTAGACATTCTTTATGCCCATCTTTCTCAGCTGAGCCACACGGGGTACAAAATATTCCTCGTCCCAAACGGGCAGACGGCCGTATGTGTAGAAATTGGGGCAAACGCCGTCTTTATAGGCCTTTTGAACATTCTCATCGCTGGGGTCGGGATATACCAGAGCGCCCATCTCCCGCTTTTTGAGAGCCTCTTCAAGGCCGCCGTTCACTATATTTACAGGCTGTGTGCCCTTTGCAGACTGACCGAATTTAAACTCTATGGCCGTAAGACCGAATTTCTCTATTGCATACTCGGGAAGTCCCTGGGCATCGTCCTCGCAGTTGCACTGGAGTATGATCTGTCCGTATCCTCTGTCGTATTTTCTGAAGGCGTCGAGCATCTCACCCAACTTGGGGAATTCCTTTATCTTTCCGTTTTCCATTTTGAGGTTGGGATCCTTGCTTGTGGAGCTCTCGCCTATTACGCAGGATACGCCGGCCATGGCTGCGCCTGCAAAATAATCCTGCCAGTTGAGCTTTATAAGGGCGGGTAGCATTATGGGCAGAGCTGTATTAACCTTATTCTCCCTGCCGTATTCTCTGCCCAGTTTTACATTGAAAACCGTGGCGCTGTCGCTGTTCTTCTCTGCGCCCATGGCACCGAAAACTCTGCCGTTGATATTGAAATGGGAATAGTCTATCGGGTAGTCTTTTTCCGAGGCTATCTGATTGTCACCTGTGTTTGTAGGGTATACGCTTCGTGCTCCCAAAACTGCCGAAAGTCCAAGCTCGCAGGTTCCTATACAGTCGGCGGTGCAGAAAGAGCACATGCCTGACTGGGGCGAGAGAACAGACGAACGGTTCTTGGTTTCGTTAAAGGACGAAGACAAGGGTGTTGCGTATGACATGACAAAAACCTCCTGATATTTAAACTTTAAAATGCCTTTTAACGCTTTAAATAATAGCACACAAAGACCTTTCCGTCAACGGAGCTTTTGGATAAATCTTATACCCTGCAATATCAAAAAGGGGAAATTATTTGCTTTTGAGAAATACTTTTCACAAATATTTTTGTATTTTATCTGAATTTTTCCCTTATGAGGATAATTTTTCAAAAAACTATTTATCCTCTCTTTCTAAACCTTTTATTTCGGATAAAAGGTATAATTTACATATAAAAAATGAGAGGTGAATTATGAAGGTAGTAGGTATAAACGGAAGCGTGCGCAAGGACGGCAACACCGCCCTTATGATAAGAATGGTTTTTGAAGAGCTGGAAAAAGAGGGCATAGAGACAGAGCTCATACAGCTCGGACAGGACTGGATACCCCCCTGCCGCGGCTGCATGGGATGCCGCGGAAATAAGAACTGCGTCTTTACGGACGATAAGTTCTGCGAATATTTCCAGAAGCTTTTAGACGCCGACGTAATTATTCTCGGCTCTCCCGTATATTCCGCCGATGTCACGGCAAATCTCAAGGCATTTATGGAGCGCGCAGGCATTGTTGTGTCGACAAACCGTGGAATATTCAGGCATAAGGTAGCTGCCGCAGTAGCCGCCGTAAGACGCGGAGGTGCAATGCCCACCGTCGACTCCATGAATCATTTCCTGCTCAACAAAGAGGTCTATCTTGTGGGCTCTAACTATTGGAACATGGGCTTCGGCAGAAATATCGGCGAGTTTTTAAACGACGAAGAGGGCGTGCGAAATATGCACAACCTAGGCGAAAATATGGCATGGCTCCTCAAAAAAATATGTGAATAATAAAAAAAGCCTTGAAATCGAGGCTTTTTTATTTAAAAGAAAGGCTATCCGCCTAAAATCGATCTGCTGTCAGAAACCGACGAGCTGTATGAGAGGCTGTTGGTGGGATATATATCAGCTCCGCTCTTCACCGTCATCTCCAATGTGGACACAACAGAAGTTGCCTCCGCATCTCCTATGTAAGCCAATACAAAAGGCGTATTTTCGTATCCAAAAGACGACCAGGTATATGTGTTGGTCGAGCCGTTCTTTTCAAATCCGGGCGGCACGGATATGTCTGCAGCTGCGCCGCTGAACTCTATCGACTGATGAAGCTGCATTTTATATGCCGCTCCTTCACCCTTCCAAACACCGCTCATCTTCATGTCTGTGCTCCTGATAACAAACGGGGTCATGGCGTCTTTGACCTCCCACCGTCCGCTGTGCCATGCTGCGCAGTCCTGATGAGTGCCCCCTCCTGCATTCTCATAGTCTGGCGTTTTTAAAGTTTCTTCCGTTTCAAAGAGCCCTTCGGCGGCTTCGGCTAAAGATTCCATATCCAGTTTATAACCGTCTTCATCAGACAGAGGTACCGCTACCTGTACTTTTACGCCTTTGTCGTCATATAAATCAAATCTTACGGATGTCCCGTCTACATCTACCGTTTTCGACTCCAAAAGCTCCGGCTCTTCATCTATCCTTCTGAAATTGAACTCCTCCTGAGCAGGTTTGTAAAAAATCAGCCCTCCCAACAATACCGCCGCTATTAAAAAGCCGAGAATAAGTTTGTTTTTTAGTTTCATAATTTTCCTCCTTTTTAATGCCAGTTCGGTCGGTTAATGAGTCGTCTCTATCTATATGTCTCTTAAATTCTCTCCTGACTTTTGAAGGCTGTATGCAAAAAGCACTGCCGCTCCGACAGTTACAGCAAAGCACAGCTGCTCGAGATTTGCAATATCAAAATATCCTATCACGGTGGCGGCAAGATACCATACAGGCGCTGTTTTAATGCATTTCAGCACTGTTTCGGTGTCGGATTTTTTGCCGTATTTTGAGGAAATCCAGTCAATTCCCTCCAAAACCATATAAAGCATGTAGAAACTCACGACAATAGATATGAATTTAAAGAAATAATATGGGGTTACTATTCTGCGCTCTAAGAGCACCACCATTTCCAGCACTACATCTGCCGCGGCAAAAACGGCTGTACAGCTTTTCAGCTTTTTATATATTCCGTCCTCGCCGTCTTCATAGAGCTTTGAAAATACAGAATACATCAATCCCCAGCCGATACAGTCGGGCAGGATATTTATATTGCCTATTCTTATATCCAACAGCAACACAATCGTCATAAAAGCGAGATATTTCAATTTTTATACCCCCTTCAGCTTGGCTTTATAATATCATATTCATATTTGTTTGTCAATATATGACATACTTTTTTTGTAATTCTGCATTATTTTTAGACATATTTGCGATTATATTAAAAAAATCTCCCGTATATACGGGAGATTTTCTCTTTGCTGTTTACTTTGTAAATTCAGAATAAATAGCCTGAATTGCCTCATTCAGGTGGCTTTCGTTGACGCCCACCCAGGTGCTCAGCTCGCTGCTGCCCTGATTGAGCATATATATGTCGATATTGTTTTTGCGGAGTATCTCGTAGATTCTGAAAATCGTCTCTCTGTTGTGTATCACCCCGTAGCCCACCAAAACAATAAGGGCAATGTTGTCGTGGACGCTTATGTAGTGGGGCACCTTTATCTTTTCCATTTCGCCGTAGAACTTGTCGGAACCCAGATAAAATTCCCCTGTCTCCACCAAAAGGCTGACATTGTTGACGCCCGACGGCATGTAATCGAAATGTATTCCCGACTTCTTTATTGCCTCTAATGTGCCGACCACAAGATCCTGTGAATTGTCGGGCTTGTCTTTTTCGGCAAGAATTATGCTGAAGCCTTTTTTACCCGCAATTCCGGCAAAAATCGCAAAATCCTTGCGGTTTACGGCGGTACACGATATCATGGTACCTGGGTGCTCGGGCATATTGGTGTTTCTTATATTTGTCGATATTCCTGCGCGGCTGACGGGGAAAACGCTGTCCTCATGAAGAACGGTAGCTCCCGCGCAGCTCAGCTCATACATCTCACGGTAGGTTATGTGGCTTATCGACCTGGCGTCGCCTACTATCCTGGGGTCTGCCATGAGAAAGCCCGACACATCTGTCCAGTTTTCATAAACCTCGGCGTTTACCGCCCTTGCCACAATGGCTCCCGTTATGTCGCTGCCGCCTCTTGAGAAGGTCTTTACCTTGCCGTCAAAACCACAGCCGTAAAATCCGGGCACGACGGCGCTCTCCACTTTTGAAAGCAGTTCTCCCAAAACCTCATTGGTCTTTTCCTCGTCAAGACGGCCGTCGGCGCCGAAAAATATGCCGTTCTGAGGGTCTACAAAGGTGTATCCCAGAAAATCCGCCATCACCACCATGGCCACGATGGTGACAAACCCGGAGAACGCCCGGCAGGCCACGAAGGAGACAAACTCCCTCAAAAGCCCCCGCGGGGCCCAGACATGGCTCTTGAACACAAATATTTTATTCGTCACAAAGGCAAAGATCACAGCCGCCGCCCAGCCGAGGAACGTGGCCGCCGCCACGGACGCCCCGAACCATCTGGATATGGGATAGACAATCCAGTCCACCGCCGTGGTGAGCACACCGAAGATTAAGTAGGAAACCGTCTCCGGGTTGACCATTTTGCCGTACAGTTTTTTCAACATAGTAAGTATACCCGCCTTTTCGGATATATTGTAGTATAGGAAATTAAAAAAGTAAAGAAAAAGGGGAGCGGCGCTCCCCTTTTGTGCATGTTTAATTACTCCATCTCCGCTAAGAGCTTGTCCACGCTCACCAGCTTTACACAGAGAGTGAATAACTCGGTGGCAGTCACCAGATCCTGAAGCGGCGGATAGGACGGCGCAATACGGATGTTGCTGTCCTTGGGATCCTTTCCGTAAGGATAGGTGGCGCCGGCGCCGGTCATCACCACTCCTGCCTTCTTGCACTTGGCAACGATCTGCTTCGCGCAGCCCTCCAGAGAGTCGAAGGATACGAAGTAGCCTCCCTTCGGATTGGTCCATGTGCCGATGCCTAAGCCTCCCAGCTCTCTCTCAAGAATGCCGGTCACCGCCTCGAACTTCGGGCGCAGGATGTCGGCATGAAGTCTCATGTGCTCCACCATGCCGTGAATATCCTTGAAGAAGCGGACGTGGCGAAGCTGGTTCACCTTGTCGTGTCCGATGGTCTGGATCTTCAACTGGTTCTTGATGTCCTCCAGATTGTTCGGGGAGGTCGCGATGGCCGCGATACCGGAGCCCGGGAAGCTGATCTTGGAGGTGGAGGAGAACTTGTAAACGAGATCCGGATTGCCGGCTCTCTTGCCCTCCGCCAGGATCTCAAGCACGTTGTCCTGATCGTCGTCGTATAAATGATGAATGCCGTAGGCGTTGTCCCAGTAGATTCTGAAATCGCTGGCCGCCGGTTTCAGACGGGCCATGCGGCGGACGGTCTGATCGGAGTAGGAAACGCCGGAGGGGTTAGAGTACTTCGGTACGCACCAGATTCCCTTGATGGCCTCGTCGTTTCTCACCAGCTCCTCGACCATATCCATGTCCGGGCCGCCCTCGTTCATCGGAATGTTGATCATCTCGATGCCGAAATACTCGGTGATGGCAAAGTGGCGGGCACAACCCCGAACCGGGCCGAGG
>CAJKFC010000092.1 GCA_905199135.1 uncultured Eubacteriales bacterium
CGCCGAGGACCTCTATGACCGGGTCAACAGCGATGACGACCCCACCAACGATGTCTCTGAGGCGGACAAAGCGCAGTTCATCCAGGACAACTCCTTCAATACCACCACCTGGGAGGAGGTCCTCACCCTCCCCGAGAGCGACACTGGGGACGAGCGGTACTACGCCGTCACCATCGGGGACCTGCGGGTGATTGTCCTGGAGGTGGCCCGCATCTGGCGGGGCAACAGCGTGGGGTCCACCAGCAAGTACTCCGAGATCCCCGGAGCCTCTGTGGACCAGTACGGTTTTGGGCAGCACATCTTTGAGCCCATCGGCGAAGGCAGCGATCAGCTGGCCTTCCTGGAGGAGGAGCTTCAGAGTGACGCCTTCCAGAACGCCAAGTACAAGATGGTGATGTTCCACTGGCAGTTCCACTCTTTGGGCGGCAACGCAGTGCCTGCCTACACAGACCCGGTTGAACACAAGGTAACTCTCGAAAGCGGAGAAGAGCAGATAGTCTACACCTATCCCATGGCCGAGGACTATCTGGTAAACGATGTGGAGCCCCTTTTGGAGCAGTACGGCGTCGACTTTATCTTCAACGGACACTCCCATGTGTGGAACCGCTTCAAGACCGACAGCGGCATGAATATTTTGGAGAGTTCCAATGTGGGCAACACCTACGAGGCATTTTTGGACACAAAGGACAGAGCCAACAACGGCAGCTATCCCCCCGTCCTTCTCGAAAGCTATGAGGGTGATCAGAACCTCAAGACCCCCTTTGACGAGAGCGACTATGTTCTGGCAGGCGACCCCTACGGTCTGTCCCCCGTCATGCCCTCTGAGGGAGTTTTGGACGAGCCCTACCTCATGAGCAACAATGTCACAGCTTTCTCGGTTCTCGACACCGCCACAGGCAAGGTGGACAGCTATCTGTTCGACACATCGGACGGCGGCGAGGGCGAAGTGGTGCTCTTCGACAGCTTTGATGTGGAGAGAAGCCCCGAGCCTCAGTATGACCTTGAGGAAAGCGATGTGCTCTCCAAGGTTTCGGGATATTTTACGGGATATTCCGATCAGGAGGGCGGAGTTGCCGAAATCGTGGCATATAACAGCGACAACGACAGCTTCTATCTGGTAAACGGCAGAGAGAAGAAGGTCGATATCGTAAAAATGACGAACGATGAAGAGCTTGAGCTCTACAAGAGAATAGATGTCAGCGGCATGGTAGAAGGCTTTACCTTCGGCGATGTCACAAGTGTGGCGGTAAACACCGAAAAAGACATGGTGGCAATAGCCGTTCAGGCCGAAAACTATGATGAAAACGGCAAGATAGTCCTTCTGGACTACGAGGGCGGCTTTATAAAGGCCATAGACGCAGGCGTTCAGCCCGACATGGTGACATTTGCGGGAGACAAGGTGCTTTCGGCAGATGAGGGCGAGCCGAGAATGGGATATGAGAGCGGCACAGACCCCAAGGGCTCTGTCACCATAGGCGACATCGAGAGCGGCGAGTCCCAGACAGTGACATTCGACCAGTGGGACGACGACAGAGAGGCTCTCACAGATAAAAATGTCATAATCAAAAAGAATCTCAACCCTTCCGCAGATTTTGAGCCCGAATACATCGCCGTAAGCGCCGACGGCAGCAAGGCCTATGTGGCTCTTCAGGAGGCCAACGCCATAGCAACCCTCGATATAGAGTCGGCAAGCTTTGAGAGAATAGACAGCCTCGGATTTAAAAATCATCTCATAGACGGCAACGAGCTCGACGCCAACAAAGAGGACAAGGAAATCGACATAAAATGGGAAAAGCTCAGCGGCGTCTACATGCCCGACGGCATAGCGACAATCGAGCAGGGCGGAGAGACCTATATACTGACAGCCAACGAGGGCGACGCCACCGAATGGGAGGAGTACGCCAACATAACTACCGTCGTGATAGACGAGGCTGACGAAGCCGAAATCGAGGTGCTCGACAAGACCAAGGTAGACGGTCTGCCCGAAAGCGAAAACGAGTATTCCCTCGGCGGACGCTCCTTCTCCATATACAGAGTGGACGAGGACGGTCTCACCCAGGTGTTTGACAGCGGAGCCGATTTTGAAAAGCTGACAGCCCAGCTCTACCCCGAAAACTTCAACGCCTCCAACAAGAACAACAAGCTGGACAGCCGCAGCGACGCCAAAGGTCCCGAGCCCGAAAGCGTAATCGTCGGACAGGCAGGGGACAAAACCTACGCCTTTATAGGTCTTGAACGCATAGGCGGCGTCATGATGTACGATATAACAGACATCGAAAATCCCGAGTTTTACGACTATGTCAACAGCCGTGACTTCACGGTGGACTTCCCCGACGAGGGCACAGACCGCGCCCAGGGTGATGTCAGCGTAGAGGGCATGTGCTTTGTATCTGCCGAAGACAGCGTGAACGGCTATCCCATGGTGCTTGCCGCCAACGAGGTGTCGGGAACAGTGGCGGCATATAAGGTGAATGAAGGCTATGTAGGCGGCGATACCGACGGCGGAGACTATGATGACTCCCCCTCCACATCGGTGACCAACCCCGACGGCTCGGTGACAGAAACCGTGACAAATGCCGACGGCACTGTTACAGAGACCACAAAGCATAAGGACGGCACCGTGGTGGCGGAGACCACCCTCAAGTCGGGGGACAAAAAGGTTGTCGTCAAGGCGGCAAGCGGCAGAATAAGCGGCGGCAAAATCGAGCTGCCCATGGACTCTGTCTCGGGCGGAGACACCGTTGAGATAACACTCCCCGCAGGCAGCGGCGAAGTGGAGGTGATTATCCCCGTAAGCGGAGCATCTTCGGCTACTGTGGCTGTGGATACATCGGTCTCCCCCGAAAAGGTCATCAAAAACGCCTTTGTAAAGGACGGAATGATGAACATTACGGCCGAGGGCAGCGCAAAGATAAGAATTGAGAACAAAGCGGTGTCTTTCGGTGATGTATCGGCAAATCAGTGGTTCAAATCGGCTGTCGATTTCGTATCGGCAAGAGGTATCATGAACGGCGTCGGCGGCAGCTCCTTCGCCCCCGCAGACACCCTCACAAGAGCCATGATGGCAAAAATACTGATGAATATGGCCGACGCCTCGTACACAGGCTCTGAAAATCCCTTCAGCGATGTGGAGAGCGGAGCATGGTACACAGACGCCGTGATTTGGGCTCACAAAGAGGGCTACATCACAGGATATGATAACGGAAGCTTCGGCACAAACGACAATATAACAAGAGAGCAGATAGCCGTCATGCTTTACAGATTCGCGGGCAGCCCCGAAGTTACAGGAAGCCTTGCAGACTATGCCGACAGCGCAGATGTCTCCGAATACGCCGAAAAAGCCATGCTTTGGGCCTCTCAGCAGGGAATCATCGGCGGCAGAGACGGCGGAAAGCTGGCTCCCTCCGAAAACGCCTCGAGAAGCGAGTGCGCCGCAATGATCGAGAGATTTATTTCAAGATAACTCCTCACTTTACTGATATTCAAATGAACACGAAAAAAACGCCCGAGGGCGTTTTTTTCGTGGGTAAATATTTGCAGTCCTGACAAGGTCTGTTCTGCTGTCAGGGCTTTGAGAACAAAACGGTCGTTTATTTGTCACCCCGCATATGCGGAAATAAATCGCACATGGGGCGTTTTAATAATACATTCCCAAAAAACGACCGCGTATTTTCCGTCAGGCTCAATCGGTGAACACTCTCCACGGTACGGCTTTCCGCCGTTCCGTGTACAAGCCTTAAGATTCCGTATCGATGCGGAACGACGGCGTCTAGTTCCCCGCCGTATGAACAAACAAAGTATCCGATGCCGTCGGGGGCACCGTTGTGCCCGAATAATAGGGTGAAATAACAGCCGAGTGTCGTTTCACAAAACCTCATCATTTATCAGTCTGCGGAGAGCCGAAGTTCTGACCGCCGACGGGTATTGCCCTGTTCAATCCCTCAGTGTAAATGAAATCGGCTAAATGTGACAAAGAATATGCCGACACCGGCAAATAACTTTCGTTTGCCATTTTGCGTATTGTCCGAGGAAACAGCGCCAAAAAACATAAAAACGGAGCCAAAGCTCCGTTTTTATGCTTGTGTATGGAATTGATAAAGCAGAAATTGGTTTTATCAGGACTGGAAAAGCTCTACCAGCGTGCCGATGATGTTGCCCGAAAGTATGTCTGTCATCTCTTCGGGAGTCTCCTCTATTTTCCGGCCGCCGTCGATTTTCACACAGTTAAAATTAACTGTTTTGGTGGCTGTCGAAACCTCGGCGTTTTCAAGAGCCTTTTTAAATTCCGTTTCGGCCAAAAGATCCATCTCTTCGTCGTCCGATCCGCTGAAAGCCATAGGCAGAGCCTGCGCAAGGTATCCTTCCATAAATTCGGTGATTACGGGCGAGGCGTCGGCGTATGTAAATTCGACCTCTACGGCTGCGGTTTCGCCGTCGGAATCCACCGATTTTATTTCATATTCCGTCTTTTTCGAGATCTCCTCTATGTAGTCGACAAAAAACTGTGCGGTGTCCTCGCTTAAAAACGCATCTTCGCCGACATTTTCGCTTAAATCCGAAGCGTCAATGTTTTTGACGGAATCACAGTATTCGGCCACGGTTTTTTCGGGGCCCGAGCTGCACGCCGTCAGCAAAAGGCACATGAGAGCGCATAGACACAAAGTAATCTTTTTCATATTTTCCGTCCTTCAACTATTTTGAATTTATTATAATTTCTGCAGTTCTCAAAGTCAACGGCAGGAGCGGAAAAAACAGGAAATTTGTCAAAGAGTCCCGTTTATAGGACTGCGATTTCAGGCTTTTATCCCTGTACTCGGTGTCAGTGGGAACAGTTACATCAAGTAGGCTTATACAAAAGCGGAGCGGCATTGCCGCTCCGCTGAATATTGTCCTATAAACGCTACATTTATGGAATCCTCACGGCTCCTTCGCCGCTGAAACCGTCCAGCGAGTTGAAATCGCCGCCTATTATCTCATATCCGCCGGCATCGGCGCTCCATTTTACGCCGTAGCCGTCCTCTATTTCAAAGACATAGGTGTATGTCGTGTCGGTGCCGTAAGGGACAGACAGCTCGCCGCCCTCGGTGACATCATAATCGGCAAAAAGGGCGTCGCTGCCCTCTTCTTTCGTCGGGATATTGTCCACCGTTTTTATGAGCTCTCCGTCTTTGAATATGTTGAGTTTTACATTTCTGATGCCCTGACAGGCTTCGATGTTGAAAATTCGGACGCTGACATCTCCCCTGATTTTCCAGTCGCTGCTCTGATTTCCCCATGTGGAGTGGGACGCCGAAAGGGCGTTACGGCCCTCGATTATCGGCTGAAATTTCTCCATGACATAGCCCATCTCGCTCAAAACACCGCTTTTTACCACGCCGTCCTTTTCAAAAGTGGCGGAAACCTCCATGTCACCGTCCATACCTGCGGGTACAGAGGCGGTTATTATGCCGTTTTTGTAATTTCCCTGACCTTCAAAACTCTCGCCGCCGCACCTGACAATGACGGTGCACACGGTGCCCTCCTGCCATTCCTTAACGCCGAAGGAAACATCGACGGTGCATTTTTTATTGGGAACATCGGGGTTTGAAATGTCAACCTGAACATTTTCAAAATCCGACTGCTCTGCGGTTATGGAGTTCCTGACAGAGTTTATCTCGGCGCTCAGCTGATTTGTCTTGTTGTATATCAGCATTTCCAAGTCGTTTATCCTGTCCCTGTCATTAGAGCCGAGACGGGAGGCGGTGCTTATGGAAACAGCGGCGGCAATGACGCAAATTGCCGTGCAAAGAGCGGTAGTTATTACCATATTTTTACTGCATTTTTTCCTTATAATTACATCTGCCGACCTTAAATATTCCGCCAAAAGCTCGTCTGTATTTACAGTATTTTCCTGTTCTTCCCCCGTTATGAAGTATGAGAGGGGCACGGAAAAAATCTTTGAAAGAGCTATGAGCTTTTCGGTTTCGGGCAGGGACTGACCCATCTCCCATTTGGAAACAGCCTGTCTCGACACGCCGAGCTTTTCGGCCAGCTCCTCCTGAGACATGCCGGCTTTTTTCCTCAGGCTCTGTATATTTGACCCTGTGTTCATAGTTTTTCCTCCTGTTTTCACGGGCGGCCGCCCCCTTTGTTTTGAGCTTATTTTATCATATTTTGCCCTCAAAGTCTATAAACTTTGCCTGTCTTTTTGTCAACTTACGGTTGCGGCGGCATTTTTTGAGGGAAAATTTCCGTTTAGGCGAAAAAATCGGGGCCTAATGCTCCGTTCTGATTTTTTACATATATTTACATCTTGACAAAACCGCACCAAAGGGAGTATGATGAAGTTAAATAAAACTAACTTACTTGGAGAAAAGCCGTGAGAGATTACGAAGAGCTTTCGAGAATACATTTCAACAGCCAGGCCCACATCTACGACGAGGGGTGTGACAATATGTTCATCTCCAAAGAGGGGGCAATAAGCTGCCGCGATGTGGCAGAGCGCATCGGCTCGGGGCAGCCGATTTCCCTTTTGGATATAGGCTGCGGCACGGGAAACCTCATATCCCTTGTTTCGGAAAGGCGTGAGGGAAGGTTTTTCGGCATAGACATTGCCGAAAACATGGTGGCCGCCGCCCGAAAAAAGAACATAAAAAACGCCTGCTTTTCGGTGGGCTCGGCTCAAAATCTGCCCTTTGATGACGGCAGCTTTGACATCGTCACCTGCACCCAGAGTTTTCACCACTATTCTCAGCCCGAAAAGGCGCTTTCCGAGGTCTTGAGGGTCTTGAAAAATGGCGGCGTTTATTATCTTTCCGACACGGGGGTGTCGGGAATCGGCGCGTTTATAGACAATTACCTTCTTTTCCCGTTTATGAAAAGCGGAGACTTTAAGTGCCGCGGACGAAAAGAGGTGGAAAAAATGGTGTCAAAGGCGGGATTTGCCGCCGTGCAGGGCTTTAAAATAGCCCGATTTATATACACAATTTCGGCTGAAAAGCCTGTTTAATTACTTTTTCTCCTTCAAAAACCGCCGCCCGGCGGTTTTTGTCATATACCCCATTCGTCAAGCCGAATGGGGACCCCGGATATTTGATACTCACGCTCCGAATGAATCGGCGCGTTTGGTACGGCGGCACTCGCCGCCGGCGGAACGGCATTGTCAGCCGTTTCT